>NZ_JBNPXI010000034.1:0-39298 GCF_050433385.1 Brassicibacter mesophilus
ATCAAAACCATAAAGATTACATATCCAGATAACCCCACTATGCTGACAGGCCTGAAGGTCATGGCAATCGCCGAAATAGACCATGGCACCCTCGTTAACCAGGATGTTTTTTTGCGCTGTGATTACAGGGTATTGAAAAAGGATGAAACCGATGTGCTTTCCATCGTGCAGGATACGATAAAGCCTTTATCCGCAGATGTGCAGGATTTCATTCTGCAACTGCATCAGCGCTATCTGGATAAAGGACTTACCTGCGTTGTGGAAGTAAAAGGGTTTCATATCTATATCAAGTATTGTTATAAACGGAAAGATTTATGGGGAATTAACGCTTCCCTCAACAACGGCTATCATATCAATGTGAAATCGACAAAGACGCAGGAATACACTGACACCATCAAAACGTTTCCTCCAATTTTGCAGGAACTGATTGCAAAGGGATATGGCTGCGGCAGAAAAAGAGAAATCGGTCATTGTGATGGTGGTTGCCGTGGACTTCCCATATCGTTGGATGATTCTGTTTTAGATATACGAGATGACATTGAAACATGGTTTGATCAAGAATTGTCATGCTTGCAAAAGAAATAAACATTTTATTCATTGCGCCTTTCAAGCATAAGCACGACAAATTTCAATTTGTAGTTAAGATGATGAATAATGTTCAGTTGAATTATTTTGTATTCTTTATAAAATGAAACATTAAAAAATAAAAAAGGTGATGTGGATATAGTAGATTTGATGACACGGGACAGCAGATAACATAGTGTTTACGCAGGGGTGCCAGGGGCAAGGTCAGTAACCTTAATCCTAGAGCATAGGGAAGCCCGTCAGGCACCACATCCCTTCACCGGGAGCGGAGCTCCGCCAAGACGGTCTACCTTTAGGTCCGGTTCAGGGACGTCGTAAACACAGAAACGTTATGTGACATTGCACACTATTTTTATAATAGATGTAGTAGTGGAAATTCATTAAGGAGAGAATTGGATGAGAACAGAGCAGGAAATGTTTGATTTAATAATTAATGTTGCAAAGCAGGATGAGCGCATAAGAGCGGTTTATATGAATGGTTCGAGAACGAATCCTAATGTTCATAAGGATATTTTTCAGGATTATGATATTGTTTATGTTGTATCGGAGATAAAGCCTTTTTACGAGGACGAGTCATGAATTGATTGTTTTGGTCAGAGATTATATATGCAAATTCCGGAAAAAATGGATTTCTTAAGAGGCAGAGATCACAATTTTGATGATATATACGGTTGGCTTATTCAATTTGCAGATGGAAATCGTCTGGACTTGCATGTGGAATCAATACCTTACGCATTGAATAATATTTTAGCAGATAAGTTGTGTGTAATTTTACTGGACAAAGATAATATTTTACCTATAATTCCAGAATCTACAGATAGGGATTATTATGTCAGAAAACCATTAGAAAATGACTATATGTGTGACTGCAATAATTTTTGGTGGTGTCTCAATAATGTGGCTAAAGGACTATGGAGAGGAGAAATTCCATATGCCATGGACATGATCAATTATCATATAAGACCTCATTTAGTGAATATGCTTTCTTGGAAAATTGGAATTGAAACAGATTATTCCTATAGCGTAGGGAAATCCGGAAAATATATGTATCGTTTTCTTACAAAAGAGATGTGGCAACGTTTCCTAAACACTTATTCAGATGGAAATACTGAACATATCTGGGATGCAACATTAGCAATGTGTGATTTATTTGATGAAGTAGCAAATGAAGTGGCTGATAAGTTGGGTTATTGTTATAATCATGAAGAAGCAGATTCAAGCAGAAGATTTTTAGAGCATGTTCGTAGATTACCTAAAGATGCAAATGAAATATACTAGATTATGAGCAAAATCCTATCATTATTGGTAATCTTCGTGTGCAACGTCACATAACAAGCTGATTCCTGTTTGCTCCGCCCATCCTCTCATACTTCGAGGACGACAGGAATCACAGACGTTGAACTAAACCGCTTAACAGCGGTGGCTGAAAAGCAAACAAATTACATATGAGTCTTTACTGATATGTAGGTAGGAATGTTTCTTTTGATATTAATTGATAATAATAACCATTAAAATATCAAAAGGAGTGTTTGTAATGAGTATATTAAGATAAAATATGATAAGAGATATGCAGCCTAAAGGATATAGTTCTAAAATGGACTAGCAGCAAAGAAAGCTGGCAAGAATTAATTTTTAGATTAACTGGAGTTGATTACACCATATGTCCATGTTGTGGTAAAGGATATATAGTTAGAAACAAAAAGATTAATCCTAGATGTTATTTGCCGCCAGGCGTGAAGATGTCAGTAGCTTAATCTAAAATAACGAAGTTTTAAAGGGGACAGGTCCTTAGGAGAAGTATGCATATTTTTAAGAAAAGCAAATGAATATATAATAAATTACCGTAAAATTAAAGGAAAAATACAAAAAATATCAAAAATATTATCTAAACTATATAGAAGTTTCGAAAAAAATAAAAGATTTTTTCAAATACAAAAGAAAATAGAGAAGATTGAAATCCTATAGTAAAGTTGTACGCGGCATCGTTCAACTGAATTGTATCTGAAATTGAAAAAAGTATTGAGTGGTTATAGCTCTTGATTAATAATCTAGAATATTGAGGGTTATTTATTTTGTGCTTTCAACTTCAGATACAATCCTAAGAGTTATATCCAATGGCAATATCGGGGTCGGGCTCTGCAGTCTTGATTATATGTCTTTAATAACAAATGTAATTTTCTCTGGTTTACTTTGGTATTAAAATACGAATTTAAGATGAGGGGTAGAGTATGAAAAGAAAATATATTGACCACAGTAAGTGGGGAAAAATAGAAAAAAGCAAGAGCATATTATTTAATACGTATCAAGAACGATTTAATGGATATGCTTCAGCTATTTTTATAGAAAAAGTACACGAAAAACTTGTATGTAATTTTGATAAAAAGCAGTTTTGCGTTTTAGATGATGGATATATATTGATACAACGATTGCCTATTGAAAAGAATTGGTCTGTAACTACTATAATTGATGAAAACAATAACATTATCGATTGGTATTTTGACATAACAAAGCAAAATGATATTGATATACATGGTCAGCCCTTTTATGATGACTTATATCTTGATGTTGTTGTATTTCCTTCAGGTGAAATAGTTTTGTTTGATGAAGATGAACTTAATAAAGCATTGGAAAATGGAGATATTACACAAATGGATTTTGATCTTGCTTATAATGTAGCAAACCAAATTATAAATGGCATAGCAAAAGATGTTTTATCCTTATGGAATATGAGCTATGATGATTTGGAGTATTTTAGTACACGATTGGGTATAAAACATTACTAATTAGAGAATATTATGAAATTCTGTTAATTCATAATATTCTCTTATACTGCAATAAAATATTGGTATTGAATTAAACATAGGAAGGTAAATGCCACAGCATATAACACAGCATGTGAGTTCGTGCTGGTGAGGGTTAATCTCTGGGGTAGCCCAGCACACATGTCAAAGATTAAGCCAGGTCTGGCTAAGTCTTTGAAACGTCTCACATGCGAAACGTTATATGAAAGATGGTGCGTAGCCTCGCCGTCCATGGCTCGGATAAAAACATGAAGTATAACAAATGGGTTAGGAGTTAATAATGAGGAGGATAAACTATGAGTTTTTGGGGAACAAGATTAAGTTGGCTAGTATTAATAATAGCAATAGTGGGGGATTTTGCTGTTCCTTATGTTCTAGCTATTTTTTACCCAAATTATAGCCATACAAAACAAGTAATGAGTGTTCTAGGAAGTTCAGCAAGCCCAGTAGCTTATATATATAATTGCTGGTTAATAATCTTAGGTATTTTAATAAGTATCTCAGCTATGAATTTCTATATGGTATATACTAAAGTGTCAACAACTTATGCAACACTAGGTTTTATAATATTATTGGCTTTTGGAATAGGTGCAGGAATTATTTCGGGCATATTTAGTGTCAATGAAAGTAAAGATATTGAGACAATGGCATCTAAGATTCATGGAATTGCGGCAGGATTAGGTTTTCTACTCTTAACATTTATTCCCTTAGTTATTGGTGTTATTTCAATTATAGATCAAAAGAACACTATTGGCACTGTGTCGCTAGCTTTTTTCATAATAAACATAGGTCTATTTGTGCTTTTTATAATGTCTGAAAAAGAATCGTATCAAAATAGTATCATAGGATGTACTGGACTTTGGCAAAGATTATTATTATTTAGTATGTATATGCCATTGTTATTGATAGCAATAAGGCACGTTATTATTGAAAATACCACATTATAACAATGTTGACTTTTCATATTGTTGAATATTGATATGTAGTTGGCTAATGCGTACATGAGTAAGATAACAGTAATATATTAGCCTTAAGGGCTGGCGTCCATGCCAGCTCTGAAGCTAGGGGCATCGTCCATCATATAACACACTATTTGCAACATACCCATTTGATTAAGAAGAATACGATGAACTGAACAATTAGTAGATAAAGTCATAGTATTAATTTGAAAGAGGGTACGTCGCAAACAGCGGGAACGTTAGTGGAAATGGCATATTAATAAAAGTTTTAGTTCCGCACTAATTTAGTAATCAATACTAGCTTATAAAAAAGTAATCATTAAGAATAAATTATATGATATATAGATAAATAGTAATTTATAGAGGAGAATTTTATGAATGCCGAATGGTCAGATTTAAATAAAAAAATGCAGATACAGATAAAGAAAAAAGGGACTTTCTATGCGGGAATTGACATATTATTAGAGTTAAGAAAAGAATTGATGGAACAAATAATGGGTTTCAAGGAATTATTGAACAGAGAAGATTTTAATGCAATGCCTTTTATCAATGCGAAAGGATATCATAATAAAACAATTGCTTATTCTTTGTACCATATTTTTAGAATAGAAGATATAGTATCCAATTCTTTGATTAAAAAAAGAGAGCAAATATTTTTTAAAGATAACTATCGTGAAAGGATGAAATCATCTATCATTACGACTGGTAATGAACTGGTAAAACAAGAAATTTCAATATTTTCATCAAAACTAAATTTGGATGAATTATATCAATATATTAGTGATGTTGATGTTTCGACAACACAATTATTAAAAGGGCTTTCATATGAGGATTTAAAAATAAAAATGACTGAACAAGATAAGAATCTGCTTAAGTTACTGGATGTAGTTAGTAATGATGATAACGCTGTTTGGTTAATTGATTATTGGTATGATAAAAATATTCAGGGTTTAATTCAAATGCCATTTTCACGACATTGGATAATGCATATTGAAGCCAGTCTTCGCATTAAAAATAAAATATGCAAAATCTGATAAATTACAATTTATCGTTAAGTTAATTAATAATTTCTTATATGACGAACAAAATCAAAAAGAGCTGAGGGGTATAGTCAACGAATAAAATGTAGTGCAAATATGCCACTCCCACTAACAACACCTTGCCGATTCCGCTATCACTACACCCAAATGCCTCAGCTAACGGAGTCGGAGTATAAGAAAACAACATAAGAGCTATGTTTTCTTATACTCCTGTAACGCTGGGGCACTTCGGCAAGCCAAAACGTTATGTGCAATGGCAATATCGGAGCCGGGCTTCGAAGTCATAATTTTAAGGTCTTGCAATTTAAACAAAAATTTGTTTGCTTCTTTGTAGTAGAATAAAGCGTCGCTTCTGTATTAATTTACGAAACTAATTTAACTAAAGGGGATATATAAATATGAAAGATTATTTGAGAAAAGGGGTTCCGACATTAGAAGAAGCAAAGATATTATTAGAACAAGGTAGTAGATTAAACCCAGGACCATGGATAGAACATTCTTTGAATGTAGGACAAGCAGCAGAATTAATTGCAAAAGAAGATAAAGAGTTGGATTCAAATGTAGCATTAATCCTCGGAATGTTGCATGATATTGGGAGAAGATATGGCGTAACTAATGAAAGACATAGTTTAGACGGTTATAAATTTGCCATGGAAAATGGTTATGATTTATGGGCAAGAATCTGTATGACACATGGATACCTATGTAAGAATGTTGATGACATATGCGGGAAGAAAGATTGTACGATTGAAGAACGTAATTTTATTAAAGAATATTTATATAATATTGAGTTTACGGCATATGATAAATTAATTCAATTATGTGATGCTTTAGCACTACCATCAGGATTTTGCTTGTTAGAAAAAAGGATGTTAGATGTTGTGATGAGATATGGCTTTAATGAATTTACGATTGAAAAATGGAAAGTAACATTTGATATACAAAGATATTTTGAGGAAAGAATAGGAACTTCTATTTATAGTATTTTACCTAATGTAAAAGAGACTACTTTTGGCTTTTAAAAAAGTATTAATGAACAATTCTACTCTTGAGTCATAATTTTCTTATATCTCACAATAAATCATTAAGATAAAGATAGAAAGGCAATTGCCACTGCACATAACAGCCTATTCCCAACACTTAGCCAAGATGGATGTGTTTTGGGCGCGTTGGGAATACGCAGAACGTTAAGTGCAATGGCAATATCGGAGCAGGACTTCGAGGTCTTTTTTTATTGGCTTAAATATTTAATTTCAGTTAAGAGTAAGTTTAATGTGATTTGAAAATGTGTACTAAGAATAGTTTATAATGCGAATGACAGGAGAAGGCAGCTATGATTGAGGAGGATAGAAAATGAGAGTAAAAGTATTAGGATCAGGAGCTTCTGAAGGATTTCCAGCCATATTCTGTAACTGTGACTCATGTAGAAAAGCCCGTGATGCAGGTGGAAAAAATATTAGAACTCGCTCACAATTTTATGTGGATGATGATTTGATGATTGATTTTGGAGATGATACCTTTTATCACTCACTAAAGGAGAATATAAATCTGTCAAAGATGAAATATCTGTTGATAACACACTCACATATAGACCATTTTAACCCTACAATATTCCGTTATAGGGGAGGATTTTATGCCACTGTTTTATTGGAAAATATATTGAATGTATATTCAACACCTAGTGTAAAGGAAATATATGATCAAATGGAGCGTGGCAAACCTATGGATGAAGTCAAAAATAAAATTGAATTTAATACACCAACTGAGTTTATGCCATTTTCCAACGATGATTATAAGGTTCATACATTACTGGCAAAACATATGAAAGATGAAAAATGCTATATGTATGTAGTTGAAAAAGGTGGTAGACGTGTATTATTCGGCACTGATTCTGGCTATTATCCGGACGAAACATTTGAATATTTAAAAGATATGCGTCTTGACCTTGTTTTTCTAGATTGTACTTTTGGATTCACTTCATATGGAATAGATAGTAATCATATGGGTTTTTCTGAAAATCTAAAGGTAAAAGAAAGATTCTATAAGAATAAGACTGCTGACGATAGCACAGTTTTTGTAAGTCATCATTTTACGCATATATGCAATAGTACACATGAAGAACTTTGTGATGAACTAGAAAAGCACGGATTCATGGCCTCATATGATGGTATGTTGTTTGAAATTTAAACAAAGTTTCATATTAATGTGAAATACATAATGTCAGGACGAACAACGAGAGTATTCCATGAAGGATTACTTTAGTAGTGGAAATAATATAATATGAAGGTGAAGTATGTATAATAAAGACTTTTAGGAAAAGAGATAGTAAGCTATGGCAGGAGAAGTGAACTCAAAAAAATATTGAGAGGTGGGGGAAATGTATGGAAAAGCAAGCGTTAAAGACATTATTAAGAAATATAAAAGATAACAAATATGCAGTACCAGAGGGTGTGAACCCATATAAATTATCCTTAGAGATGATGGATTATATAGGCAAGTAATAGATTCCAATTTGTAGAGGTGTAGTAGCATAATTTTAGTGTCAGTTAAGTCGCATCTTTCTTTTAATGTAAACTACATTGAAAGAAATTCTTGGGGAAAATCCTACGCATATAATTAGTAAATGAGCTGGAACATCAACTAACAAAATTTTACCATTCGCCTTGGCTGGTGAACTTTTTTATATAGCAGTGTGTAAGTATATGGATTATAATCTATATATAAGTTAGTTCGAAAATGCCAAGGCACATTCGTAACTTAGAGATAAAGGAAGGGAGTATTCTATATGTCAAAAATTGATCAACATAAGGAGATATGTGAAAGATTAAATAAAATATATACTGCTAAAAATAAAGACTATGGTGACAGTTTCAGTGAAGGGTTTCAAGAATATGGACTTATAATGCCTGCAATTAGATTAGAAGATAAGTTACGAAGATATAAGCAATTAATTAGGGAAGATGCTGAAGTAAAAGATGAGAGCATTATTGATACGCTATTAGATTTGGCCAATTATTCTATAATGACAATTATTGAAATCGAAAATAAAGACAAAGAAAAATAAGAAGCAATACTCATATATTATAAAGAGTTGAGGGGAATTTATATTGAAAATATACAATTCACTCAGGGATTTTTGGGGGTTATATTTCCGCGTAAAAGGTTGCATAAGACATGAAACATCAACTAATAAAATGTTGCCGTTCGCCCTGGTTAGAGAGTACTTTAATATCGGACAAGTACTATATTCAGATATATCTTTCAAATATAAAGAATCCTTAAAACCAACGCCAAGGCCCCCCGAGCCTAAGATAAGAGATATCTAAGGCTCGGAGGCGTCGGCGATAAGAAACGTTATCTGCAATATGGGGTTTGGGATGGAGCGGAGCCTATGGTCTTTCTATTGGGTCTCACTTGATAGATTATTCTAATACAAGGAGATGATTAAATGTACAACCATGAACCACAGAATTATATATGTCCATTTTGTTTAGTAGTTCAAGGAATTGAAAATGAACATGTTCTAACAAAACAGTCAGATATAATATTTCAAGATGAATATATAACAGCTTTTATTGCAGCTGATTGGTGGAAAAACAATAAAGGTCATGTCATTATAATTCCAAATAAACATATTGAAAATATATATGAGTTACCATCAGATCTTTCAGCAAAAATTCACGATTTAGAAAAAGAAGTAGCACTTGCCTTCAAAAAAATATATGGATGTGATGGAGTATCCTCAAGACAACATAATGAACCTTGTGGTAATCAAGATGTATGGCATTATCATTTGCATGTATTCCCGCGATACAAAGACGATAATTTATATGGAACAAAAAGAGAAATGTCAAAAGCTGAAGGGCGAATAGAATACGCAGACAAGCTTAAGAGGTATTTCAGCAAAAAAAATAATAAGATAGGTAATTCCCTAAGGGTTTAGAGTGTTATTTAAATCCAAGCGAGTCTGCCCCATACTGCAGATAACAATGCATGGCCGTTCGAAACGTTAGATGAAATAATCATATCTAAAAGGTCTTTATTTTAAAGGTCCTCAGAAAACAATACTTTGGTAGGTGATTTTGAGTTGAATAAAGAAAAGTATGTAATTGTTTTTATAATGTTAATAGCATTTATTACAGGTTGTTCATTTGAAAATAATGAAAAACATGATAACAAAAATACAAAGAAAGAAAGCAATATAACCAAAACAGTTTCAGAATTAAAAAAAGAAAATGAAGACATCGGGAAAATAGTTTTCATAAATGGTAAAAAAATTAATCTTGATAATATTTTTAAATATGAAGATATAGTATCGCTGAATGAAGATGAGATCAGTATCTTAAGAAATTCTATTTATGCAAAATATGGATATAAATTTAAAACATCAAAATACAAAAATTATTTTTCAAAATATGATTGGTATGAACCAAAGTATGATGATGTAAATACGTATTTAACATTAAGTGATTTAAAAAATATTGATTTAATATTAAAGCTTGAAAAAAACTTTAATAATTTATCAGATAAATTGACAGATGTTGAGAAGGAGTTTATTGGTTTTTGGAATCTTGGAGCTGGGGTTGGTGCCGGGTATAGTGATAGGTATAGGTTTTATAATGACAGAAGTTTTAAGTTTTCAATAAGTACTATGGTTTTTGATGAACGAACAAATAACGTGGAAGGTAAATGGTTTATCCTTAAAGATAGATTGTTTTTACAGATAAAGAGAAAAGGGATAATAACAGAGGGACAGCTTGTGGATGCCACACATCCAGGTTCTGCAAGTGAAAAAGAAATTGTAGGAGGGAAGTATAAAATACAGGAAGTAAATCCACCAGAAATAAAAATACTTACTTTAGATTTTGAATCTGAAAAAATTGAAAAAGAATATGCGTTTGGGGTACTAATAAATGATATGGACTTTTACAGACTTAGCCAAGACCCATATTTCGATACAGATTAGGAAGTAATTTAAAGAATTTGAATGTATATTAGGTCATTATGATTACTTCATCTAACAAGATAGTCCAGAAATTTTACTAAAAACATGTAAAACATCTGGACTATCAAGAATGTTATCTGAAAAAGCAATATAATTACAGAGAAAAACTTTGAGGTTAATATTTGACATAAATTCAGAGTTGTAAAAAGTAAAAATAAGTTATTTAAATTATTAATATTAGGTGGTGTTAGTTATGAATACAACAGATTATATCTTTGATCCAGATAACCCATGGATATGTCAAGAGTTTATTCAATATAGAAAAGATTATGATAAAAAATTAAATAAATTTATATTAATTGAGAATGCGTTTGATATAGGTCTAATAAAGGAGTATTGTATACTATTGGATAATGCCTTTAGTTTTCAAATTCCATCGAATAATTTGGATGAAACAATAGAATATATGCATGGCTTAAGTACAAAACACTACTTTATTGATTCTTTCAGATCTTTTTGGAAAGAAAACGAACTTATAGGTTTTTATTGGCTTAATGGAAATATTGTAGATAAATTAGTAGTTAAACCTGATTGTCAGCGATTAGGATATGGTACATACTTATTAACCCATGCATTTGATAACATTTTTTTAAATAATGACTACGAATATGCTTATCTATCTTGTATGTTACAAAATAAAAATGGGTTGAAGTTTTATAGAAAGTATGGATTAGTAGAGGGTGTAGTAGAATAAATATTGATAATCAAAATGTTATAGAAAGTCATTGAAGATTATATTGCTACTACAGATAACAATATGTTCATGCAAGGATTTTAGAGGGAACGTTGATAGGGCAAGTTAGACCACATCACTTCACCGGGTGCGAGCACCGCCAAGACGGTCTAGCTCTTGCTGTCCGGTTCAGCGACGTCGTGAACATAAAGACGTTATGTACAATAGTCGCATAAAGTATTTTTATTTGGTCATTTACTATTTAATGATCATAGAACAAATAATAGATAGGGAGTGTTAAATATGAAAAAGTTAGAAAAATTAAGATATGGAGACAGTATAGGTATATTCTCACCATCATGCCCGGTCAGCAATTTTAATACATATGCTAGAGCGAAAAAATATCTAGAAAATAAGGGATACAAAATAGTTGAGGGAAATCTTACTAGAAAATCAGATTACTATCGTTCAGGTTCAATAAAAGAAAGAGTAGAGGAGCTAAATGGTCTAATTCGAAACCCTAATATTAAATGCATTATGGCAACAATTGGAGGGATGAATTCCAATTCACTTTTACCTTATATAGATTATGAATCTTTTATTCAAAACCCAAAGATAGTAATTGGGTACTCAGATGTTACAGCAATATTATTGGGCATATACGCACAAACAGGAATTCCTACTTTTTATGGACCACCAGTAGCTGAGGAATTTTGGGAATATCCCTTATTAGCAGATGAAATATATGGGAATTTCGAAGATTTATTAGTAAAAGACCGTACAATACCATATGAAATATCAAACAAAGAATGGAAGACGATAACTAAAGGTATAGTTAGAGGTAGATTAATAGGTGGTAACGTAGATACTATACTAGGTTTTTGGGGCAGTAAGTATATGCCTAACATAACAGAAGGAGATATACTTTTCATTGAGGATGAAGGAAATGCTTCAACTTTAGAGAGAAACTTTTCTTTCTTAAAAGTTAATGGAATCTTTAATAAGATATCAGGAATTATATTATCAAAACATGAATTGTATGATGATAAAAAAACAGGTAGAAAGCCTTATGAATTATTATTAGAAGTACTTAATAATGAGAATCTACCAATTATTGCAGATTTTCATAGTTGTCATAATCGACCAATGGTAATGCCAATAGGATGTTATATTGAAATGGATAGCACTAACAAGAAAATAACTTTATTAGAAGATTATTTTGATTAACAGAGAAGTAATGTTGGGTCGTGAGCGACTACAGTACATAACAATATGTTCCCGCAAAGGGTTCCTAGAGGGAACATCCAGAGTAGGAGAGTCAGCACCACATTCCCCAGCTAACCGAGTCGGCAGCCTTCTAACCTAAAATAAGAGCTATCTAAGGTTAGGAAACTAACTGTAACGCTGGGAAACGTCGGGAACAAAGGGCCGTTATATGGTATCGACTGGATAATCGCACCTGTGGGTGCGAGCGGTTTACTCATAGATAGATAATTTAATTACATAGAGAGGACAATGTAGAATATGATTAATGACTTCAATATTGTTGTTGGGGATGTAGACACTTCAATTGACGTTTTAAGAGAGGTCGCACAATGGTGCGAAGATAACAATATAGGCATGTGGAAGGTATCTGACTTAGCGAAAGAAAGTTTACTTCGTGGAGCGACTGAGGAAAACTTTTGCGTTGGGAAGATTGGAGAAGATAACGCATGCAGCATGATTCTGCAATGGAATGACCCTTTGTTTTGGCCAGAAGCGAAAGAAAATGAAGCAGGCTATATACATAAGCTATGTGTCACAAGAAAGTATTCGGGAATGAGTTTGTCAGGAGAGATGGTTAAATTTGCTGTAGCAGAATGCAAGAAAAGAGATATAAGATATTTGAGATTGGATACTGGTTGGAGTAGGAAGCCTCTCTGCAAGCTATATGAAAGTCTAGGTTTCAGAAGAGTAGGCATGCGAATGTTAGGAGATAGTAACTTTGCACTATATGAGATGGAGATAGATTTATAAAAAGGTAGGCTGTCAAGTGTGACAGCCCTTGAAAAGTTCAGTCTACACCATATAACACAGCATGACCGTTCGTGCTGGGGGACAGGCTATGATGCAGAGCCCCAGCACACATGCCTTCACCAAGATAGGAGTTATCTAGGGTTCAGGCATGTCGGTCATGCAACAACGTTAGTAGACATGACGATTTTGGGGCTATTCTTTGGGGGTCTGTTGATGGAAACAAGATATTGCATAACAGTAGAATTATGTTTGGTTAAAGATTAATTAAATTTTTGAGGTGATTATTTATGAAAAGGAAAAGATTTTTTTCACTAATATTAATATTTATAATTATAATGACTTTAGTCGCTTGTTCCAACAAGACAGATTCACCTAAACTCTTAGCCAAGGAAGGGATTATACCATACGAATTATCGGAAAGCGAGAAATATATATTGCAGTCATTTGGTATAGAAGGAAATTCACAAATTATTTCTTTTCATGCACCAAAAGAGGCAATAACTTTATATGTAAATGTTTACAGACTTGGATGTGATGAAAATTGGAACAATATTGGCGGTGGAGGTATTTCAATAGGCGCAGATAGAAAGCCTATTGACCAATTAACTGGAACTTTTACAATGCAACTGAAAGAAAATTATGCGATTGATTTTAATATAAATTCTGGTGGAAGAGCTTCGTTTAAAACAGATGAAATCATACTTGATACAGAAACGATGGTATTTACTAAAGGATTTTTACAAGAATTGCAAAAGATAGAAATCAATAAAGAAATTCCTGTTGCTCTTATGGTTTATGACAGTGGGACAAGTATGAAAAACTACTCTGTTCAAGACTACTTTGAAGCTTCTAAATTCGAGGGAATGGATTTAGTGCAGGTAGTCACATTAACTTTTACTGATAAAGAATTGTAAATCTTGAATTATGAGTATTATTTTAGAATAATAATGAGACACATAATTTATATTATGCAAAGAATCGTTGGAGAAATGATATCGTCACATCTTCTAACACAGTATTTCTGATGTTTTGGAACCTAAGATAAGAGCTATCTAAGGTTCCAAAACATCAGAAATACTCAGTACGTTAGATGCAATTTTAGACTAACAGAGTGACATCTTTAAAGTTTTTTATTTATTTTTTAGAGACGCAATTGTTATATAAGGCGAACCACAGATTATTTATATTAGGAGGTATTAAATTGAGTGAATTAATTTTAGTAAACCCATCAAAGGTTTTAGAAGAAAAAATTCTGGAATACAAACAAGAGTATCTAGACTTTGGGGAAACTAATATCAATGGCAGTTGTGGTCTAGCCCGTTATAATGATTTTGATGAATGGCTTGAAATTGTTCTTTCAATTGAGAAAGATAAACTTCGCAATAATGTTCATGCCAGCACATTCTTTTCTGTAAGAAAATCTGATAATAGAATTATAGGTACTATTCAACTCCGTCACTTTTTAACTGATGAATTAGAAAAACATGGAGGACAAATAGGCTATGGCATTCGTCCAACTGAGCGAAAAAAAGGTTATGGTAAGCAACAATTATTACTTGTTTTAGAAATTGCAAAAGATATGAAAATTCCAAAAGTAATGATTATCTGTGATAAAGATAATATTGCTTCAAGTCAGACTGCGATGAGTTGCGGTGGTATATCAATAGGCAAAAATTTCCATGAAGGTAAAGAACAACAAATGTATTGGATTAACCTCCGCTAATAAGCATAATCTACAGTAAGTTTCTTGCACAATATTCTTTTAATGCGAGTTAGAATTAAAGTTAAAAGAGTAAACTCAGCTTAAAGTGTAGTGGCTAAAACTGCATCTAACAAAACATTCAAGTTCGCTTTGGCTAAATTAGGGTCAAGCCCCGGAAGAAGCTAAAGCACATTCCTTCACCAAGTCAAGTCTGGCTAGGCTCAGGAACGTCTTGAATGCGAGACGTTAGCTGAAATCCTATAGGAAGAGAGTATTAATTTTGGGTGATTGAGAAAGAATTAGAATCGCAATAGTAATTAACTACGAAACATGTACAAATAAATTATACGCAATGAATGGAGTACAAAAGGAAATGGATGTTAATATTTTTATTATTTTATTAAAGTATATGGCAATAAGTGTTTTTATTTTTATTATCATAATCCTTGTATTAATCAACATATATCCACTTTTATTTTATAAGTCTCCTGTAACAAAATTGAAAAGGGATAGATTTGATGTGATAATTATTTTAGGCTTTCCTGCATTACAGGACGGAAAGCCTTCTCCGATAATGAGAGAAAGAGTTATAAAAGCAGTTGAATTATTTAATAAGGGATACGCTAATAACATTATATGTTCGGGTGGAGGAGTCTATAATAAATATATCGAAGCAGATGTTATGGCTAATTTCGCAGAATCATTAGGTATTCCAAATAGTTGTTTGATTAAAGAGGATAAATCAAGAAACACATATCAAAATATACAAAATTCAATAAAGATAATGGAAGATAAAAATTGGTCATCATCAATGGTAGTAACTTCTCCCTGGCATTTAAGACGTTCTAACTATTTTTTATCAAAATTCAATATTACATATCAAATGGAGAAATCTGACTATCCAAGAGAATTCTCTTATCTTTATATTATTGCTATATATATGTGGGAAAATTATGTAATGACCAAAACTAAGATAAAAAGACACTGATACTATACTGTTTCACATTTTTCTTATATAGTCTAATAAAAATGAGTTTTAGGTAGTGATGATTGCAACTTTAGTCCTGTCGGACTCAAGCTAACAATGCATCCAAGTTCGTTGTGGCTGTAATGGGTCAAGCATTCGAAGAAGCCACAACACATCAGCCAGCAAAACCAAGTCAGAATTTTAAAAATCTAACATAAGAGCTATGTAAAGTTTTTCAAAATTCTTGTAGTGCTGGCTGACGTCTTGGATGCGCAACGTTACATGAAATGTCTTATGAAAGAATGCGGCAGTTGAAAGCTAATAGAAGGTTATTAATGCTCCTATGCATACGTATGCTGGATTATGAAGAAAGCTTTCCTTTTGCAGCATAGTTATGAGGTAAATTAGATTGGAGAAATAAAGAACATCAGAACATATTCATCAAGGGATTTGGCGGAGGTAGCAATTGAAAGATTCAAGAAATTACCTAGTTTAAAGTATTATCTGGACGACTTTTATATTGATGAATATGTAATAGATAAGAACAATTGGAGTAAGGACTTCGTCGAATTCTCTTCTCAGAGGGATTTGTATACAAAGCTACTATAGAATATTTGTTCAGGGGCGTTTTGTGTCTTGTGGTCAAAGAGCAAGAATAGATGTAGGGAAACCTTTGGAACATGTAAGCGAAGTAAGTCAAAGGAAAGTACCACTGATTAGTATAAACCGTGTGAGCCTGGATTAGAGAAGGTCATCTACATAGACCAGATGCGATAAATCTACGTTTTTTCGGTTTTCACGTATAAAATAATAGCTTAAGCAATAAAGTTGCAATGAAGAAAATTAATACAATAAGCAATATGGGGGTGTTTAAATGGGGTTGTTATCAGATTTTAGACTTTCTGTGATTGAAAAAAATCTGGGTGTATATGGCATTCATGTTTATCAAAACGGAAAAACGCTGGCGGAGCATCGATTCCGCAACAATGATAGAGAAAATCTCTATTCCGCATCGAAAACTTTCGCATCCGTCGGAATTGGTATCGCGGAAAGCGAAGGTCGTTTCCTGTTATCGGATTATGTGTTGGATTTTTTTCCGGAATACAAAGATATGGCCTATTTAGGTTCTGAAAAAATAACTATTCGACATTTGTTGCAAATGAGTTCTGGACATATGTTCGAGGATTTCAGCCAATATAATTCTAAAGACAGAGCAGAACTTTTCTTTATCTCAGAGATGAAAAAAGAAGCTGGTTCAAATTTCTATTATGAGGATTTATGTACATACATGCTTGGTAGGCTTGTAGAAAAAGTGAGTGGAAAAACAATGCTGGATTATTTAAAGCCTCGTTTGTTTGATATGTTAGAAATTGTAAATCCTCAATGGAATACCTGTCAGCATGGACATACGTCGTGCTCAGGTGGCTTGTATCTGAATACTGAGGAATTTTCCCGCATTGGGATAACCTTACTGCAAAATGGCATATACAAGGATAAGCAAATTGTTCCTGCTGACTATGTAAACCTCCTGCATTCTGATTGGGTCGATACCACATCCAAAAACGATGCCGAAACCAGAGGTGGTTACGGTTATCAGGTTTGGAAATGCACGCCTCCGAACACTTATCGAGCGGACGGTATGTATGGTCAATTGTGTGTCGTTATAACTGATTATAACGCTGTCATTACGGTCACCTCACACAACGAAATTGAACACAAGGATATCTTGCGCGCAATGTGGAGCGATATTCTTCCAAATTTGTAGGATGAAAAGACTGGCTTTGGTCGGGTTTTATAAGTTTTTTGCTAACAACAGTGAATATGTTCTAAAGAAGGTCTAATGATGATAAAAGTATGATCTTCAATTAAGCTCCAATGTAACCTTACTCAACGAACCACAATCCAACACAAAGGAATAATATCACTATGGTCTCACGAAACAACTCACTAGGACTAAAATTGATTATAAAAGCAATGTATGGAGGAAGAAATGATAAAGGGTTCAAAAGTAATTTTATTTGATATGGGTAATACATTATTACATTTTCATTTTGGAAAAAATGATGAAGAAAAAGATACTACTGGGATAAACTACCTCACAAATTTTCTTAAGCAATATAATTGCAAAGTTGAGTTTGACGATGTAAAGAAACATTTTTTTGATAAATGGCAAAAAGTTATGACTTTAAGAAAAATTAACCATACAGAATATGCAGTAGAAGATTATTTAAATGGCTTTTTAAGAAAATATGATGTGGAGCTAGATTTAGATATGTGCATAAGAGCACTAGATATTTTTTATACAGAATATAGGAATAATGTTTGGATTGAGGAAAACATTCACCAAACACTAGAAAATATCAGACAAAAAGGATATAGAATTGGTGTTATTTCAAATTCAAGCCTTTATGATGAGGTCATGATTAATTGTTTTAAGAAAGTTGGACTAGCTAAGTATATAGACATATTTACATTTAGTTATTATCTAAAAATATGTAAACCTATGAGACAATTATTTGAAGTTGCTTTGGATAGAATGAAAGTTAGTCTGGAAGATGCCATAATGGTAGGAGATAATCTTCGAAGTGATATTGAACCAGCACAAAAACTAGGCTTAACTGGAATATGGTTCAATAAAAATTTTACTTTAAATGATACTGATATTATACCTGACAATGAAATATTTAAGTTGAAAGAATTGATAGATTTACTATAGTACGAGCGTTGTTTTAAACTTCAGCTAACAGAGGCTTATCAACATCGGCAAGAAATAATATAGGGAAAGTCCGACATTGCTAAGCCTCAAAACGTTATAGGACATTCTTGACAAATAGTAGTTGTATTCAAAAATATAGGGGTGACAAGAGAATGGAAATAAATAAATACCTTGAACGAATAGAAGTAAATTCAAAAATAGACGTGAATTTAAGTTCATTAAGATTAATTCAAAAACAACATTTATTGACAGTACCTTTTGAAAATCTTGATATACATTTATATAATCATCTAAAAGTAGATTTAGATTCTTTATATTCCAAAATAGTAAACCAAAATCGTGGTGGGGTTTGTTATGAGTTAAATTTGTTGCTATATTATTTATTAAAGAATATTGGATTTAATGTTAAAGTTTTAGGTGCAAAAGTCATGGATCAAAATGGATCCTTTTTTGATCACATGCTGTTAATAGTAGAACTATATGATAAAAAATATCTTGTTGATGTAGGATATGGTGATAATTTTTTAGAACCTTTAGAATTTAAAGAAGGTATTGTTCAAAAGGATAATAAAGGGTTATTTAAAGTAGTAAAGATTGATGATATTCATTTTGAGTTGAAGAAGTTTTCACAGGAAATTAATGACTATAAAATTGAATATACATTCAAAAATGAGGAGAAAGAAATAGATGATTTTCAAAATAGAATAGATTATTTTATTCATAGTAAAGAGTCAATTTTCAAGAAAAATTTATTTTGTTCGCTTGAAAAAGAAGATGGAAGAATTTCATTGAAGCATGATAAGTTTCTACTAACTCAAAATGGTATTAAGAGAACAGAAAAAATTATTTCATCAAACCAATATATTAAGTGCTTAAATGAAAGGTTTAATATTAAGCTAGATTTAGTTCAACAGGAAAAGATTAAAAAATGCTGTGAGTATAAAAAAGCTTGATAAAATCAAGTATATCCTATAACAATATGTTTCTGCAAAGGGTTCCTAGAGTGAACATCCAGAGTAGGAGAGTCAGCACCACATTCCACAGCTAATCGAGTCCGCCAGCCTTCTAACCTAAAATAAGAGCTATCTAAGGTTAGGAAACTACCTGTAACGCTGGGAAACGTCGTGAACACGAACCGTTATATGAAACCCCAATACTAAGTTGGGAGATAAATGGAGGTAACTAAATGAATTTAAATATCATTAAGGCAGAACAAGAACATCTTATTGATTGTAAAACTGCCTTACAAAATTCTGATTTAGGAAGGATTTACTTTCCACAAGAAAACAAGACAATTCAGGCTATAAATGAAGGTATTACAAAACAAGAAATATTTGTTGCATTAATCAATGAGGGTTTATGCTTGGGGTTTTTATGGTATATTCAAAATGGTGCATTTCATAGTTTCCCATATTTACATATAATCGCAGTTAAAGAAGAGTTTAGAAATCTTGGTATAGGTAAGGACTTGCTAAGTTATTTTGAGATGATTTTAGCTAAAAGTACAAAGGTTTTTCTAGTAGTTGCTGATTTTAATCCAAAAGCTAAGTTGCTATATCAGAAAGTTGGCTATAAGGAAGTTGGTGTAATACCAAACTTATATAAAGGTGGCGTTACTGAATACTTAATGATGAAAGAATTACAATAAGTAATAAGGATTTAAATATTTGTATAGAGGTAGCATAAACATGGTTCGAAGCATTGAGGTCTCCTAAAGTAAGAAGTTAGTGATAAACATACAGATGTAGTAGTGAACTGGCTCATTAGAAGAGCAGCTATAAGGTATTTGAGAAAAGAACCATGATTTATTGATATTTATTGTAAGCTACCGTATTGGGGCTTTATATAACAAGTTGTTACCAACATTCATTCAGCCTCATGAATGAATAAGTAAGATAGTTACAGAGCTGAATGAACGTTGGCAATAACGAGAACGTTAGTATGCCAAGCGAAGCTTGGAACTTCTGATATGGTGAAAATCTATATAAGACAAGGGTTAGCCAACCAACTTTATAGAGTGTTGCGTTATGTCTGGCGATAGTCATGGTGAAGTGTACATATAAGCAGTGAACTAAAAGTCAGCTTTTTGACTTTTATGTGAATAGCTTAGTTTTTTATCAGAGAATTATATAGACCATATTGGATTTCTACCTAATAAATTTGCAATTTCATTAAATCGCAATCCTTCTTTTAAGCATTGTTCGATGTAATTACGGTCTTCTAGATTTAGATTCTTACGGTTGCCACTAGTCATTTGTTCTTTCATATGTAAACTCCTTCCTAGTACAGGTAGGCAACCTAACCTTTATTATACTAGGAATTCGTGCAGAACTTAATGTCCTTTTTAATATAAAGAACCGTTAAATTACTTTTTCATTTAACTTTATTTTTTAAAACATAACACACCTCCATTTCAATAAATATGAAAAAAGTTGAACAAACAGAACGCTTTTATGAAAATATGTTTGAAATGCAAAAAAGGCAACTGACGGGTTGTAAATCTCACCAGTTGCCTAATGTTTTACTTATAAAAATAGCTGTCTCCTATTCATTGATTTAACTTAATGATAATGATTTTGTGACACACCTTTTTTAACTTTAGGGTGGTAGATAGAGCGTATCTATTTAAAAAAATATAACTTGGATAGAAAAAAATCGAAAATATATAAAGAACTAAAAAAGTAAAAGATAAAATGATAAAACAATTATTTGCTTTTTAATAGACTTTGGAATATCAATAACTAATTTACCCAGTATTCTGTAGCAGATACCCATGTTGAGCCAGTATTAAGTTTATAAAATCTATTTACTGTATCATACCAGCCGTCCATTATGCGCATATAACTACCACCGCTACTAGAATATTCTCTCCAACCTACACTAAGAATCCAGTGCCAAGAGAAAAGACCGTCAGCCAATAATATTCCACAAGGACGATCGTTTTTAATAGCACTTTTTATTCCTGAAAAATTACTAACACTACTATAGCTTAATGTACATCCCCTATCTTTGAAATATTCTTTTGCATTTCCCGCAATCATCATAACTGGTCCGTTTCCAACAATCTTATGGACCGCTTTAAATGTATCCAGTCTGCTGTTATTTATTTTTAAATTAGTTTCACCCCTTTTAGCAAAATACAATGCTAAATTAGTTACTGCTGTTGCTCCACAATGATTGTTTGCTATATCATCAAATTCATCCATAATCGCCCAATCTGTAGTCGTAGCAGATAAAATTGTATCAGAAGTATAAGATCCTGATGGCATATCATCTAAATCTATGAAACCGTAGTCACCGTCTCCGCGCATCATGTTTTGATGTTCTAAAAGGGATTGTTTATATTCATTATGTTGATTTGCTAATGTAGGATTTTTTTCTTTCAGATCCGGATAATAATCAAACAAATCGTTTGAATTTGATGATTTCTGTAATGTAGATTCAGTGCTTGCATTATAAATATCGACAGGGTTGTTATAGATAATGTGAGGATTGGATACTGTATTTAATATCTCTTCAATAATTTTATTGTTACCTTCACCAAACTCAATAACAGTAGGGTTATCAATATTATTGTTAACAACAGCATAACCAGTTGGAGAAAAAGAAGCATAATATGCAACCGTTTCTCCTGAGCTATTGAACAAAGGAACTGTTTGATTTAGATAAGTGTTTTCTGATATGCATTCTTCTGTTGCACTTTCTGAATTTAAATATGAACCAGCTGCAATTATTACATCTAAAGTATCCATTTCATTAGATACTGATTCAGTAGCAAAAGCTCCAGTGTTGATACTAAATATCATTGCTATACACAGTATTGTCGAAATAGTTTTTTTAAACATATACTTTCCCTCACTTTCGATTTTTTTGTTCTTATAATGTTAAAACTGTCGTAACTTTTTAGCACTGTCTGGTAACTTAGGTTGATGCACGAACATCATACAAGTTGTGTTAACATTTAGAGCTGTAACTAGTAATGCTAAACTCGCCAATGTAGAGCCAAACTTAAAAATCATTCGATTCATCAGCAATCCCCCCTTTCCCTCTTAATGATTTATATTTTACCAAAAATATTTTAATAAAACTGGACAATGGAGTGAACGGTAGCTCTGCTTGTAGTGAACGGTAATAGTGTCGTACTTACCATTCTCTACATCATTGACTACTATTCACTACATCATGTGGAAAAAAGACCGCATATACGATATAATGGTTATACTATAAAGGGAAAATAATGGAAAAATATTTCGGATCACTAAAGGGGGATATGCAAATGATAAATATTGCAATATGTGATGACGATAAAGCGGTATGCTCTCAAATAGAAAACATTCTTTTAGAATATTCTAGTAGGGCTTACTTGAAAATTGAGCCGAGTGTGTTTTTCAGTGGCGAGAGCTTATTGGATTTCTTAAATCAGGGTAATTCGTTTGATTTGATTTTTCTTGACATTGAGTTGGAACGGATAAATGGTGTTGAGGTTGGCAGAAAAATACGAAAAGTATTTAGAAATTTCAACATTGAAATTGTATATATTTCTGGCAATGACGGTTATGATAGGCAGCTATTTGATGTTCAACCCTTGCATTTTATACCAAAGCCGATTATTCCATCCATTGTCATTGATGACTTGAAGTTGGCATTAAAACGTACTCAACGAACCGGCGGTTTCTTTAAATACCAAAAATGTTACGATATATACAAAATTCCAATTGGAAAAATTATATATTTTGAAAGTCTAAATCGTGAAGTCAAAATTGTAACCATTGATGATGAGGATTCTTTTTATGGCAGTTTAGAGAATGTTGCGTTGAGAGTTTCTAAGTATCAGTTTCTTCAAATACATCGTTCTTATTTAATTAACTACAAGCATGCCACTATATTGCGATATTCCGAAGTAGTTATGTCAAATGGCAAAATATTGCCAATTAGCAGAACAAAACGGCAAGAACTTCGCAATTTTCAGATGAACGAGGAGTAAGGAGACAGTTTCTATGGCATTAGAAAAATATGGCATTATTTATACCCTTGGAAACTTGTTTATGGCCTATGTCATTTATAAATATATACATATTTTTTACGCTGAATGCAAGATTAATGCGCATATAGAGAGAATAGCATATCTTGGATATTTTGCTGTCATTACACTAACCCATATTATTTTTAAAATACCTTTACTTGTGTTTTTTACCAACATGATAATCATATTTCTTATTTCACTTCTATATGTCGGAGGGATAAGAAAAGCTGTACTTTCATCTGTAATTATATGTTTTTCCCTAATGTGTGTTGAAACTATTATTGCTTATCTAACCAGCTTTATAACACTAAATCCAATGGCACCCTTTGAATACAAATTTACATTTGGAATTATAACTATTAGAATTGTATCTTATGCTTTCGTACTTGTGGTAAACAGATTTAAGAATATTAGAAAAGAATATTCTATGCCAAATGTATATTGGTTGAATTTAATAACCGTTCCAATAGGGACAATTATAATGTTGTTTGCAATTTTTGCTGGCGGTTCTATTTCGAAAAGCTTAATGGTAATCTGCATTATAAGTGCCTTGTCTATAAACATATTTACATTTTATCTGTACGATAAAATTTCTGAGTTGTTGGTTTCACAAATGAATGAGCGCATTATGGAGGAACAAAACCGCTATTATAAATATCAAGTACAGATGAT
Source organism: Brassicibacter mesophilus (assembly GCF_050433385.1). NCBI lineage: Bacteria > Bacillati > Bacillota > Tissierellia > Tissierellales > Thermohalobacteraceae > Brassicibacter > Brassicibacter mesophilus. Next base: position 24,160 of record NZ_JBNPXI010000034.1, read on the forward strand.
GAAATCTACTCTTGAAAATATGCGTGTACTTCGCCATGATTTGAAAAATAAACTTTCTCCCCTGTATGGGCTAGCGAGTGCCGGAAGAAGCGAGGAACTGGCAGCACAGCTTGCGGAACTGACTGATATTTGCTGTATAAACAAGGAATATTCAAATTCAGGGAATAGCACTATCGACAGTATTATCAATTTTAAATTGCAACAGGTGGAAGCAGAGGGGATAGCAATTACTACCGATATTTTTGTTCCCAGCCAACTATCTATTGAAACTTTTGATATTGCAGTAGTTCTCGGCAATCTGATTGATAATGCCTTGGAAGCAGTAGTAAAAGCAGAGAATCGCTGGATTGATTTAAAAGCGAAATACTCTAAGGGGCGGCTGGTTATCAAAATTGTCAATTCCTACGATGGGGTGGTTAAAAAGACAGACAATCACTTCTATTCACGAAAGGAAGATACGGCAAACCATGGAATGGGACTTAAAAGTATTCAGGCTGTGTTGCAAAAATATGATGGAGCTATGCAGATAAGCCATAACGAAAAAGCTTTCAAAGTCAAATTATTAATGTATTGTAATAGTGTTTTTTAGGAGGGACTAATGAAGCATTTTGCGCATGTACTTACGGATAAGCTTATAAAGTGGAAAATTGTGAAAGATGAGGATCGAGAAATATATGTTTATGGTTTTTGGCAAGGAGCTATTTTGGTTTTCAATTTTGCTACGGTTGTTATTATAGGATTGCTTTTTAATATGATGTGGCAAAGCCTTGTTTTTACAGTAGCTTACGGCTTATTGCGGACAGCAGCTGGTGGGTACCATGCGCGCACACAACGAAACTGTTACTTTCTGTCGATTATGCTGATTGTAGCCGTTCTATGTACGCTAAAGTGGCTGCCATGGAATAATTTAACCTGTATTGCATTCCTGATACTATCTGCATTCATTGTGTTTTTTCTGGCTCCTGTAGAGGATCAGAATAAGCCGCTGGACGAACTAGAACAAAAGGTTTATAAAAAACGTTCTCGCATCATCTCACTTTTACTCTCAATCTTGACTATACTGTTTATTGGAGCAGGACAAAGACAGATAGCAAATTGTATTGCTATATCGATTTTAGCGTCAACCATTATGTTGATATTGGGTAAAGTAAAAATATTATGCAACATACATAATTAAACATCATTGATTAAGGGCTTTTGCATAATAGTTGAATAAGCTATGGAGAAAGAGCTGCCCTTTATGCATTGAAAAGGAAAAAGTAGAATCCAACAAATCCGCTACAATGGTATAATTAAGTTATGCCAAACTAACATGTTAGATTTTTGAAAAAGATAATCAATTTATTACTTCATAACATATCTTAATAATGATAGCATAAAAATTACTAAGTAAGAATTTCAAGGAATAATGAGGAGGAACTATGAAACAAAAAAGAAACATATATGTGATTATTGAGATCATTATTTTAGCAGTGGTCGCACTATTAGTATTTACAGTTTTGAATACAGAATATCTATTTGAGTGGGCAGCTCATAATTGGAAATTCTATTTTATTTTAGTGGTAATTGTTCTATTGCTGATTTTCTTAAATAAACAATTAATTTCAGCATTTATGACTGCTGGAATTGTCGTTGGCATTTTTGTTGGAAACTATCTTGGAAAATTAATAAAAGGACTCAATGAAGCGAAGATTGTTGAAGGCATGAAGGCAGAAGAAGTATACAGACTTCATCATAATCCAGGATTTGAAATTTGGATTGGCATAATTCTTTTGTCTATTATAATTGGGATTATTACGCAGATTGCTGCTACTAGGAAACGTATGAAACGGTAGATTCAAACCTGCAAGGATGATTGTGAGCATAAACAGAAGCTGATGAATCCAATTTGAGATAAAAGTGATTTCCAAACTACATCCAATAATATCGAATGGTTTAAGAAAGGAAGAGGAATATTTTTCATTCAATAAAGATGCAGGGATGTTTGCATGTCCGAAAGGACATTTAGCAATAAGAGTTGCAAAAACTGGTAAGAAAAGAGAGACCAATAGAAATCAAGTAATGACCTACTATTTTGATGTAGAGAAATGCAAAACACGTTTACAGCGAGAAGGTTGTTACAAAGAAGGAGCTAAAACAAAAATATATTCTGTATCAATCAAGTCGGACTTGCATGAAAATCATAAAGAATTTCAGGAAACTGCTTACTTCAAAGAACATTATCGGGAGAGGTACATGATTGAGGCGAAAAATAGTGAACTTAAAAGCAGGTATGGTTATGGTGTTGTGAACTCATCAGGCCCCTTTGGCATGCAGATACAAGGGGGTATATCAATATTTACAGTGAATATCAAGAGGATATTGACAATCCTAAGAAATAAATAAGAGTTGCAATAGCAAAAAGCACATCAGTATTTTCACGATTAATTTGAAAATATTGATGTGCTTTTAAATTTTACCTAAATAACTGACTAAATTAGCTTATTTTTCAGCAGCCTCATATTGTTAGTAGTGTTTATTGTAATCAAAAAATTACTCGATTGTGGTATAATGTGTAATTAGTGGAAAGAATCTATAAGCAGAAATTCTCGAGCAATGGTTCGGGAATGCAATAGTTAGCTGACATTGTGAGCTGTTTATTAAAACATCGAGGAGGTATTTACAATGAGAAGAAAAGTGATAGTTTATATAGCCACAAGTTTGGATGAGTATATAGCTACTGAAGATGATTCATTAGATTGGTTATTTAAGGTGGAAGGAGAAGGCGATAATGGGTATTCGGAGTTCTATGACACTATAGATACAATAGTTCTTGGTAGAAGAACCTATGATTGGATCATGAACGTAGAGAAAGAGAATTTCCCCTATAAGAATAAGAAGTGTTATGTATTCACTAAGTCAAGATATGAACCTAATAATAGTGTAGAGTTTGTTGATGGCGACATAGTTAGATTTATAAACACATTAAAGGGTGTTGAAGGTAGAAACATTTGGATTGTTGGTGGAGGAGACTTACTATCCTATTTTCTTAAAGAGAATCTTGTGGATGAGTTTATAATAAATATTGCACCTACCATTATTGGAACAGGAATTCCTTTGTTCAATAAACAGAACATTGAAATAGAGTTAGAATTAAAAAGTATTCGGCGGTTTAATCAATTTGCAGAACTTCACTATGTAAAGAGGCAAAGTGATAACAACTAGAGTGAATGCTTATTTCCGCTCACAACATGAGCTAACAATAGATTAACAACATCTCTTCACCGGGAGCGAAGCTCCACCAAGGAGAATTCCTTTGAGGTCCGGTTCAGAGACATCGCTAATCCGAAACGTTAGATGAAATTGACTCATTCATTACGAGGTACTCCTTTTAGGAAAAATAATATAGGAAGGTGTAGGTTGTGGAAAATGTATTATATTTAATTAGAGGGCTAATTATTTCTATTGCTATACTCATAGCATTAATCATTTGTATTATTTTTATAGCAAGACTAATTAATTCAAATAAAATTAAAATTATCTCTAAAAATGGAGTACAACAAAATTTATATGTTGAAATAGGTGAGATTAAGCAATATATACAGATTCGTGGAGAGAATGAGAATAATCCAATAATTTTGTTCTTACATGGTGGACCATGTAATCCTAATGCTTATATAGCACCTTATTATCAGAAAGCACTTGAGCAAGACTACACATTTGTTAATTGGGACCAACGTGGTAGTGGAAGAACTTTTTTTGAAAATCCTAATATGAACTTTGAAACAGATATTTCTCCTGATATTCTGATAAATGATATTGATGAAATAGTATCCTATTTAACCAATAGATTTGGGCAAAACAAGATTATACTTATGGGGCATTCTTGGGGAACTGTTCTGGGTACACAATATTGTTTGAAATATCCTGAAAAAGTATCTGCCTATATAGGTATTGGACAAAATATCAATGCTATGAAGGGAGAAGAGTTAGCTGTTAAAACAGCAATTGATATGGCACAATCAGATGGTAAAATAGAATATATAAAAGAATTGCATGATACTTGGAATAAAGTATCCCAACAAAAAAATATTAATCTAGAATTCATGACGAATTTTATTGAAATGCGTAAGCTCATAGCCCAATATCTCACTTGTAATGAGGAAATGTCACTTGTAAAAATAATGTGGTTATATTTGACTTCTTCTGAGATGTCACTAAGAGATTTAAAATTCTTTTTAAAGAATAGTAATTTAAAGAATCGTTTTCAATATGCAGTAATGCTAGATGAATACGTTTTTTATAACTTTGATTTGAATGAGTATTCAAAGAACTATCAAGTTCCAGTATATTTCATTTCCGGTGATAGTGATTGTATACCTCCACATATAATGATTGAGGAATATTTCAACTCTATAATAGCTCCTGATAAAGAGATATTTTTAATAGAAAAAGCAGGGCATTTACCTTTCCTTGATAATCCCGAAGCTTTTTGTAACGTTGTAGGAGAAATATTAAAAGTACGATTAAACATAAGTTAAAAAAATGTGAAGGTAAAAGCTTCAAAGATGAATGAGTCAACATCATCTAGCAAAATGTTTCCGTTCGCTACGCACATTCTTTCATCGGGTGCGAGCACCGCCAAGAAGAAGGGCTCTGTGGGTCCGATTCAGGAACGTTTCGAGTGCGAGAACGTTATGTGACATTGCACATTAGTTTTTGAAAATAGATTTTTTATAGGTTTTGGAGGAGATATTTATGAATACAAAAGATGTAGTGCTACGAAATGAAACTGTATCAGATTATAGAACGGTTGAAGAATTGACTAGGGAAGCTTTTTGGAATCTCCATGTTCCTGGATGTAATGAACACTATCTATTACATATCATGAGAAAAGCTGATTCATTTATTCATGAACTTGATACTGTTGCAGAAGTAAATGGGGAAGTCGTCGGTAATATTGTTTACACCAAAGCTAAAATTGTTGATGATAATGGTTTCTATCACAATGTGATAACTTTTGGTCCCATTTCAGTTCTCCCTATATCTCAAAGGAAAGGAATTGGTGGCATATTAATAGAACATACGAAGGCAAAGGCAAAAGAGCTTGGTTACAAAGCAATACTTATTTACGGTGACCCAGACTATTATTGTAGATTTGGCTTTACCGCTGCAAAAGACTATAAAATTGGTACATCTGATAATATGTATGCAGCTGCGCTACAGGCATTGGAATTATATCCTGAAGCCTTGTCTAACATAAGTGGTCGTTTTTTAGAAGATAAAATTTATGATATAGATGAAAAAGCAGCTAAAGAATTTGATAAAGAATTTCCTCCTAAAGAACTGCTCAGTGATCTTCCAACACAAATAAGGTTTAGTCAATTAGTGAAAATGAGGGTATCAAGATAAGGCTATTGAAAACTTCCGTGTGCAACATCACATTGGATTGTCAACACTAAATTAGACAGTTTTTATAAGGTTATGATTTTTAAATTGTCTAGGACTTAGATATCCTAGAGTTGAATGAATTCTAAAATTATTAAACCAATTAACATAATCTGCTAACTTCAACTCAAGTTCTTCTAAATTCTCAAAGCAATAATTCTTAGTAAACTCAGTCTTAATTATTTTAAATGTAGCTTCAGCTACAGCATTATCATATGGACAACCCTTCATACTTAGAGAACGTTTGATTTTAAAAGTGTCTAGAACTTCTTCAATGAGTTTATTTTTGAATTCATTACCTCGATCAGTATGGAACAAAGTAATAGAATCTAATCGAGTTTTGACACTAGCAAAGGCTTGATACACTAGATTAGCATCTTTGTTAGTGCCAGCACTATAACCTATAATCTCTCTATTAAAGAGGTCAATTAAAAGACATACGTAATTCCAGGTATTTTTAACCCTAACATATGTTAAATCGCTTACTACAACTGCATATGGTGCTTCAGTGCTAAATTTCCTATTTAGCTTATTTGCTACATTAGATTCATTGCATTTACTTACATGGGGCTTATACTGAGCAACGGTATAGTTTGATACTAACCCATTAGCTTTCATTATTTTACCGATTTTCCTTCTTGAAACTATAATTTCTTGTTTCTTAAGCTCTATCTTGATTTTTCTAGTGCCATAATTATTTCTACTAGCTTTAAAGATTTCTATAACCTTGGGTGTTATCTCATCAGTTGATTCTTTAGCCTTAGATTCATAGTAATAGGTACTTCTAGAGATTTGTAAGACTTTGCACATTGCTGATACACTGTATTTGTGGGCATTATTTTTTATCACATTTACTTTCGTCCTAATATCAGCGCCGCTTGCTTTAAAATATCATTCTCCATTTTCAGCTTTTGATTTTCTTTTCTTAGATTATTAAGTTCAATTTCTTCTGGGGAAAGATTATCCTTTTCCTTAAAGGAACCTGTTGTTTGACTTCTTTTAATCCAGGTATTAAAGGCAGTTGGCGTTAAATCGTACTCTTTCATTATCTCTTGTTTGGGTTTACCACTTTCATAAAGCTTTACCATTTGAGCTTTAAATTCATCAGTATAGGTTCTTCTATCTCTTTTAGTCATATAAACAGGTCTCCTCTTTATTTAATATTATTTAAAGTTTACATGACCTTATTTTTATTGTCTAGTTAATTGTAGCCGATCCAGTTGTAACTTTACCTCCTATGATGGTTATTTTGTCACAGGTGTATGGCGATGAAGAACATGCTCCGTATGAGGCATGGAGAAATATTTTAAATTGGTCAAAAAACAATGTTTCAATAACAGAATCTAAGTATTATGTTTTTAATAATTATAATATTAGAAGAAAAAATATACGTAGATATTATATTGCAATGGTATCTTGTATGGTTAAGCCAAATGAGCTTGAGACAGGGCTATCTTTACAGATTTTAGAAGGAGGTAAATACATATGTGCTAGATGTAATTTTACTACTTTGCCAAATACATGGGAGAAACTTATAAATTATATTAACATTAATAATATGAAAGTAAATCCAAAGCTTAAATGGCGTGAAGAATGGCATATTAAAGATAATAAACTTAAATCTAATAGTAACCCTGAAATAACTATTTATTGCCCAATAAAATAGTGGTGTATAAGGGGCATAGGGGAAACTATATATAACAATATGTTTAGCGTAAAGGTGCGCAGAGGATTGTTTTTTTAGGTCATTGCGCACCACATCTTTTCGCTGGGTGCAAGCACCTATTATAACATCCGTAACGTTCTAGTGCTAGTCTATTAGAGAATGATTTTATAATTATTATTTATTGAGCATTTAAATAGAATTAAACAAGAATAAATATTATTTGTAAGGGGACGTATTAAATGAAGAGATATATTATCTGTAGGCAAAGGAAACTCTATAGAAGGAATATTATTGATGATTGAAAAAACTGAGATTACAAAAGACAAGGCTATTATTGAAGGATCAAAATTTCGTTCAGGTATAGGTGCCATCGGAGTGAAATGTGAACTTATCCTTAAAAATAACATATGAGAACTAATAGAAGCAAAAATGACATGGATTAGTTAAGGCTTTAATGCAGACTATGAAAAATGAAATTTGTGGATTTAGGGTTAGTGGTTTGGAGCCATCATCTAACAAAACGTTTGCACAAGGGTGTACTAAGGGACAAGTCTAGGGCGTTGTGCACCATACCTTCTCACTAGGTGCGAAGCTCTATTAAGAGGTATTCCTATGGGGTTCAGTTCGAAGGTGTTGCAAATACGAACCGTTAGGCAAAAACTAAAAAAGGCAGGGTCGATAAATGAAAGAAGTTATTAGTACATATCAAGAAAAATTAGATAAGATTTTTGATATAAAAGAGAGAAAAACTAGGTTTAGATGTAAAAGAGATCATAGATTATAGACCTTTGAATAGGGTAACATTTTATGCAACCGGAAGTAGATATATTTCATTGCTTGAGCATAGCCAACCAAGATTAATAGAAGATATAGAACAGTTATTTTATGAGATGAATAAGGAAACTTTTTAGACTTCGCCTAAGCCAGCTAATGGTTGTCAAGGGTTTTTTGAAAAAAAGTAGAATATAGTAAAAATAGGCATAACAAATAAACCTATAAAAAATAGGTTTTAAAAATGCTACTGCATGATAAGAATCAAGTAATAATTAATGATTTAAATTAAATGTTTTACCGCTTTCAGCCACCAAGCTAAGAGCTAGTTAGGTGGCTGAAACAACGGAAATATGAACCGTTATAGGAAATGATGATATCGGGGCTATTCATTGGTGTTTGTATGAATAGAAAGCAATAAGATACGGAGTTGCAGAATAATGTGTAATAAAGATTATTTGTATAATTGGAGGATTAGCAGATGATTAAAATTAGAGAATTAACGGAAGTGGATATGCAACAAGCTATAGAATTAAAGATTTTGTGTTGGACAGAAGAGTTAGCTGGTAAGGCTGAAAACACGCTTTCTGTTTCGCAAGAATTGGACTTTTGGGTAGATTGGATGCATACAGCCGAAGAAAACAATGATATACGTTTGTTGATTGGTGCGTTTGAGAATGATAAGATGCTTGGCGTTGCTTTTGGTAGTTTTGCGGAAACTTTTGACATACCCGAAAAAGGGATAGAACTGAATGGCCTCTGGGTATATCCTGACCAGCGAAATAGGGGAATTTCTCTCATGATGATTATCTATATATTAGATTTTTACTTAGCGAAGGGTATGGAAAACATGGTTATCTATAACCCTCATTATGCACCATCAAATCGATTTTATCACAAATTTGGTGCACAGGTAGCCAAACAGGAATATCAGATGGATTGTAGACTTTTGGTAGATGTCTTTTTGATAGATATGTTGTCAATGAAAAGGAAATTGGAGCATTCGCTGAAAAAATATATATAGGAGTATGAGAATAATCTGTATAAAAAGTAATTTTCATTATTCTTATTTTGTGAAGAATTATTGGGGGAAAAAGAGTCATCACTCCTATAACAAAGCATTTAGGGATAGGGTGCACGGAGGCACGTATTTGGGGTAGTACAGGTGCACCACATCTCTTCATCGGTAGCAAAGCTCCACCAAGAGGAAGGGTTTTGGGGCCCGATCCAGAGACGTCGCAAATGCCAACCGATAGATGACATTGAGTACTATTGTATTATAAGAAAAATATATACTAATGAGGTGATTAAATGGATAAACGATTGACATTTAACGAAGATGAAAAGAATTATGATAAGTTTAGACCTACATATTGTAAAGGATTATTTGATGCTATAATTGATTATTCGGGACTTGATGCAACTAAGAAAGCTGTTGAGATAGGGATAGGTACTGGGCAAGCTACTACACCTATCTTAGAGACTGGTTGTTCAGTTACAGCAATAGAATTAGGGGACAGATTAGCTACATACTCAAAGAATAAATTCAGTACCTATGATAACTTTTCAATACATAATATTTCTTTTGAAGACTACATATATACTCCAAACAGTATTGATTTGATATATTCAGGAACAGCTTTTCATTGGATACCACAAGAAATAGGGTATCCAAAAGTTTTTGATATGCTTACAAGTGGTGGTACTTTAGCTTTATTTTGGAATAGACCTTCAGGAAGGAAAAATAGTGCCCATAAAGCAATACAATCTATTTACAAAAAGTATATGCCTACTGCTAATCTAGTTAAGGACAATCAAGAAAAATACAATATGATAATGGATACAATCAGAAAATATGGATTTATAGACTTACAGTTTAAGTTGATGCATCAAACAAGGAGTTTTAATGCAGAAGACTATGTTTCACTACTCAATACATATTCAGATCATCGTATACTCTCAAGTGATATAAAGGAATCATTTTTTAATGAAATAAAATTTGCAATTAATAGGTTTGGTGGTTGTTTTAAAGTGTATGATACAATAGATTTATATTTAGCGAAGAAACCTTAAATTATTTTATAACTAAAGTAGAGTAGTTTACGGTAGATTCCGTGCTTAACATCATCTAATAATGTGTTCCCATTCGTTCCGGACAAGGTAATCTTTTTGGTGAAAGCTCTCCACACATTCCTCAACCTTAGATAAGAGCTATCTAAGGTTGAGGAATGTCGGGAACATGAGAATGTTGCGTGGTTGCTCGTTCATGGAGACTTTTGTTAGAGATGGACATGTTGTTTTTAAATTTATAATTGTAAAATATTTCAAAACAAGTGATTCATTTAACTCAAGTGGATGATTAACTATGTATATAATGAAATTTTTGAGGAGGTATAGAAATGAATAACTGTGAATTCAGATCAATTACTATCAATGATATGCCTGTAATGACTGATTTACTAATAGGCAGGCAAAATATTGAGAACAAGGTACTTCCATTCCTGAAAAACAGTTGCCTTAATGTGAAATATATTACGGATAAGCTTGAGAAATTGTTCGTCAATAGCAAAGTTATTGGGATAGGTGCATTCGCTAATGATGAACTAGTAGGTTATATAATGGGAGAGATAAAGATTGATAATAGGAGGGGCAGGTATGCATGGGTTCCCTATGAGGGGATTGCGATCAGAACGGATCAATCATCTGAACTCATAAGGTATCTATATGCGAAGGTTTCAGTTCTGTGGCTTGAACAAGGTTGCTTCAGTCACTATACCTTAATACCTATTGTAAACCAGGTGTACTATGAGGCATTTCTGCAATTAAGCTTTTCTATTGAGCAAGTACATGGTGTAATGAACATAGAAGAATACAAACCTTTTGAAAATGTAGCTGATGTAGATATCAGATTTGCTAATAAAATGGACAGTGAAGTAATGGGCAAAATGTCCAGCATAATCTCTAAATTTCAAAATTCTGCACCTGTGTTTATACCAGCCTTCCCCGAAGTTTTAGCGAGAATAAAGGAAGCTTTCAAAGGGTTGGTAGAGGAAGATGATGTTATCGTTCTTATTGCAGAAAAAAATATGAAGGAATTAGGATTTCAAGAATATGAAATTATTACCCCAAATTTGATGACACCTGATGATGGAATAGAGCTATGTACGGCGGGCACTTATTATTCCCAAATGGGAAGTGGCATTGGTAAAAAATTAATGAATGAAGGATGCAAAATTATAAAAGAAAAGGGATATGGCAACATAACAACAGATTGGAGAATAACCAACCTTGTTTCTTCAACATTTTGGCCTAAGTGTGGATTTAAGCCTGTAGCTTACAGAATGGTTAGGTTCATTGACAGTAATTATGCATGGGCAAACTTTAATAACCCGAGTATTAAGCAGTTATAGTAAATTCAATTAGCTAACTGTTTTTAAAAATTATAAAAAATTAAATATTTGTGCCTTTTTCTATGAACATCAGTATTATGGCATAATTCTTATATATTGAGATACAAATATTTAAGAGGCAGGCATTTGTTTCAGTGTGGCTTCGTGGGGCACTATCCATCCTATAACAAAACACTCAAGTTCGCTTTGGCTATATTGGGTCAAGCTTTTGGAGAAGCCAAAGCACATTTCTTCACCGGCGAAAACACGCCAAGGGGAATCCCTTTGGGGTCTGGTTCAGGAACGTCTTGAGTGCGAAAACGTTATATGTAATTTTGGAAAAATAGAGTGATAGCCTAAAGATTTTTAAATTGAAGATTTATAAAGATATTGGAGCAGGTAATACCTACTTTTCTTTTTGATGAAGGATAATTATTGTTATTTTAATGGTATTAATTATAAAATGGATATATGGCTTGTTCGTTTTTGTAAAGACGGCTAAGTGATGATTATTTATATTAAGTGAGGTGATTACATGTCAAAAAGTAACGATAGATTATTTGATTTTGAATCCGTAGACACAGAAAATATTCACGCTATTTTCTCTAAATACAATAGCCGACTTCTAATTCAAAATATAGCTCCAATTACAGACGGAATGAGTACAAGCAATTATATGGTTGAAGCGAGCAACAAAAAGTATTTACTTAAAGTTTATCCTAAAAACAATGACCATAGCTATATTGAAATAGTAGCTTATAAGCACTCTCACTCTATTATTAAAGTACCCGAGGTACTACATTTTGACAACAGTAAAACCATAATTGATAATACATATGCGATTTTTCAATACATTGACGGATTGACATTGAGAGAGCATGTGGCCAAAAACAAAGGGTTTTCAAACAATGTTGCCTATAAAATCGGAAGTATGCTTGCGTTATTACATGGAAAGGAATACGCTTGTACGGCATTATTAAATGATGATTTATGTATTAAGAAACAAATAACACCATTTAAAAATCAATATAAATTCTTTCTTGATGGAATTCCGGGAAAACATTTGAACGAAATAGTAAAACGAGATTTAGAACATTTCATTGACGCTAATCGCCACTTAATAGAACGAATATCAGAAAAAAATGTATTCTGTCATGGCGATTTTATCCCTTCCAATATCCTTATAGACGTTTATGATACACCATGGTTTATTGATTTTGAATATTGTTTTTCCGTGCCGTGTTACTATGACATTGGAAAACTTTTTAGAACAAGAGAGAATTATTCTGAATATATAGATGACAAAACAAAAAGCGATTTTTCCGAGGGATATAACGCTATGAGCCAAAGGACATTACCTGAAGATTGGTATAAGCTATCAAAAATAGCGGATATAGTAGTAATGTTGGCACTGATAAATAGGGAAAATATTCCACGTGGTTGGATTGATGGAATTGAAGAAGAAATCATCGTGACAATGAATCTGTAGTGATGTGAGTCCAATCAAATGAGCATAATCTATAGTACATAATATTCTTATTCTACGAAACAAATTTAAAGTAAGCCAGAGGAGACTCAGCTTAAAGAGTAGTAGCTAAAACTACATATAACAAAACATTCAAGTTCGCTTTGGCTAAATTAGGTCAAGCTTCTGTAGTAGCCAAAGCACATTCCTGAGCCAAGCCAAGACTGGCTAGGCTCAGGAACGTCTTGAATGCAAAACGATAGATGTAATTTCTGTTTTTGTCTTTGATATAATGGGAACTTAAATATCTCCCTCTATAGCGGAGTAGAATTAAGGTAAGAATAAATTTCGAACCATATTTCTGTAGTAAAATCTTCAGTAGAAATATAGTGAACATAATATGTTGGATGGATGCCGTGTAGCGGCGCTAAAAATAGACTAAAAAGAATTTGTATTAAGAAAAATTAAGGAGGAAGATTCATGGACAATTGGTTTACAATAGATCAAGTTGACAAAGAAACTTATATCATCAGCGAATATCGCCACTGGGAGGAAACGCATTGTTATCTTCTGAAGGGCTCTAAATACAGTCTGCTAATTGATACCGGGCTTGGAATCTGTAATATTCATGATAAAGTCATCAAGTTGACTGACAATCCAATTACCGCAGTAGCAACCCACATTCACTGGGATCATATTGGAGGGCATGAGTACTTTCCTGACTTTTATGCTCATGAAGATGAATTGAATTGGCTTAGCGGAGAATTTCCTCTGACAATGGAGCAAATCAAAGATATGGTGGCTGACCGCTGCGATCTGCCAGAGGGGTATGATGTAGATAAATATAAATTTTTTCAGGGAACTCCAACAAGGGTTCTGAAGGATAATGATATATTAGATATTGGTGACCGCTGTATTCAGGTTCTGCATACACCAGGCCATTCGCCGGGACATATGTGTTTTTGGGAAAAGGAGAGAGGTTATCTTTTTACAGGTGATTTGGTTTATAAAGATACCCTATTTGCCTACTATCCTTCCACTGATCCTGAGGCGTACCTGAATTCTCTGGAGCGGGTGTCGGGGTTGCCGGCGAAACGTGTGTTTCCAGCACATCACACTTTGAATATTCAGCCTGAGATTCTGATAAGAATGTGTGACGCTTTTCGGCAGTTGCGAGATGAGGGAAAACTGCGTCACGGTAGCGGAACATTTGACTATGGTGACTGGGCTGTCTGGCTATAGTCGATAATATCAAAGTAAAATACTAGTGTTGGTTGGAAATGTTAGATAGATTCATGCTTTTGGTAGAAAACGGTTATTTAATATTTCAAAACAGAAACTGCATCTAACAGTGTGTTCCCAACATTCATCAGCGTCTTGGACCGAGCTGCGTAAGAGCTGATGAACGTCGGGAACACTCGAAACATTAGTACGCCAAGCGAAGCATGGCATTACTGGTAAGGTGAAGGCTCTTACATGAAAAGGTCTAGCCAACCACACCACTATCGAGTGTTGTGCCGTTATCAGTGGCGATAAAGGTAAAGCGTACACATAAGCAGCGAAATAAAAGTCAGCTTCTTGACTTTTATGTGAGTCGCTTAGTTTCTTCATCAGAGAATTATATAGACCATAAGGGAGACCGTAATCCCTGAAGCATATTCAGTCCCGTAAATCGTGTAGGGCTTGATTATCTACTTCTATGATATACATACATTGAGGCACAAAAGGAGAGATCCAGACACAGACTATGATGGAATCTAAGGTAAGTAGATAAAGAGCTATCAAAGCAGATGACGACGTATTTAACGTTACGAAAGTCAATATAAAAGAATTGCTAAAGATAAGATTCTAAAGAGTCTGTCATGGTCAGAGCACACTGATAGATATACTAAAAATTGGACCTGATGAGATAATAGACGAAGCTGACCTCAAAATTCAAGTAAAAAAGTTATATCGAAAAATGAATAAAGTATTAAAGGATAGAGAAAAGACAATTATCGAGCGAAGATATGGCTTAGCAAACAGAGGCTGTAAAACACAACGAGAGATAGCAAACATGCTAGGAATATCTAGATCATACATTAATGGGTTATATAATAATCTAAACTTGATGATATGTTGTGGTATAATCTAAACCAGCTAATGGTTGTCAAGGGTTTTTTGAAAAAAAGTAGAATATAGTAAAAATAAGCATAGCAAACAAGCCTATAAAAAAATAGGTTTTAAAAATGCTACTGCAAGGTAATAATCTATATTAACTAATGGCTTGAATCAAAAAAACTTTTGCTTTTTAAAATGCCATAAATAATCCTTAATAGTTTATTACAAGTAGCAATAATAGCTACTTTAGAAGGCTTTCCTTCAGCTATTTTTTTATCATAATAAGCTCTTAATGTAGTATTTGCATATCCACTAGACCTT
>NZ_JBNPXI010000035.1:0-33408 GCF_050433385.1 Brassicibacter mesophilus
ATATCCAGTAATAGTTTATAAGAAGCATATTTTTTTCTAAAAATAAATTGGTAAATTTATCTTGATGTAATTCTACTAGCACATCAGGTTAATTAATAATTAATTTAAAGGGTATTATAACAATAAAGTATTTTATGGAGGTCTGAACATGGAAAATATTAAGTATGAAAAAACTACTAGCAAAACATTTGAAGAGGCTGTATCAAGCATAGCTAAAAGCCTAGAAGAACAAAAATTTGGTGTGTTATGGAAGCTGAATTTTAAGGATAAGTTACATGAAAAGGGAGTTGAGTTTGACAAGAACTTTACTATCTTAGAAGTATGTAATCCACATAAAGCAAAAGAAGTATTAACTAAACATATAGATGTAGGATACTTTTTACCTTGCAAAATAGTAGTCTATGAAGATAGTGGCTCTGTAAAAATAGGCATGATGAGCCCAAAAACTCTAATTGGATTGCTTGGATATGATGATTTACAGGATGTTTCCAAGGATGTTGAAGAAATAATGATTACTGCAATTAACAATGCAATTTAACAAGAAAATAAGGAAGGTATTTGGATATTTATATATCCCCTTCCTTTAACAATCACCCTATATTACTAAGTATCATTTTATTGAACTAATAACTGTATCTACGTCTAATCCTTCAATTGCGTAAAATGGAACATCTATATTGTATTGTTCAAATAATTTCATAAGCTCTTCCATAAAAACACCACTGCCTTCAGTATAAACTAAACTTTTTACCTTTTTACCAATTATATCCATATCTTCAAACTCTCCACCCCATGATTTTCCATCACAAACCTTGGACACTCCACAGCTAGGGCTTCCGTTTATCCCTACTACTCCTATAACCTCATATCCGTTTTTTAAATAGTCAGTTAGCTGTCCAATAATTGGAGTTAGCATTTCAACCGAATTCTCCCTGAAAAACTTAGTATCAAATTGAGCTTTTACATGTCCCCATCTCTTTATGCCATACATATGCATCTCAGGACAAGGCAATTGCATTATCCCGATATTTTTTTTCATCAAATGTTCAACTAGTCTAAATGTATCTGCTCTTTCTTTAGGAAGTGTTCTTTCAACCTTAGAGCATTTATTTAATACGCAATGAGAGACAAGAATAATTCTTTTCTTATTATCCATATTTTAAACCTCCAATATACAGATTAAGGATGATGCAATTTTACATCATCCTTAATGTTATTAATTGTTAGCGAAGTTTTTCTTCGCTTCATCAAGGTCGTTTCTAGCATCTTTTTGAGCATCTACTAAAGCTTGATCGATTGATTTTTGACCTGATAATATTTCTTCTAGTGCTTCCTGCATATTACTATGAATAGCATATCCATTTAATACTTTAGGATCTTGATATGCATAAGGGAATTGGTTAGTAGCTATACGTTTACTTGGATCTTCATTTAGAAACGCTTGGAATTTTTCAGAGTTAAGTGCTGCATTTGTCAATGGAAGATAGCCTGAACCTATACCCCATTCTACGCCTGTCTCTTCTTCATACCAGAATTTTATGAACTCCCAAGCCGCCTTTTTTTGCTCTTCAGATACAGTATTAAACATTGTTATATCTGTACCTGAAAATAATGCTGCTTGTTTTTCTCCTTTTGGCAATTCCGCAACAGCCCAATTTACACCTGATTGTTCACATGCATCTTTCATATGCGGAATATTTGAAGACGATGCAAACCCTATAAATGACTCTCCTCTTGACATAGGACCTGTTATATATCCATCTTCAAATGCTACTTGTGCTATACCATCGTTTACCATACCTGTTATAAATTCATAGGCTTTTTTAGTCTGAGGTGTGTCTATCATTACTGTATCTGTGCTTTCATCATAGATATGCCCACCTGCTTGCTCTACCCAAAAACTAAAGTCAATTCCTGCGCTTTTGTTAAACACTAAACCTTTCTTTCCATCCTTTGATAATTTTGCAGCTGCTTCTCTTAATTCATCCCAGGTAGTTGGAACAGCTATTCCTGCTTCTTGTAATGTATCAACGTTATAATACATTAAATATGAACCTTTATTAAATGGAAGTGAATAGTGCTTACCATTCCACATGCCGTTATCTCTTAATCCAGTTGGGATGTCATTCCATACAGCTTTATTCATCCCATTTTTTTCATCAAAAATATATGGATCTAGCTCTTCTACCATGTCGTTTAAAACATAGGCTGTAAGTCTATTACAATATATCATTGATAACGCTGGTAAATTACCTGCTTGTGCTGAACCATTAAGCTTTTCAAAAAGCTCTTTATAATGTCCTTGGAATACTGCATTTACTTTGATTTCAGGATGCTCCGCATTAAATTTATCTACTAAGCTTTGTAATGTTTCACCGTTGCCATCTGACATAGCATGCCAGAACTCAATCTCTACAGGCTGTTTTTGTTGTTCTTGTTGTTCTTGTTGTTCTGATGTTTGACCGTTGTCTTGTGCAGTATTAGCTGGTTCCTTTTGGCTACAGCCTACCATTGCAACAATCATAATAAGAACTAAAAGAAGTGCAGTAATTCTTTTCATATTTTTTCCTCCTCTATTTGAAGAATTATATTTTATGTTAACCTTTTATACCTCCCCTTGTAACACCTTGAACAATATATTTTTGCAGAGTTATGTAAATGATAATGATTGGAATGATTACTATACTTGAATATGCCATTAGCAGATTGTATTTTGCTCCTGCCTCTGTCATAAAATTTGTTAACCCTACTGGCAGTGTTCTCATTTCAGGTGTACTAGTCATCAGTAGTGGCCACAAAAACTCATTCCAACTATTTATTATCTTAAGTAGAGCAATTGTTATAAGAGCAGGTTTAGCAAAAGGTACCATAATCTTAACTAGATACTTAAAATCACTACAACCATCCACTTTTGCGGCATAGTATAGCTCTTCAGGCACTGTAAGAAAAAACTGTCTAAGCAAAAATATTGAAAAAACACTTGTTAGCCATGGCACATATAAAGCTGGCATAGTATTTATAAGATGTAGTTTTGACAATGTAACAAAGTTAGGAGCAATCAGCATCTCTCCAGGTACCATCATTGTTCCTAAAAGAATAGAAAATATAATGTCTCTCCCCCAAAACTTCAGCCTAGAAAACGCAAAAGCAGCTAATATTGATGTAATCAAGGTACCTGCTGTTACCATAAAAGCTACAAAAACACTATTAAAGAAATATGTCTTAATTGGAACTCTTCTAACTATTTCACTGTAGTTATCCCATTGAAAGCTGCTAGGTATAAGCTTTGGAGGCATTTCATATACTGCACCTGGATGTTTTAGTGACGTACTTATCATCCATATAAATGGCAGTAAAGTGACGATTACGCCAGATATAAGAATAATATAAGAAATAATATTAATTATTTTTATTTTTTTCATATTTTACTCCTTATTTGTAGTGAACCATCTTCTTTCCTATATACAACTGTATCAAAGTAACAACTAATATAATTGCAAACAGTACAACAGAAGCAGTAGAAGCTATGCCATATGAAAACTGATTTGCTAGCTTATCATATATGTAATAAACCATGGTTAAGCAGGAGTTTACTGGTCCAGGCATTTTATTGAATAGAGCATAAACCTCACTGAAAACCTTAAATGCTCCAATCAGAGAAGTAATCGTAACAAAAAAAATAGTAGGAGATAATAAAGGGAGCGTAATGTATATAAACCTATTCCAAGTGTTAGCTGCATCCACTTTAGCTGCTCCATAATATTGTGTGTCTATATTTTGCAATCCTGTCAAAATAATAAGGATGTTATACCCTAGTGTTTTCCATACACTCAATATGATTAAACTGACCATAGCCCATTTTGGATCAATCAACCACTTTATAGGCTCGATACCGAATATTCCAAGAAAATAGTTTAATATCCCATACTGAGAGTGAAATATCCATCTCCACACCGAAGATATTGCCACTGTGCTAGTAACAAAAGGTAGAAAGTATATACTTCTAAAAAAACTTTTAAAGTGTATATTAGAATTTAACAGTAAAGCTATCAACGTTGACAGCATAATAGATATCGGTACTACCCCTATAACAAAAATAAAAGTGTTTTTCATTGCCAAAATGAAATTATCATCATTAAACAAACTTATATAATTGTCAAAGCCATATTCAAACACAATATGCTTAAAATAGTTGTACCTAGTATAAAAGCTCATTGCTAAAGCTTTAGCAATCGGATATATATGAAATATACTTAAGACTAATAACGCTGGTGCTAAATACATTATTCCTTTAGCAAACTTTTTAATTTCTTTAAAAATATTCATACCGTCTCCTATAAGAGTTTAATATTAGCATTACTTTTAACATCAAAAATATGAAGCTTTTCCCTTCTAATTCTTAGAAAAATATTATCTTCAGGTGATATTCTATAGTCTGATGAAGTGAAGCATCTGAATTTATAGTCTTCAATTCTGAATACTATTAAGTTATCCTTTCCTATCATCTCTACATGCTCAACAATACCTTTAATATCACTTTCTTCTTCTGAACAAATTATGAAGTCTTCAGGTCTAATAGCTATGATACATTTGTCTGTATTATTGTTATACTGATTTCCTGACATATCTATATGAAGCCTAGTTTTTGTTTTATCTAAATAAAATTGCCCATCTATATTATTTAGATTAAAAGTATTTATAGGTGCATTCCCTATGAACTTTGCAGTAAATAGATTACTTGGACAGTTATATATGTTTCTTGGAGTATCATATTGCTGTAGCTTCCCTTTATTCATCAAAAGTATTTTATCCGATATACTAGCTGCCTCGTCTTGATCATGAGTAACGAATATAGTAGTAATGTTAAGCTTCTTTTGAAGTTTCCTTATTTCTTCTCTTGTCTCTATTCTTAATTTTGCATCAAGATTTGATAAAGGCTCATCCATCAAAAGAACATTTGGTTTTTTTACAAGCGCTCTTGCAATTGCTACTCTTTGTTGTTGTCCTCCAGATAGCTGGCTAGGCTTTCTATCTAATAGTTCTTTTATCTTTAATAGCTCAGTTACTTCTTCAACCCTACTTAAAGCTTCTTTTTTTGACACTTTAAGCATATTCAATGGAAACATTATGTTTTTTAATACTGTCATATGAGGATAAAGTGCATAGTTCTGAAAAACCATACCAATATTTCTTTTTTCAGTATCAATGTCATTCACAAGTTTCTCATCAAAAAATATTGAACCACTATCTTGAGCATGAAGTCCTGCAATCATAAATAAAGTAGTGCTTTTACCACAACCGCTTGGCCCTAAGAAAGTGACCAACTCACCATCGTCTATATCAGCTGATAAGTCATCTACTGCAGTTATATCCTTAAACTTTTTTGTAAGGTTTCTTATCTTTACTTTCATATGCATCACCTAATAAGTTTTCTTGGTTAATTACCAAAGTTTATCGTAACAGATAATCTATTCCAACTCCAATAGAAAAAAATGATAGGTTGTCTTTTCTGCATAGAAAGTATCTATAAATTAAAAAATAATAAGCATGGACAAGTATAGCATTTAAGCTATCTTTATCCATGCTTATCAATATTAAGCTCATTCTCTTTTATTTCATCCCATGCCTATGACGTCCATGACAACAAGCTGAACAATTTCTATCTTTTATTTCTTCATTGCATACGGTATAGTTTCCACCTTCAATTTTAAGAGTTTTACCATTAACTAAACTGTCTGCCATCTTTTTTCTTGCATCATCATATATCCGCTGAATAGTAGATCTAGCAACATCCATTTTTTCAGCACATTGTTCTTGATTCAATCCTTCAAAATCAATAAGCCTAATTGTTTCAAATTCTTCTACCTTCATAGTAACCAGTTCTTCTTCATCTAACACTCTATTAACAGGTCCATAAGCTTGAAAATTTGGAAGACTGCATACTCTTCGTCGTTTTCTAGGTCTTGGCACATTATCACCCCATTTATCAAACTTATCACTATTATATCCTAAAATAAACGAGTGAGACAATGCTCACCCGTTTATTTTTCTTCATTTAGTTCAGATAATCTAGTTTTTATATTATCTAAATTTTCTTCTAAAATTGTCTTTTGTCTTTCCAAAAAAGTTTTGTCATCTTCTTGATTGCCATAACCACCGTTATAAAAGCATCTCCCAGCTCCTCTTCTGAAGGCACGGCCAGTACCTAGTCCCATTCCTGATAATTTACTAGGTGTTGTTTTTCTGCATAATCCCATTCCTTTACCTGTCATTGGACCTATTCCCATCGGTCCCATACCATTTAGTCTTGGCATATTAAATCCTCCTTTTATTTTGGGTATATGTTCTTTATGATTATATTATACATCGTTTTGGGCATATGTCAATAACTTTATGTAATATTTTTAAATATATTTATCTATTTAAAAAAAGCATGAATAAGTGCATCCTCTAAGATGTCTTAATCCATGCTTTTAACCCAATTCCTTATATTGTGATCTCGATAAAATATCTTTTTATTTATACAGAAAATCTAATGTTACTAAAAATATTATTACAATGATTCTGCATTTTCGTAAATTCTCTTTATATCCTCTTTATCAATAATAGCACATAAAATATATGCGATTATTATTATACCAGGGATATCTACAAGTAATCTTGTAACAGCAAATCTAGATCCTAATGCAGAAAGTTCAAATAAAAACATCGGTATCTTTGTGGTAGACCACGCACCAATAAATATTACAATATTACTTAATTTAACGCCTTTTTTCATGAATACAGCCGCTATAGGAAAAGCACCATAAAGTGGTCCTGCTGCTGCTGAACCTAAGATAATAGACAAAATAATACCTTTAAGTCCAGATCCTTCTCCCATATATTTCATCATAGTTTCCTTAGGAACCCATATGTCTAATAATCCTAAAAGAACAAAAACTGGAGGTATAACCAATATCATTTCCTTAAAACTAAAGACAGTTACATTTAGTGCTTTTAATCCAATCTCTCTATTAACCAACAATAGAACTCCCAATAGCACAATAGTAATAAGGAAAAATCTATATTTCTTTAACAGTATCATATACCACCAGCCACCTTTCCAATTACAAATGCGACAATAAAAGAAAATAAAAATGCTAATACATTTCTCATAATAGTAAGTCGTTTGCCAAAATACTTTATCTCAACAGGAACAGTTACAACTCCTACCATCATTAACGTAGAAACAAATGCACCTATTTGCATATATCCTGCTCCACTCTTCAATAACATAGCTGCAGTAGGAAATGCTACAAAACCAGGAATCAATGTAACTGCGCCAATAATTGCCGAAAAAACAACTCCTATCCATCCAGACTGATTACCTATTATTTTAGATATGATTTCAGTATTAAAACTTCCTAGCAATATTCCTACTAGCATTATAACACCTAAAAATTGAGGTAAGATATTCTCAAAAGATTTCCAAGCCTTTTTTAAGGCTTGCTTCGTCTTTTTCTTATCTTTGTAATATGAGATAAGTAATAACATAGCTGTAGATATATACATAATATAGCTAGTCATATATGCTTTACTCCTTTAATGTTATTTATACCCTATGGGGGTATAAATAATTATACCAAATTATTTTCTTATTAGTCAATAATAATTCTTTTAATGTTAAACTCCATCTGCAAAGTAAGAATAATACGAAAATGGTCTATCTTAGTCTACCTATATAATAAATTAAAAAAAGTCTTCAATTTGTCTTTATCATTATCTGACAAATGATGCCATCTTATACCTTGAATAGCACCTTCTAATCCATATAATCTATTTATACACGCTGTACTATCAATAAGTCTGATTTTTTTGAATGCTTCTTCACTTCCTATTTGAATAAGCTGTTCGCTGGTTTCAATACCAACCGCTTTTAATTGTCTTTCTAATTCCTTACCTATATTAGGCATATCACTTAGTTTACTCATGTTATCATCTTCTCCCCTATTTTTCAGTTTGCCTCTTCAGCGTAAGTTATCATGTAATCTATCCTATTTTTTAAATTTAATTTTATTTTGAAGCAAAAGACATTACTAAATACTTTTAAGATATCTTGGAACTTCCTTTTCTGAATCCTTGTTAATAATATGGATTTCCAGACCATCCATATGAGCTCTATTGACAAAATCATTTACTGTAGATGTATAAAAAGAAGTACCAACTACTAAAACTCTTTTACAAGAGCAAATTAAGTCGATGGCTTCAAAATAATTTCGTATTTTATCTCCATACAATACTACATTGGGTTCGTATACTTCTCCGCATTTTTCACAATAAATTGATTTTTCAACTACATGAAAATCATGAATAGTTCTACACTTATTACATATAACGTAATCTAGGTTTCCATGGACCTCTAAAACATTTTTACTGCCTGCTTTTTTATGTAGCCTGTCAACATTCATAGTTATTATAGGAACCTCGTATTCAGCTAGTGCTATATGTGCTGCGTTTGGCTCAGCTTTTTCAACAGTCTTTTTCATGTTCAATAAAGCTTTATAAAATTCCTTTGTGTTCTCACTAAAATAATCTCTAGTCAGTTTGTCTCTTAAGTCACCCATTTCTTCAAAAGTTGGTATCCCACTAGCTTTAGATATACCAGCACCTGTAATAACAACTATATCTTTCATACTTAGTCTCCTTTCCCATATGTTACATGCATTACATATTATAATATTTAGCTTTATAATATCATATATTATTAAGCGTTTCATCTAGCAATATCCATGTAAACAACAAAAATCATGGATGGGCCAGTTCCGACAACTGTAATGTGTCCATGATTTTTAATCACTTTTATCCATTTTAAAATTTGATATTTTTGTATTTCTCGACAATTATTCTCCAGGAGATACTGTTTTTCTACAGAAATCATATTCTATTCATGCTTCTCGATGCAACTAAGTTTATGCCTGTGTTCAATATGTTTTCTATTATGATATCTCCTACTTTTACAGGGGCTTCTATTTCTACTGAGTTAATTTCTTTCATGCACTCAAACATCTTATCTTTTGGTATACCTCCCTTAGTCACAACCGGCATTCTTTCTAGATGAGCTTTCTTAATCTTTACAGTAGATGTTAACACTCTAGTAGGGTTAATTATCTCCTTGATTCCGTATTCCCCGCCTTTTTTACAGCTATTACCTTGAACTATATATCCCTTTTCACTGTTCAAATCCTCAACTATTGTCAACCTACATCCCATGGGACAAACTATACATATTTTCTCATATCTTTTCATGCTTATGTCCTCCTTTGTCAACGGATACTGATATAACTGATATATCTTTTCTATTTATATCCTCAATATTAATCTGTATTTTCACCATCTCTCCTGGAGCTAAATGTTTCTTCTTTATTTCTTTGATAACTTTTTTATCTGCTTTTACTATTAGTTTTGTATTATTATATACATCATCCACCCTCATAAGCATATCTAAGCAATCTTCTATGTTTTCTAATCTTATTTTGTGGGGTACAATATATCTTATTCCCTCACCAGTCTTTGTTGAAATAATACTGCCATCTTCTTTTAATTCATCTTTTATAAATTTAGCAGCACTTTTACCTGCTTTTCTACTTTCTGCAGTAACGTAGTCTACTAAATCATGTACATGAACTATATTGCCACATCCAAAAATACCTTTTATATTTGTTTCCATTGATTCATTAACCATAGGTCCTCCTGTAGCTGGATCCATTTCTATTCCGACTTCTCTAGATAATTCATTTTCAGGAATCAAACCCACAGATAATAAAAGTGTATCACACTCATAGAATGTTTCCGTCCCAGGTATAGGCCTTCTATTTTTATCTACTTTTGCAATAGTAACACCTTCTATTCTGTCCTTGCCTTTGATATTCACGACAGTGTGACTTAATAGCAAAGGTATATTAAAATCATCTAAACATTGTACTATGTTTCGAGTGAGTCCTCCTGAGTATGGCATCAATTCTGCTACAGTCTTAACCTCAGCTCCTTCTAGTACAAGCCTCCTAGCCATTATTAACCCAATGTCCCCAGAACCTAGTATTACCACCTTTTTTCCTATCATATATCCTTCCATATTTATAAATCTTTGTGCTGCTCCTGCTGTAAATATTCCTGCTGGTCTAGTTCCTGGTATAACTAAAGCCCCTCTAGATCTTTCTCTGCATCCCATAGCTAGTACTATAGCCTTTCCTTTTGTTTTTATAAAACCATCTCTTGAATTTATAGAGCTAACTATTTTATCCTTACTTATGTTAATCACCATAGTATCAATCTTGTATTCAATACTCATTTCTTTTAATTCAGATATGAATCTTTCTGCATATTCTGGCCCCGTTAATTCTTCTTTAAATATATGAAGTCCAAATCCATTGTGTATACATTGCTGCAATATGCCTCCCAGTTCTTTATCTCTTTCTATAACTAATATCCTATCTATTCCGTTCCTTTTGGCCTCTATAGCTGCAGCTAATCCTGCAGGTCCTCCTCCGATAACAATAAGATCATATTCAAGCATAAATTCACCTCCAGTGTTATTTAACTTTTGTCTGCCCTGTCAATATATATGAACCTTTATTATCCTTTAATATGTCTGTCATATCTACTCCTAGCTCTCTGGCTAAAATTTCCATAACCTTTGGCCCACAAAATCCTCCTTGACATCTACCTGAACCAGCTCTTACCCTTCTTTTTATACCATCTACAGTAGTAGCTCCTGCCTTTCTTTTTATCGCATCAATGATTTCACCTTCAGTGATATTTTCACATCTGCATATTACTCTGCCATATCTAGGATCTGTTTTTATTAATTCGGCTTTTTGATCGTCACTTAACTCCATAAACTTAACCACTTTTCTCCTATTGGGATTAAAATTCTCCTTTTCTTCCAATCCATTTGTTATATCATTTAATATTTCTACAACATATTCTGCAATCGCTGGAGATGAAGATAATGCTGGAGATTTCATTCCTGCAACATTAATAAATCCTTTTGCTTCATTTGATTCTTCTATGATAAAGTCTCCTGTACTTGACTCTGCCCTTAATCCTGCAAATGTTGTTATTGTCTTGATAAATGGTATTTTTTTAGACGTTTGCTCTGCTATCTTTTTAACATATTCAAGCCTATCAGCTGTAGTCTCTAGTTCTTCTTTACAATTTATCTTTTGTTTATCTGGTCCTACTATTATGTTTCCATGTACTGTTGGTGCAACTAGCACTCCTTTACCATATTTTGTAGGGCATTGAAACAAAACTTTATTCACTATATCTCCTGCACTTTTATCTAGCAAATAATACTGTCCTCTGTATGGAGTTATGGTGAAGCTAGGGGATGACACCATATTGTTTATCTTATCCGCATATACTCCTGCACAATTTATGATATATTTTGTCTCTATTTCTTTGTCTTTTGTAATTACCTTATAACCTTCATTAAGCTTATTAATATCTATAACCTCACTATTTAGAGAAAGCTCCACTCCATTTTCTAATGCATTTTCAGCTAACGCTATGGAAAGTTCCCATGGCCCAATGATGCCACAAGTTGGAGCATATAAAGCTCCTATGATATTATTATTTATATTAGGCTCCATCTCTTCCACTTTCTCTTTATCTAGTATTTTCATATCGGATATATTGTTTTGTTGACCTCTATCATACAATTCTTCTAGCTTTTGCATATCTTCTTCTTCAAATGCAATTACCAATGAACCTATTCTTCTAAATGGCACATCTAGTTCTTTACATACTTTATCAAACATTGGATTTCCTAATGAATTAAATTTTGCCATATTTGTACCTGGTTTAGCATCGTATCCAGCATGTATTATTGCACTGTTAGCTTTAGTTGTTCCATTAGATACGTCATTGTCCTTATCTATTAGTATCGTATTCAGTTTATACCTAGACAGCTCCCTAGCTATAAATGTACCAATAACTCCAGCTCCTATAATAGCAACGTCATACATGAATAATCCCTCCTTGTATTAATTGTATAGATTTACAAATAAGATGTTCCTAAATAAAAAAAGTCGCACCAAACTAGTGCCAATATCTCATGGCCTACTAATTTGAGCGACTCTTTTATCTCAGCTCTGTTATTAATTTGTTAATTTAATCAATGTATCTTTTAATCTTCTTCCCATTTTTTTGATCTTTCGATTGCCTTTTTCCATCCCATGTAAAGCCTTTGTCTTCTTTCATTTTCCATGCTTGGCCCAAACGTTTTATCAAGCTTCCATACCTTTGCTATTTCATCTTTGTCTTTCCAAAATCCTACAGCAAGACCTGCTAGATAGGCTGCTCCTAGGGCTGTGGTTTCAATTATTTCAGGTCTATCAGTAGGTACTCCGAGTATATCAGCCTGGAACTGGGTTAAGAAGTTATTTGACACTGCCCCTCCATCAACCTTTAGTCTTTGGAGGTTAATTCCAGAGTCTTGTTGCATTGCTTCAAGAACATCCCTAGTTTGATATGCTATTGCTTCTAATGCAGCTCTTATAATATGATTTCTATTAACACCACGAGTAAGTCCAACTAAACAACCCCTTGCATACATATCCCAATGAGGTGCTCCTAGTCCAACAAAAGCAGGAACAAGATATACTCCATTACTATCTTTTACTTTGGTAGCGAAATATTCGCTATCACTCGCCTCATTAATTAACCTCATTTCATCCCTTAACCATTGAATAACTGCTCCACCCATAAATATGCTACCTTCCAAAGCATATTCAACTTTATTATTTATTCCCCATGCTATAGTTGTCAGCAATCCATTTTGCGATTTAATAATATCTGTGCCAGTATTCATTAGCATGAAACACCCAGTACCATATGTGTTCTTAGCCATTCCTGATTCATAGCAAGCTTGCCCAAATAAAGCTGCTTGCTGATCTCCAGCTATTCCTGATATAGGTATCTCTGCTCCTCCAAATGTTTTTGAATCAGTCACCCCATAAATTTCACTAGATGGTTTTACTTCTGGAAGCATTGAATGAGGTATATCGAGCTGTTTTAATATTTTTTCATCCCACTTTAATTCCTTGATATTATATAGCATTGTTCTAGAAGCATTTGAATAATCAGTTATATGAATTTTTCCCCTCGTAAGGTTCCAAAGTAGCCAAGTGTCAATATTTCCAAATAACAGCTCATTGTTCTCTGCTTTTTTTCGAGCACCCTCTACATTATCAAGTATCCACTTTATCTTTGTTGCAGAGAAATATGCATCAAGAACTAGTCCAGTACTTTCCTTTATATAGTCTTCAAGTCCTTTATCTCTTAAATCATCACAAATATTAGCTGTTCTCCTGCACTGCCATACAATAGCATTGTAGATGGGTTTCCCTGTATTTTTATCCCATACTACAGTTGTTTCTCTCTGGTTTGTAATTCCTATAGCTGCTATCTCCTCTGGTTTTACTGCAGCAGTCTCCAGTACTTCCCTTGCAACTCCACTTTGAGTACCCCATATTTCCATTGGCTCATGTTCTACCCAGCCAGCCTTTGGATATATTTGTTTAAATTCCTTTTGAGCCATGCTGACTATTTTACTATTATGATCAAATAATATTGCCCTAGAGCTTGTAGTTCCTTGATCTAATGCTAATATATACTTCTTTTCCACTACACTAATCCCCCTTCCCTATACGCTATTTATGAATTATTATAAAAATATATTCATAGTGTTTTCTAAATACTATGATAAACCCCATAAAAAAAAACCACAACAAAGTTTTCTTATATTTCCATAAGATAGCCTGTGTGGTTCTCATCATCTCAAACCGAATATTTTTCTATGTTTTTATTATACCATTACTGTAATACTTTGTAAATAACAATTCCTTATATCTGAGTTATTTACAGTTTTTTGATAAAATGCTATAATAAACTAATGGAGGTAGGTTATATGTCGACAAAGGATCAAATTTTAAAAGTATCTCTTAAATATTTTTTAACCCAAGGCTATGACTATACAACTTTAAGTCAAATTGCTGATGATATTGGTATAAAAAAGCCTTCTATTTATTATCACTACAAGTCAAAAGAAGATTTATTATCAAAAGGTATTGAATTAATTGTCAATGAGCTTAAGAATGTTTTATCAAAAGTAAATGATCCTTCAAAATCTACAAAAAAACAGCTTGAAGATTTTTTCGAAGCAATTATAGACTTTAACTCTAATCTTTCAGTACTAATTGGAAATAATTATAATGAACCAATTAATATTGAACAAATTTTTCAAATGTCATCAAATAGATTTGAGAGTGTGTCTAAAACTATAAACGACTATTATGATTACTTGATTGGAGAAATTGAAAGAATCCTAAAAACTGGTCAAGCCCAAGGAGAGCTTAGGCCTTCATTGGATTATAAAACCACTGCAATCGAGATATTATCAAGAATTGAAGGCTTGATAGTGATTTCAAGTGTTTATAAAAAAATAGATTTATACTCTATAAGAACAACCTTATATGAAAATTTATGGACAAGCTTATGCAATCAAACACAAAATAAAAAAAGAAAAAATCTTAGTTTTAAAACCATTGATTTAGGCCGTAAATGGTAAATGCCAATCCTTTTGGATTGGCATTTTTATGACATAGAAACCTTCCTATAATCTTTTTAGCACTTCTAGTAAAAAGTTATAAACTCTTTGTGTAGAGGATATGCTCAAACGTTCTTTTGGAGTGTGAACATCAAACAGATTTGGACCTAATGATACCATATCAATATCACCTATTTTTTGTTTTAAGAATCCGCACTCAAGACCAGCATGAATTGCATCTACCTTTAAAGGCTTATGGTAGAGTTCTTCATAAACCGTTTTCATCAATTCTCTAATTTCTGAATCAACTTTAAATGGCCACGATGGGTAATCTGCTTCAAGACGCATCTCTGCTCCTACTAAATCACAAATCATTTGAATACGATAATTAATATCTTCTTTTAGTGATATGACAGAGCTTCTAATAGCATTAAAAAATACCAACTTACCATCTTCTTCTCCTAATACTCCTAAATTATTTGAGCTTTCTACTAATCCATCAATGCTAGCACTCATAGTTTGAACACCGTTTGGAATTAAACATAGTAGATTTATAATCGCTGTTTTATTTTTATTCTCATACACTGTTTCTGGACAACTAACCTCTTTTAATTCAATATTTAAACCTGGATCAGACACTTCAAATTCAGATTTTAATATTTTTTCAAAATCTTTTACTGTCTTATTCATATTTTCAACGTTATCATGACTTATAACTATAGTCGCTTCTGATTTCTTAGGAATAGCATTCATCTTATCACCACCAGAAATTGAAGCAAGTTCAAATTCAATTTTATTATCTAACTTATTTAATATTCTACCTAATGTTGTAATAGCATTCGATCTTCTTTTATTGATTTCTATACCAGAGTGACCTCCAATTAAGCCTTTTAACACTACTCTATAAGCAGTATCATTTTCGGGAGCCTTTTTATCCAAATCAAGAGTAACTATATTATTAACTCCGCCAGCACAAGAAGCTAGAAGTACTCCCTCTTCTTCTGCATCTAAATTTATCAAAATATCCCCAGAGATATTATTTGGATTTAAATCAAGTACTCCATCCATTCCAGTTTCTTCTGCTACTGTAAAAAGTGCTTTTATCTCTGGGTGTTCAAGAGTCTTATCTTCTAATATTGCCATAGCCATTGCAACTGCTATTCCATTATCTCCCCCAAGAGTAGTACCCTTTGCTTTGATCCAATCGCCGTCATGCACAAGTGTAATTGGATCTTTTTCAAAATCGAATTCAATATCATCTTCTTTAACACATACCATATCTAGGTGTCCTTGAATAATAACTGTTTTTTTGTTTTCATAACCTGGTGTCGGCGGCTTTGTAATAATAACATTTGCTGATGGTTCTTGAATAACTTCTAATCCCAGACTTTTAGCAAATTCTACTACGTAGTCACTTGCAGCCTGTTCATTACCTGACTCTCTAGGAATTCGTGTCAATGCCTCAAAGTGTTTAAAAACATTTTGAGGCTGTAAATTTGATAATACTCTTTCCATAAGCTTATCACCTCTCTAATAATTGATATCTATTCCTATTATCTTTTTGAATAACTGATTGATCTAATAGAAACTCAATAACAGTATCACTAAATAATCTTGCATCTTCGATCTGTGCTCGGCTCTTTGACCAAAATAGTGATGCCTTAGTGTCCTTTATAATATTTTCTATTTCTGTTTTAGAAAGACTACTTTTATCCTTAAATCCATTTAGGATCTTTTTTTCACATTTTTTTAATAATAAACTATACAGTTCTTCTTGTTTTTTTTGTTTTTTAATATATCCCCAACTAATTAGAAACGCTACTGTAACTGCCATAAAGAGAATTTGAATGATTACCTTCATATAAATCCTCCTAAATCTCAATAAATTTGTTATTTTTAAGAATGTTAATATAAGTTCCGAAACGTTCATATAATGGCTCTACATCTTTACCAAATTCTGATTTTAATATCTCACATATTTCATAAGTTGTTTTTTCACCATCAATAGCTTTCCAAACGTAGCTGCCATATTCATCTAAATCAATTCGCATAACCTCTGGAGTCTTTGCAAAAAAACGTACAAGCTTGTCAAAAAAACCATTTCTGTCAATAACAATTTGAACTTTCCCATTGTCTAATACTATCCATTTAACTTTTTCTACTCTTCTAGGAACCATTTCTAGAAAGTTCTTATTTTTCCTTCCCATTTTCACACCTCTTTTTTTAAAAGTGGGGAGGAAATCTCCCCACTTAGTTAAATTATATTATTTATTATTCTGTTTTCTTGCCAATCGAGTACATATATAAGGACAATGTTAATACAGCAAAGAATATTAGTGCACCTATTTGGCCAAGATCTATGCCCATATTTACATTTAATCCTACTACTGCAAATACAGCAAGTAAAATTCCAATAAGCCCTTCACCTGCAATTAGACCTGAAGCATAGAGAATTCCTGAATCAATTTTGTCTTTAATTTTAGAGGAATCGTTTTCATCCTTTTTAAGTCTTTTATCCAAAATGCCTCTTATTATACCACCAACCATTATAGGTGTTGATAGATGAATTGGTAAATATAATCCTATTGCAATTGGTAATACCGGTAGCCCTAAAAGCTCTATAGCTACACCAATACCAATTCCTGTAAATATTAACGCCCATGGTAAATTACCACCCATAACACCCTCTATTACAAGACGCATCAAAGTTGCTTGAGGTGCTGGTAATTTGTCTGAGCCAAAACCCCATGCACTGTTTAATAATGTTAATACTCCACCAATAGCTAGTGCAGCAGCTACAGCTCCAATTAATTCACCAATCTGTTGCTTTTTCGGTGTAGCACCAACTAAAAAACCAGTTTTCAAGTCTTGTGACGTATCTCCTGCCATTGCTGCAATAATACATATAATTGCGCCAACAGTCAATGTTCCAATCATACCTGCATGACCGTCATTACCTGATGCCTTAAAAATAATAGCAGTAATAATTAAAGTAGCTATAGTCATACCAGACACAGGATTTGAAGAAGAACCTACCAAACCAACTATTCTTGAAGATACTGTTGCAAAGAAGAATCCGAAAATTGCTATTAATAATGCCCCAGTAAAGCCTACTGGAATAATTGGTAGCATCATCATTACTAATATAATAACCAATGTACCTATCAATACCAATTTCATTGGGATATCTTGATCAACTCTATTAGAAGAGTTCCCACCAATACTGCTAGAATAGTCTTTCATTGCATCCTTGAAGGTTTGCGCTATCAATGGTAATGACTTAATTAAACTAAAAATACCACCAAAAGCAACCGCTCCAGCACCGATATATCTAATATAATAATCCCATATTTTTGTGTGGGTAAGTTCGCTAATTGGTACTGGTGCAGGGTACATAACAACATTGCCCATAGAGCCGATATTAGCAATCAATGGAATCAATCCGAACCATCCTATAACTGCCCCTGCAAGCATGTATGCAGATATCTTAGGACCAATAATGAACCCTACCCCTAGAAGTGCAGGTAATACATCTCCACCAATAGCAGCGCCCTTATAACCAGGGATTGTTGTTTCAACTTCACTAGGGAATAATCCTAAGCCATCTGTTATAAACTTATATAAGGCTCCAATACCAAGTCCAGTAAATGTTGTTTTAGCTTTAACACCACCTTCTTCACCAGCAAGAAGAACTTCAGCACATGCTGTACCTTCTGGATAAGGTAAAACTCCATGCTCTTTCACTATTAATGCTTTTCTCAATGGTATCATGAATAATACTCCAAGTATACCACCACAAAGAGCAATTGCTGTGATTGAAAGTAAGTTTGGTGCTCCCATATTCCATTGACTAGTCCAGATGTAAAGAGCTGGCAGTGTAAATATTGCTCCTGCTGCCAAAGACTCTCCTGCAGAGCCTATGGTTTGAACCATATTGTTTTCTAAAATTGATTCCTTCTTTAAAATTCCTCTGATGAATCCCATAGAAATTACTGCTGCTGGAATAGACGCAGAAATAGTCATACCAACCTTTAGTCCTAAGTACGCATTTGCACCTCCAAATACAACTGCTAAAAGAATACCAAGAATAATTGAGGTGACTGTAAATTCTGGAAGGATTTTATCCGAAGAAATAAACGGTTTAAATTCCTTTGCACTTTCACTTGTAGACATATTCTATTCCCCCTTCTAAATATGTGCTAAATTAATAATTATACTTTTATTCTCTGTTGACAAAGTGATCAATTTTGTCGAGAATATATATTATGTGTACACACATGTTGTTTAGAAGTACCTCTACGATAAAAATTATAATAGTATTTTTCTAATAAATCAAATGAGAATATCAACCCTAAATTACTTAATTATACACGCGCTAACCTATTGAAATTATCTACCTAACTCAGTTAGGTGTTAAAACAAATACACAGCCTAACGATTGGTAGATTGTAAACTAAAGTCGCCACAGCCATTTTTTTGTAATATTTCGTTTAATAATCAATTAAGTACATTCTCATGACTAACAAGGGTTGTGAATATTTATGCATATATCCTTCTATTTTTGTATAAATATTTTTTTCGAAATGTTTATACAAAAATAGAGTCGCACAAGACGACTCTATTCTTCCACATTTTTAAATACTGACCAACGAAGCATCACATAAACAAGCGTGGCAAATATAATTATTGTACCAATCCATCCCAGATTAATCCCTACTGCAATAGATATATTTAACACTGCAAATAATGCAAATATAATTCCAATAACGCCTTCTCCGGCAATCATACCAGATGCAAAGAGTACCCCTGAATCTATTTTAAGCTTTCTTTCATAGTCATCGAAATCAAACCACTCTTTTTCAAGCAATCCTCTAATAATTCCGCCTGCAAAAATGATTGTTGAAAGATGAATTGGTAGGTATAAACCAATGGCAATAGGTAAAATCGGAAGCTGTAATACCTCTACCATGAGTCCGACTCCTATGCCTATAAAAATTAGAATCCACGGTAATTGACCCTCCATTACTCCTTCCACAACTAGCTTTATCAACGTTGCTTGAGGTGCTGGTAATTCAGGTGTACCAAATCCCCAAGCTGAATCTAATAATAACAATATACTGCCTAAAACAATCCCAGTAGATATAACTCCTATCATCTCTCCAACTTGCTGCTTATATGGTGTAGCTCCAACTAGAAAGCCTGTCTTTAAATCTTGAGAAGTATCACCTGCCATTGCAATAATAATACATATAATAGACCCTATAGTAAAAACAGAAATAATAACACTTGGATTTACTGGTCCAACTCTTTTATAAATCATTCCAGTCACCAATAAAGTTGCCATAGTCATACCAGAAATAGGATTAGATGAACTTCCAATTAAGCCAACAATCCTAGAAGATACTGTAGCAAAAAAATATCCGAAAACTATAACAATAATCGATCCTATCAATCCAAGCTTAATCACTGGAGTAACGGTTAATAAAAATCCAATAAATAGAATACCTAAAATCACCGTAGAAAGTGGTAAATCTCTATCTGTTCTAATCATTGAATAATGATAGACCATTTCATTGTAGCCTCTTATAGTTTCCACAATAGTGCCATAAATTAAAGGTATTGATTTAATCAAAGCCAGTAATCCACCAAAAGCAACCGCTCCAGCACCAATATACCTGATATAGTAATTCCATATTCCCATATTATCTAATGAAGCAATTGAAGCATTGGCTGGAAAAACTACTAAATCTCCACCGAATGCAACAATCATTGGAATAAATATAACCCACCCAAGTATTGATCCTGCTAGCATGAATCCTGCTGTTCGCCTGCCTATAATAAATCCAACACCCAAAATTGCAGGTAAAAAGTCTCCCCCGATAGTTGCGGGAAAAGGCTTTGGAAATACATACTCTAGTCGAGATGGAAAAAGTTTAAAACCATCAGTCAATATTTTATATATGGCTCCGAGCCCCATACCTGCAAAAGTGGCCTTGGCTTTATCTCCGCCTTCTTCTCCAGCAAGAAGGACTTCAGCACAAGCAGAACCTTCTGGATATGGCAGATACCCGTGTTCTTTAACTATCAAAGCTTTTCTTAGAGGAATCATAAATAAGACTCCTAGAAGTCCTCCAAATATATTAACTAAAATGATAAATCCCATACTTGGCAATCTGACATCTACACCCCTAGCCCACAAAAACATTGCAGGGATTGTAAAAATTGCTCCTGCAGCCAAAGACTCTCCTGCAGATCCTATAGTTTGTACCATATTGTTTTCAAGTATTGAATCTCGTTTCATTAAGTAACGAGTTATACTCATTGAAACAACCGCTGCAGGTATTGATGCTGAAATAGTCATACCTACTTTTAATCCTAGATAGGCATTTACAGCACCAAAAATAACAGCTAAAATGATTCCAGAAACAATTGAAGTTATTGTCAATTCTGGCAGGACAACGTTTGCAGATACAAACGGTTTGAAGGATTCATACTCATGTTTATTCATCTTAACACCTTCTTATCATTTTATCTTGAAATGAAGCATTTATTACTACAGTCTTTAAAGCCTGCCCTTTTACTTGTACATTTTCTAAAGCTCTGCCCTCATAAATATCTCAAAGTTAAAATATATAAAATTATACTACTATTTTTATTCTCCTTATTAAGTTTTTTTCCTTTATTATCTGTTAAGTTGATTGGAACAATTTTATCATGTTAAATCTAAAACCATTTCCATCCATCATAGAGTTGTGCATATTAATCATTTCTTTTCTTCCTGTGAATCCCATCGTCCTTGACATATCTTCATAATCATTTTCCTTCATGATCTCAAGCATCTCTTCATTTTCACATTCCTCATTATCAATATTATATGTTACAAGTCCTATGATTTTGTTATCCTCTAATGCTACATACCCAGGTAGCAACTCCATATTATGAACCCTGCCCTTTACTACCATTATTCCTGAACCCCAATTATCTTTTATAAAATCAATAACATCCTTTTTTAAAGCACCATCTATTACTTTTATTTTCATATGCCATCCGCTCCTCTACATATCTCAAAAACTAATTCCCTTTTATCTCTAATACATAATGATTTCTGACTCAAAAAATCTCTCTTGAAATTCTGTTAGTGCTTTAATCTGATCCTTATTATACACATCTAACTCTCTACAGACCACTAACTTATCTTCATTATCGTTTTTACGATGTATTATTGCAGCAACATATCCTTCATAGGATTTCAATGGCTCAAACTCACCTAGAATATAGGCATCTATTTCTTCTCCATCGCCTGAAATTGTATTAGGAAGATACCCATAGTTTATTGGATATATAAATCCATGTTTTTTATGCTTAGAACCTAATGGTCTGTCCATAACTACCTTAACTTTTTTTCCAAAATATTCTCTTTTTATTTTCTCCCTTAAAGCTCTATTATGTAAAAAAGGCTGTATATCTGGGTATGTCAATTTTTCTGGCAACTTGTTAAATAATTCTACCTTTCCTATTTCTAGATCAGGTAAATCACCTAAATCCTTTATTTCTGCATAAAATAGTCTGCCATAAGATGATTCATCATCTCTTGTAACA
Organism: Brassicibacter mesophilus; assembly: GCF_050433385.1. NCBI lineage: Bacteria > Bacillati > Bacillota > Tissierellia > Tissierellales > Thermohalobacteraceae > Brassicibacter > Brassicibacter mesophilus. The sequence goes on from NZ_JBNPXI010000035.1 coordinate 22,187, forward strand.
GAATAATCGCATATGGGTTCTATTTTAAAAGTCTTTGCTCCGGTTTCTTCAAATAATTCTCTTTTTGCAGTAGCATTAATATCTTCACCAATTTCCCTATGTCCACCTGGTATCTCCAATGTATCTCTTTCTTTATGTTTTACAAATATCCATTTATCTTTAAATAAAGCACTTATAACTGCAAATCTCAAATCATCTTCTTTCACCTGTCCAATTTCTAAAAGTTCGACTTTCATAAATACCTCCGAGTTAAATGATATGAATCTATACTACTACTCTTATTCTCCTAATCAGCATTTTTCCCTTTATTATTTATTAAATTTTTTGAAATAATTATATACTGTAATTTCTCAACATCTTTCTATTGTTTGTGTCTATATGTCGTGAAAATAAAAAGACACGTAATGAGGTTTTAAATCTGATTTACATGTCCTTATCAAGCATTTTTATTTTATTTTTAATAGATTTTTGTGCGCAGAAAGAATTTATTAAATAGAAGTCATATACCTTTTATTGCAGTTTATTAATGACCTCTACGTTTATCCTTCTTCTTTTTCTGTTTTAGCTCAAATTTTTGTCTTTGCTCTTCAATTTTCTTTTCTTTTGATTTCTTTTTCTTTTCTAATTTATTTATCTCATACTGGAGCTGTATTGCAAGCTGAGCCTTTGTTCCAACTCCTTTGTTTTCAATCTCTTTTCTTATTTTTCTCTGGAGTCTTTTAGGATTTATTTTTCTATCCTTTTTCTTTTCTATAGATATAGGACTAGAGAATTTTATATTATTGAATTCTTTTAGTATATAGTCATATACCTCACAGTCTTTAGGTTCTGGACCAAATACAATTCTTGAAGCCTCGTATTCTTCATCATAGGTCCTTTCAAATATACCTATCCAAAAAGGCTCTTCAAATAAAACTGTAAACTCACTACTTATTTTCATTTTAAATACCTCCTGATAAACAATCCTAAATGGAGAATGGACGACCCCAGGAGGGAAGGCTACTGCTATCTATTATTGATAGGTTCGGACTACCAACCGAAACTGTGTTTTTATCTCCATAATCTATTATATTGTCCTATTCATTATCATAAGCTTCTAATGCAATTGGAAGTGATGAAGTTACGATATTACCTACTGCTGGTAAGCCTATTAATATAGCGCTTATTATTTCTTCCCTACTTGCACCATTCATCTTTGCCTGTTTTACATGAAAAGATATTCCACTTTCTAGTCTAGCTGCTGCTAAAACTGATATGTAAGCAAGTTCTTCTGTTTTTTTATCAAGTGCACTAGCAGCATCTAATTTTTGTACTGTTTCCATCCATGCTTTTGCATGTTCTGGTGCCTCATTCATAAAAGTCTGAAATGCATTACTAACTAAAGGTTTACTCATAATTAAAACATCTCCTTTATAATATTATTTTTTGGTTATATTGTTGTTTTAAATACGTCCTAAATTAAATCAATAAGTAACTTTTGCTTATTAATTTAATGTTCTAGGTACATAATCAACCTCCTAGCTATTATATATATAGAATAGCTATTTAAAAAAATTTTGATTTATAAAATCTTCAATCCATGCTTCTTCAGATTCTATACATATTATCGGTCTTTCAAATAACGCCTTTATATGCGGTCTTTTTTTAGCCGATGGATGCTGATTATATTTTTCAAGTACAAACGCTCTTCTTTTTATTAGATTTTCTTTGCGCTTTATCAGTGCTTCATAAAATTCTTCTCTTGAAATTAAATATGAAAATGCCATCCCAACATCAAATATACTTGAATCACGGTTATACTCACTTAACATTTTAATAACGCTTTTTTTTAGGATTAACTTTGTTTCATCTGTTATAGAATATACTTTTCTCTTAGGTGAACCATATTCCTTTTCGTATCTTGAGTTTATTAGCCCCTTCTTTTCAAGCTTATTTAAAGAATTATATATAGAAGAAAATCCTACATTTGTCCACTCTCTCATATTTCTTTGATCAATTATAGTTTCTATTTCATAGGCATAATAATCTTTGTCATGTAAAAGCGATAGCAAAATCACTTCTATTTCAGTCATATTTTACCTCCTCTATTCTACTATTAGAATAGCATAACATAATGTATTTGTAAACAAATTATTATTCAATACAGATAGGGGTAATTTTATTACCACACCATTTTATAAACTTTTCTAGATCTATATAAGAAATACTAATTGTTGCAGTATTTACGTTTGGATGAAAGCTAATTTTACTAGCATTAACTAAGTCTTTATCTATTAAGATTTGTACCTCTTTATTAGTATCATTTATTAATCCAAAAGGGGTAACTGAACCTGGTTCAAGACCTAAATATTTATATAGTCTTTCTTTTGAAGCAAATGATAAGCTTGTACATCCTATCTGTTTAGATAAAAGCTTCAAATCTACTTTCTTATCTTGATCTAGTAATACAAGATAATGAACATCTCCTTTTCTATTACGGATAAAAAGATTTTTACAATGTTCTCCTGGGATACATATATCCAATTGGTTAGCTTCTTCAATAGTATATATTGGTTTATGTTCATATCTACTATACTCAATTTTTAACGTGTTTAAAATGTCATATAGTTTTTGTTCATTTTCATTAATCATAATTTCTCCTCCTATTAAAAAAATAAGTTATCATATTCTGTATTTAATAGCTATTTATATTATTAAATTATATATTATTTTAAGCATTTATCTATATTATTAAAACTTTTTTCTGTTTGTAATTATGCCTAGTTTTTTCAATTCATATGCTTATTTTATTTATGTGAATATATGTCCACTTACTTGATAGAGACTTACATTTTTCCGTTTTTTTCATGATTATATAGTTAAAAAGAGATTAAGTAGAAGAGAGTTCTAAAATGAATGAAAATAAAAACTTATTTATATACTTGGGGATATTGGCAGTAAGTTACTACTATTTTCCTTGTTATTATTGATTTAATTCATTTCTTTGTGCTGGGTAGATATTAAAAGTTTCTGTGTATGTTTTTAACTAATTTTTGTTTATATAAAAAAGACAAACATTATCACATGTTTGTCTTAGCTGTTTTTAGGCATAGCACATTGTACATCATAACACATTGTGAATTATAAGTCTAGTATTATTATTTTATTCATTTATAATATAAATGTCGACAATATTGCATATGCAAAAGCACGAAAATACAGTTAAGAAAGAGTTAAACTTCAAAATATAGGAGGATTAGCATGACAAAGAGAGAAAAATTAGCCAATATTGCAAAGGAAGAAGCGCAAAAATGCTTACATGGAAATGTGATGACTGTAAAGTCAAACATACAGCCAATAGCTAACTTATTTCCAAAATGGGCATTAGAGAATTGGGATGGAAAATGGTGTGCTGCGTTTGTATATTATTGTTGCATAAAAGCAGGGTTCAATATACCAGTAAAATATCCAAATGAAAAAGTAACTTTTAGCTTCGCAGGATGTGGTGCATGGGAAGAGTGGGCAAAATTGCATGAAAATCATTTCTACTATTCTAGAGAAGATAAACATTTTTTACCTGAAAAAGGAGATATTGTACTGTATGATAAAGTATTTTGCGATAAACCACATGACCACATAGGGATAATTATTGAAAATACAAATAACTCAATAATAGTTGCAGAAGGTAATATTAATAACGTATCTGGAATTATTGAAAGAGAGAAAAACAACCATATAAGAGGGTATATTAGAATTCCTAATGATTATGTTTTTAATATCAAGCAAAGTTAATAAAACGAGAACTTTTAGTCATAATAACACAGTAGTGTTCAGAGTCGTTGCTAATTCACCAGATTTCATCTCGTGTATACTAAAAGCAACTACTATATATGTATGTTTAAACCATATATGGTAGTTGTCTTTTCTTATAAAAAGTATTAAATTGTTGGAAATATCCATGTTTTGTATAACCATGACTACATATAGATATACTTTTTTATCTTTCACTGAACTTTATTATTAGCATATACCTATGTCAAAATAGGTTTAACTTAACCTTGATATTACACTTTCTACTGATTGGACTATTTCATTCTTATTACCGCTACTACTTGTTAAAGCATTTTTTGCTCTTTGTATTGAGTTTAACATTGAAACATCATTCTCTGACTTTGAGTTAGTTATAGAATTCATAGTATCTAGCATTGCTTCTTTGCTACTTCTACTATTATCTCTTTTATATGACTCTAATTGTGACTTTAAAATATCTTTCACCTATATACCTCCATACATTTATTTAATAAATATATTTACCATATGAAGTTTTTTTATTCTTCTGGAATAAAAAAGCCATGCACTCTTAAGCATTTTCATCTCAAAATCGCATGACTTTTATTGCAAGTTTATTTTCCTGAATATAACTTTATTATTTTAAGTACGAATTTATTTTGTTAGCTCATAGATAGAATCATACTTATGCTTTTTTCATATCAAATCACCTATGTCCCCTTTCTAATTTTTTATAAATCGCTGTTATTCAAATAACTTAACTGTAAATCTATAATCAAAGCTTATATAAGTAACAGGTATGCTTTTCTACCAAAGAGTACATACCTGTTTTTTCGAAGATATTAAATTTCTTATATTATTAAATTTACTTAAATATTTTAATTCTTTCTTCTAATGGCCTAAATTCTTTATCTCCAGCTGGAGCAGATGGTTTACCAAACGGCATTTGTGCTATTAGTTTCCAATTATTCGGTATATTCCATTGTTTCTTTATTTCATCTTCAATAAGTTCATTATAATGTTGTAATGATGCTCCAAGACCTTCGATTTCTAGTGAAGTCCAAATTACATATTGCAGCATACCTGAAGATTGTTGTGACCAAATTGGAAAATTATCTTTGTAAGTAGCAAATTGTTGTTGCAACGATTCAATTACGCTAATATCTTCAAAGAATAGAACTGTTCCATATCCACTTCGAAATGAATTGATTTTTTCTTCAGTGGGAGCAAATTTATCTTCAGGAACGATTTTCTTTAAAGCTTCTTTTGTTATATCCCATAATTTATCATGGTTTTCTCCAAATAAAACAACAATCCTTGCACTTTGAGAGTTAAATGCAGAAGGTGTATGTATCACAGCTTCATTTATGACTTCCTGAATTCTTTCATCTGAAACAGTGGTTTCTTTACTAATTCCATATATAGTTCTTCTCTCTTTTATTGCAGTATTAAAATCTTTTATCATTATAGGTTATCCTCCTTATTTTTTTAATTTTATACAAAATAGTATGTCATTTATTTACCCATTTTATTTGAAAATAAAATTATATATTCATTTCATTATTTTGTTTTTTTAACTACTATTCAATCTAATCTAACTAAGTATAGTAATTCTTAATTTTATAAGAAAAATTGTAATTTTGCTCTGCTACTCCTCTATACAAAAAAAGCCATGCAATTTCAGGCATTTTCATCCTAAAATCACATGACTTTTATTACAAGTTTATTTTCTTTAGTATGACTTTATTATTTTTAGTGCGAGTTTATTTTGTTCGTTCACGTATAACATAAAGTCTGAGTTTAATCCACAATTCTTCTCAAATCTTTATTGTATAAGTCAAATAATGTTTTGAGAAAACTCCCTAACCCACCAATACCCCTCAAACCCTTATTCCACCTATCTTCCACCCACTTTTCAATACCCTTTCCATTTTATGAAAGTAAAATAAAGTTTTTAGAAAAACTGGTCATTTCTTAGCCCTTTTTCCTTATTTCTTGAGCCTTTTCAGTAAAATAAAGTCGTTGGAAAGTTAGTCGTAAGGAGCAAGGTTTAAGGGGTAAAATTTGCCCCCTTTTCAGTCTTAAAATCAATAAAATCTTTCAATATAAGAAATCAACACATGGCTTAAAGTCTTATCTTATCAAGGTTTTATCAATATTTGTTTCAATATATGTATTCAATAAAATCTTCTGTCCCCCGGTCTGTTTTCCTTCAAAAAAATAAAAAAATTGTGAGCAGATGTAGAGCAAAATCCACAATCTATCCACAATTTTTCTAACAATTTTATTTTCTCTCTAACGAGTTTATTTTACATCTCAAGACATTATTTTACATATACATTTATTTCTATTCAATAATCTTTTTTATTTCATCAGTCTATATTATTATTCGACAGCTGTAGGTTTATAAAAAAGTTTGATCAAAATAATCTATTAATCTATTGATTTTTCGTAAAATAAGAACTTGATTTTTTAAAAAAGTTTGATCAAAATTTAGTTCTTTATTATTTTTATATTATTAATTTTTGTAAAAAGGTTTGATCAGTTTGCAGTATTCTGTAATTTATGAATTATTATTTCTGCTTCTGCATCAAAATTAAAATCAGGCTGACCTTGACGAGCATAATATGATGAAAATCTATTTAGGATACTTTTAATAAAATATTCTTGTATACGTAACTCAGGGTCACAAAATTCCTCTTTAAGTTGCACTGGCGTATATGTTAATATGCTTCTAAAATTGATATATCCTCCTTTGAATAAACTATTACTAGGAAGCCAATGATAATACTCTTTATAATTATTTCTAATTGCAGGTAATAACACTTTTTTCATTTTTGCTTGTTTTACGCCTTGTGTAATTTCCTGATTTACTGTTTCTTCACTATCTATTTCACAGAGCATAATTCTATCGGTTTTAAAAATACCATCACGTAACACTAAGTCACATGGAGGTGATAATACTACACAATACATACCATCTTTTTTTGATTTAATAATTGATCCAGTTCTAAGCTTGTCATTTATAGGCGGCTTAATGTACATTTCTTCTGTAATATAATTAGGGACTTCATCATCAATAAGTTCTTGAATATGAGCTATTGAATACCGTAATAATATTTTTTCTACATCAATTTTCTGTTCATATAAATTCTCCCATAATTGAATTTGAGGATAAAGATTATTCCAAAATACTTGATTCATTACTTTTTGTATTATACCTTTACCTCCGATTACATTAAAAAGTCCAGTGGCACATGATTTTATAAGATTATTTACTATCTGTTCATAACTAGCTTCACCTTTTTTATATATCTTAATAGGGGAGTCTTTTTCTAATTCTGTGTCAGGCGTACCTGTCATTACAGCAACAGGTAGTCTATAGTTTTCAATTATTGTTCGAATAATAAAATTACCACTATTTCCTTCATCTAAATTTATATCTACAATAACTCCATTATATTCCTTTTCTAACTCTTTTAGCGCATCTCTAAAAGTATTTGATACAACTATTTCTATTCTCATTTCACTGTTTTGTGTGTTCATTCTTTCAATTGTGTCAAGACAAGCTTCCACATCATCCTTAGAATCTTCAATCAACAAAAATTTATACATTTTAATCTCCTCACTGTTCTGTACTCAAATTGAAATAAGCTCCTTTATCGTCTTGTAAAGCTATAAGTAGTAACCCATTACGCTTTGCAGCCTCTCCAGCAATAGCAAGTCCTAAACCTGTTCCATTTGTCTTTGTTGTAAATTCTGGTTCAAAAATAACTTGACTTTCTAACAACTCAGCATCGATACCCGGTCCAGTATCTTTATAATTTATTTGCAATTCATTCTCAATAAATAGTACTTCGATAGATATATGTCGTTCAATACAATTTTTCTCTTCAATCCAAAAAATACTATTATCAATCAGGTTTGTAAATATTGCATAAAAATCTTGTTTCCAACCAAAAAGTTTTACTTCCTTTGAACAATTTATAGAATAACTTATATTTTTATAATTAAATTCATTTTCAAAAACTGAAACTACTCCATTAAGTGTATCTAATAGTGAAAACTCTGCTTTAGTTTCCCTTCTTTTTGCTGCTAAAGGATCTAAACGACTAAATAGCGTAACTAAAACTCCGGCATTTTCTGTAATTCCAGAAGTCAAATAATTAATTTTTTCTACTGGGGCCTTATCAGGTTCAGTTAAAAATTTATCTAAATAAAACTTTAGATTTGGTATTTGATTTCTAAAATAATTCAGGGGTCTTCTACCCTCATGTAGGATAATATTCACTATTTTTCCTAAGGTTGCTTGTCCTTGATACACAGCTACTGAACGTTTAATTTCTTCAACCACTTCATTTTTTTCATTCTGTTCTTTTGAAATAATATTTTCAATTTCATCAATCACTACTTGTGATGATCCAGCTTTTTTTAATGATGATGAGATAGATTTTATTAATGACGAATAATTATATAGTTCTTCTATGTTTCTTTCAATTTTTTTTATTGGATTTGAAAGACCTATTTTTCTCCTAAAAATAAACCTTCTATTCTCCAATTCTGCAATTACCTTACATGTTATCTCTTTTAGTCTTTCATATGCTAAATTATTTTTTAAACCATCTCTTGCACTTTTTTCCTCTAAATTTGATATTTCCTCCGACTCAATATGGACATAACCAACAACTTGGTTACTACCAATTCTTAATGAAGGATTTTGTACACGTTGTTCATTTAACTTTAACCAATCAAAATCAGCATCACCTAATGGCCGAATTCTAAAACCATTTCTATAAACACCAATTCCATTCACTTCATTAAGAAGACGTCGAGTTTCAAGTTTTGAAATATAATGACCAGTATTTTCGTCCTTTAAGCCCCTTTTTATTAGCTGTTCTATGGCATCTTTATCACGATCATATACACGTATATCAACTTTTAAGTTCCCACAGCCTGTTTCACTAAAATCAATTTGAAACTCTTCTTCAATACCATTTCTTATCTTTTGATTTTGATATACCAATGACCCTAGCCCTTTTGAATCAATCATACCACTAATTCTATAATCAAATAGATCTAGAATTGGATATGGTGTAATATTTTCGATAATAACTTCAGTTTGTCCTTCAAAGAATTTTTCAAAACATAATTGTATTTTAAACGTTTCGTCAAAAGTATCATCTGTCTTTGGAGGAATAAGCTTTTTCAATTCAAACCTTAATTTATTTAAGGATAAGTCACTCCAATCATTTATTCTTTCTCTTCCTCCATTAATAGTTAAACTTGTCCCACTCAATTCTTCTACATATTCTGTCTCGACTAAAATCTCTACTTGATCTAAATACTCATGTTTCTTAAATTTGTCCCACTCTATATATAGTTCTGTTTTTTCGCCTTCTTTAGTAACTGTTTTGAGTAATAAATCATCACCTAAAATACTAGCTGCATATCTTCCTATTCCTTTTCGGCCTTGCATTATTCTTCCTTTAGGACTTTTTCGTTCTTTCAATTTATAATCAGTTGATGGAACAAGCCATTTATTAACCACATCATAATTGGACATGCCATGTCCATGGTCTTCTATACAAATCTGTAAGAAATCTTTATTCTCGTTACTCCTAAAACAAATACTTATATCATCTGAATCTGCATCATACGCATTTTTAACGAGTTCTATAATTGCTGCATATTGATCTTGTATTAAACCTTCACCAATTGTAAGGACATGTTTGCCAGCAGGTCTAATTTTATAAGTACCTAGTTCATCCATTTACATACCCCCTAGATTTTGTTTTTACTTCAAAAGAAAATAACCATATTATAGTCTGTTCGAAAATTTTTAAAACTGATTTTATAATATTCATTTAGATAAACTTATAGTACGTTTAGTTGTTAATTATCTTCTACAAATATTGGCAATATCCTCTATAAATTTCTTGTATTTTCCCAATATATTAACAAGAAAATTTTTTTATTATCAAGTCTGTTAGTATTTACATATGAAAATCCATCAAAAAAGGTAGCTATTCAAAAGAACAGCTACCTTACCTATTTACATTGAATCTAATTTTTTTGAAATTAAAGCTTATCAGAAAACCAAATAGCAATTTTCTCTGCCATCAATGGTGGTACTGCATTTCCTATCTGAACAAAATTTGAAGTTCTTGGCCCTTCAAAAAAATAATCATCTGGAAATGATTGAATTCTTGCTGCTTCTCTAACAGTAATAGATCTATTTTGAATAATATCAGAATGAATATAATGGTGCCCATCTTTTGAAATATGTGCAACAACTGTATGTGAATATTTTTCATCTCCTGCAACAACTTTAAATCTATCAAGAAAAGAACTCAGATTATTATGTGTTCTAAGTCTTTCAGGTAAATCTGTATATTTAATTCTTGCCTTCTCGCAATTCCATTTATTGACTGCAATTCGATATATTTCTAAATCTCTTTCATTATTCGGCCTAGCAATATGATGGGTAATAACATCATCATCATTTCTCAATTTTGTGTCTAAAAGATATCTATTAGGTTTACATACATATTTAAATTTAGTATATTTTTCTCCAGCGCGAATCTTTGGGAGATCATTAAATATATCATTTACAGTATAATCTATATTAACTGGTTCAATTGATGGATAATAGAATTCTAAATCCTTTCTCCAGCCTACAATAATTATTCTTTTTCTGCTTTGTAGAACCCCAAAGTCTCTAGCATCTAGTTTACAGGCTTCAATATTATATCCTACTCTCTTCATATATGCCTGAAGGTTTTTGAATAAATTTCCTTTAAAAGCCGTTAATATCCCTGGAACATTTTCAAAAACAAATGCCTTAGGTTTATATTTAGTTAAAAATCTTATATATAACTTATATAAATAATTTCTTGGATCATCTTCCATATTATTTTCATCTCTCGCTCTCCCAACCAAAGAAAATGCTTGACATGGAGGTCCACCTATTATTAAATCAATTCCTTCATTCTCCATAACCTTTAGCCTACTATCAATTTGACCAAATATATATGGTAATGTTCTTTCTGAAATTTCTATATTCATTATAGGTTCTAATTTATCTTGAGGAATATGAGATAAAAGCTTTTCCATTTCTTTATCTCTCATATTATCACTTTTATTATATGTTTTTTGATATTTCCTATATAAGTGCATCATATCATTCTGCTTAAGATAATGATATATAGATCTCGTTCTTAAAGTTTTACATGCATTTATATCTAATTCTATATGTGCTATTGGCTCGAACCCTGCTCTTAAAAATCCCTCAGAAAGCCCTCCTGCTCCTGCAAATAGATCTAAGAAGTTCATATTCCTCACCTCCTTATATTTATAACATTAGACGTTTGCGAAACGCCACAACCCGTATAATTACGGGGTTTTTTCTTGCATAAAAATATATAACTCCTCACCTGATTATGGTAAAATTGAAT
>NZ_JBNPXI010000036.1:0-30750 GCF_050433385.1 Brassicibacter mesophilus
TTAACTCAAATGTATTAACGTTGACGTTAATTCATAAGTTGTTTTAACAGCTTTGCTGTTATTAAACTTGTCTTTTCACTGTTCAGTTTTCAAAGACCAAAACATTTTTTGTCTTCATCATATTGCTGACTCTTAATACTATAGCAAATTAGTCATCAGTTGTCAATACCTTTTTTACTGGTATTTTTAACCGTCTTGTGTTAACGACAATATTTAATATACCACTTTAGCAACACAATTTCAACAGTTATTTTATTCCACAAAATTAGGTGAGTTTTATCACCTCACCCACCTAAATATATGTTCTTTGAAGCTCCTTTTTAAATTTCTCAATGATTTTCTTTTCCATTCTAGATACAGTCATTTGAGATATTCCCATCTCTTGTGCTATATCAAATTGTGTTTTCTTATTAAAGTATCTATCATTCAATATTTTCTTTTCTACATCATTAAGTTTTTCTATTGTTTTCATTAAGAAATCATTGTTTTCTATTTTAGTAAAGTACTTATCATCTTCACCTATAAGATCAGATAAATTTATTTCCTTATCATCACCATTGGAATCAAATGCAACATCTAGTGACTGAGGGGTATATACCTTACTTGCTTCCATTGCTTCTAAAACTTCTTCTGAAGTACATTTTAAATATTCTGCAAGCTCATCTACCGTCGGATTCTTCTGAAGCTTCTGACTTAATATAATTTTAGCATTATTTATCTTTTTTGAAAGTTCTTGAATTCTTCTAGGTACTCTTATAGCCCACCCTTTATCTCGGAAGTATTTCTTTATCTCTCCTATTATGGTAGGTGTAGCAAAACTCGAAAATTCGTAGCCTTTTGTTATATCAAATCTATCAACTGCATATATCAATCCTATACATGCCACTTGATATATATCATCATATTCTATTCCTCTATTAGCATATTTTTTAGATAATATCTCAGCAATATAAATATGTCTTTTTATTAATTCATCTCTATATGTTGCATTCTTTGTTTCTCTATATTTCTTAAACAATTCCTTCACATCTGATTTATTAGTTTCAATAGTGCTTTTTTCTTCATTAGCTACCTGTAATGTCATTTAGCACCATCCTTTATTTTCTTAATCATCCTAATTTCTGTACCTTTTCCTTGATTGCTTATTATTTCAACGTCATCCATAAGTGACTTTATAATAAATATCCCAAGTCCTTTTTCTTTAAACTCATCTTCCTCTGTTTGCTGTACTTGTTCTGTATCAAATCCTTCACCATTATCTCTAACTACTATAGATAACTTATCTTCATAAATACTAAATTCAATATCAAAATTTTCATCTTTCTCTTTTAATCCGTGCTCTAAACTATTTGTGCAAGCCTCAGCTACAGCTACTTTTATATCCTCTATTTCTTCTATATCAAAGCCTAATCTACTAGCTATGGCAGAAGTAGTAAGTCTAACTACCCCTACATATTCTGGTCTATTGGGTATGCTAAGGTTAATAAAATCTTTTCTTTCAGTATTTTGTATACTAAGTTCCTTATTATTCGCCATATTATCTATCACTCCTTAATCGTAAATACTTTATCAAGACTTGTTAAATCGAATAATTTCTTTATGTTTGGCTTTATGTTAGTGATAGTAATTTCATTATTATTTTCCCTTGCTTTCTTCAACACACTTATCAAAACACCTAAACCAGTACTATCAATGTACACTAAATTTTCACCGTTTATTATTATATCTACTGCTCTCTCTTCCATTATTTGAAGCAGTGCTTCCTTAAATGCTGGAGAAGTATATATATCAACTTCACCAATAGGTTCTACAATCCATGAATTTGTATTATCATCAAACTTTTTAAATACTTCTAATGACATATTCTTTTCCTCCTTTTACTTCAATAGTGTTGCATGAACGTATTTAATACCTATTTATATAGTATAATATCTTCATATTAATGTAAACTTTTGTTTCCTATTATATAAATAAAAAAACAGCGTACAATTAAGTACGCTATTTTCATTATTATTCCTCTTCTACTTCTGCTATTACCTTAGCTACTGATACTACATGATCATCTTTACCAGTTTTCATCAAGGTAACTCCTTGAGTACTTCTTCCCATTTGTGAAATATCAGAAACCTTAAGTCTAATAATTACTCCTAAAAAGCTGATCATCATAATTTCGTCTTCTTTATCTACTACTTTTGCATTTATTAACTTTCCGGTTCTATCTTTAATACTATAGGTTTTAATTCCTTTTCCTCCCCTTGTTTGTACTCTATATTCTTCTAGTGATGTTCTTTTTCCATATCCATATTCACTAATAACAAGGAGATCTTTCCCATCTTCTACTAAATCCATGCCTACAAGCTTATCATCACCTTTTAAGCTTATAGCTTTAACTCCCATAGCTGTTCTTCCCATATCTCTTACATCTTTTTCATTAAATCTAATTGACATACCACGTGAGGTTACTAATATTAAATCATTATCTCCACTAGTTCTCTTAACACTTATAAGCTCGTCATCTTCCTTAAGACTTATAGCTATAAGTCCATTCTTCCTTATATTTTTAAACTGATCTAGTTTAGTCTTTTTAATAATTCCATTCTGAGTTACTAAAACAAGATAGTCTTCTGGACTAAAATCTTTTATAGGTATTACAGCAGTAATTTTCTCATCTGGATTGATCTGAAGCAGATTAATTATGGCCGTACCCTTTGCTTGTCTTTTTGCTTCTGGTATTTCATAAGCTTTTAAGCTATATACCCTACCCTGGCTTGTTAAGAATAGAAGGTTATCATGAGTGGAGGTAATAAAAAGATGCTCAACAAAGTCTTCTTCTCTTGTTGTAAGACCAGATACACCTCTACCTCCTCTTTTCTGTATCTTATATGTGTCTTCAGGCATCCTTTTTACATATCCAAAGTGAGTAAGAGTTATAGCTACATTTTCTTCCTGAATCATATCTTCAATGTCTATTTCATCTTCTGAAGCTTTTATTTCAGTTCTTCTTTCATCACTGTATTTTTCTTTTATCTCTAGTAACTCTTCTTTTACAATTTGATATATAAGTCTTTCATTAGCTAATATCTCTCTGAACTTATTGATTTGTTTTATAAGCTCTTCGTATTCTTCATCTATTTTTTCTCTTTCTAATCCAGTTAATCTTTGCAGTCTCATATCAAGAATAGCTTGTGCTTGCTTCTCTGTTAAAGCAAACTCGTTCATTAAACCTTCTTTTGCATCAGCTGTTGTTTTTGATCCTCTAATAAGACTAATTACAGCATCTATATTATCTAGTGCTATTTTTAAACCTTCTAAAATATGAGCTCTTTCTTCTGCTTTATTTAAATCATATTGTGTCCTTCTTACAATAACCTCTTTTTGATGATCTAAATAATATCTAACTACCTGTCTTAAGTTTAGGACCTTAGGCTCATCATTTACTAGCGCAATCATAATTATACTAAACGTATCTTGAAGCTGAGTATGCTTATATAAATTGTTCAATACCACATTAGGGTTAGCATCTCTCTTTATCTCTATTACAATTCTCATACCAGTTCTATCTGATTCATCTCTTAAATCAGATATACCTTCTAGTTTCTTATCTCTTACAAGATCCGCTATTTTCTCTATCAATCTAGCTTTGTTAACTTGGTAAGGTAGCTCTTTTACTATTATAAATGCTCTTCCTTTGCTGTTGTGTTCAATAAATGCCTTTGCTCTAACAACCGCTCTCCCTCTACCTGTTCTATATGCTGTTTTTAGACCCTCTCTGCCCATAATAATAGCACCTGTAGGAAAATCAGGACCTTTTATGCATGTTAAAAGATCGTCTACCTGTACATCTGGATTATCTATCATCATTATAGTACCATCTATTACTTCTCCTAAGTTATGTGGAGGTATTGATGTAGCCATACCAACCGCTATACCCGATGATCCATTTACTAAAAGGTTCGGAAATCTACTAGGTAACACCTTAGGTTCATTAAGTGTTTCATCAAAGTTTAGTCTATAATCTATAGTATCTTTACCAATATCTCTAAGCATTTCAAGAGTTATCTTTGACATTCTGGCTTCTGTATAACGCATAGCAGCAGCGCCATCACCATCGACAGAACCAAAGTTACCATGTCCATCAACTAGTAGGTATCTAGTTGAAAAATCCTGTGCAAGTCTTACCATAGCATCATAAACTGCTGAGTCACCATGAGGATGATACTTACCAAGTACGTCCCCGACGATACGTGCAGATTTTCTATGAGGTTTATCTGGCATTAGGCTAAGCTCATTCATAGCATATAGTATTCTTCTATGAACAGGCTTTAGTCCATCTCTAACATCTGGTAAAGCTCTACTCACTATTACACTCATAGCATAATCTAAATATGATTTTTTCATTTCGTCTTCAATATCTATAGGCATAATCCTTTTATCTTCGTTGCTCATCAAAATCCTCCTTAAGCTTAAATAATCTCCCAAAAGCTATATCTTACCATTTGATTATAAACTTTTTACATATAAAAATCAAATTATTGAAATTCAGTAGAAAAAAAGAAGGCTTTTGTACACCTTCCTAAAGAATTTCCAAAACATTATATTTTTATTATAACCTACTTAAAAAATTTTTGACATAATCCCTTGATTTGAAAGTATTATATTCATTACAATCTCACATACATCTCCTGTAACTCTTGTACATCTTTCAAAATGTTCTTTTGATCCAAATTTATATTCCTTTATGAGTACTCTGCAACATGTACTTTTATATTTTTCTTTAAATCTATTATGAAGCTCTTGTGAAAGCTTCATTACCTTTTTATTATTTGCACCAGGATTTTTTCTTCCATACACTAGTCCTAAAGCAGTTTGTGCTCCTGTTAAGGCACCACAACTGCAGCCAGCACCACCCATACCAACTGGAAATCCTGAAGTAAGCCTAACGTATTCCTCAGGCATACCACACTCTAATACTTTGTTTACCGATGCAAGTACTGCTTCAGAACAAAGATATTCTCCATTTTTATAATAATTTTCTGCCATCTGCTTGGCTTCTTTAATCAATTCCTCATTACTTTTTTTCATCTAATTTACCTCCATAGATTATATTAATTTGTAGCTATCAAATATCTTCCATAGGATTAGACGCTGCTCTTAATATATCTCCAAGAACATTAAAGCTTAAAACAGTCAGTAATATAAATAGCCCTGGAAAAATAGCTAAATATGGTGCATCAGACATAAATGATTGTGCATCCTTGAGCATACTACCCCATGATGAAAATGGTTGCTGTATTCCCAGTCCTAAAAAACTTAAAGAGGATTCTGTTAATATAGCTGTGGCAATGTTTATGGTTGATGCCACTATAACAGTAGACATGACATTTGGTATAATATGTTTAAACAATATCCAAAATGGTCCAGAACCTAATGTTTTTGAGCAAAGAACAAATTCTCTTTCTTTTAATGTCAATGTCTCAGACCTTACTATTCTCGCTATTCCCATCCATCCGAATAATCCAATTATAAGAACTATACTCATTATTCCAGGTTTTAAATATGCATTTACTATCAATATCAAGAAAAAACTTGGTATTGACATTAAAATATCTATAAATCTCATTATAATACTATCAACTACTCCACCAAAATATCCGCTAATAGTACCTACTAAAGTCCCAATAACTATTGATACTATCATGGACATGAATCCAACTGCTAGTGATATTCTTCCACCATAAAGTGCTCTAGTAAAATAATCTCTTCCTAGACTATCTGTACCAAATACATTCTTAAGATTAGGCTTTGACAGTTTGTTTACTATATCAATCTTAGTTGGATCATATGGGGACAGAGGCGCTAGTAAGGCTGCTATTATAAACACTATTATAATACCGATATATATTTTTGCTAGTTTGTTTTTCTTTAATTGGATTTTTATGCTCTCTATAATTCTTCCATTCATCTGTATCACCTCAATACTTTATTCGTGGATCGACAAAATAGTATGCTATATCTGCTAATAGATTTCCAATTACAAGCATAATGGAAGATATCATAGTAATAGCCATTATTACTGGATAATCAAAACTATATATAGCTGATATACCTAATCTGCCCATCCCCGGCCATCCAAAAATAGTTTCTGTTATAAAAGCACCAGATACTAGATTAGGTAGTGACATACCTAATATTGTGATAACAGGAAGAATAGAATTCTTAAGAACATGTCCATATAGTACTACATTCTTGCTCATCCCTTTTGAATATGCAGTAGCTACATAGCTTTCTTTTAGCTGGTTTATTACACTTGATCTAATATACCTAGTCAAAATAGCTATATTTGAAAAGCTTAAAACTATACTAGGCATTATACCATGCTTTATAACATCTAGCACTGATTTAACACCAACAGTACGCATACCTATGCTTGGCAACAATCCTAGCTTAGCAGTAAAAATATATATTAGTATCATCGCAAACCAAAAACTTGGTATTGATATTCCGACATAGGATGTATTACTTATAAGTCTGTCTATGAATCTATTCTTATAGACCGCTGATATTACACCTAGTGGTATAGATAATATAACAGATATAAGCATAGATATACCCATGAGCCCTAGCGTGGCAGGGATTCTTTCCATTATCTGCTTTAGTACAGGTCTGTAATTAATATATGAATACCCAAAGTTCCCTTTTAAGATGTTTTTCAACCAATAAAAATATTGAACTAAGATTGGTTTGTCTAAACCAAGATTTTTTCTTATTCTTAATACATCATTCTCACTCATTTTTGGAGTAACAAAAGCTTGTACAGGATCACCAGGAGCAAGATTGACTAGAAAAAATGAGATAATAGAAATAAAGATAAGGATTGGTATGGCTTGTATTATTCTTTTTATTATAATCTTACTCATCAAAACACCTCAAATTTATTTTAATAATACACAAAAGTAAACTAGAGTACTCTAGTTTACTTTTGCTTTTAAATATATACTTTTCATTACGTACAGACTATTCTATAACATAAAGCTTTGATAAATCTTCAAACATAAATATTGGCACAGTTCTAGCTTCCTCTACCCCTCCAATATTTTTGCTTACGCCTATAAGCGATTTTGGATAAGCTATTGGATATACAGGTATATCATCAATAACCTTTTTCTGAACTTCTGTATATATTTCTTTTCTCTTCTCTTTATCAGTTTCTACAGCACCTTTATTCCATAACCCATCTACTTCTTTATTGCTGTATTGTGAAATGTTATATATTTGACCAGTCATATATATAGACTTGTACGAATCTGGCTCTGGTCCCATTACATAACCGTTAAATGCTAAGTCAAAGTCTTTATTTTCTGGGTTAAGAAGCTTTTGATAGTATGCTCCTCTTTCCATAGCTATAAGCTCAAGTTCTATTCCAATTTCTTTAAGCTTTTGCTGAATAATTAGTGCTTGATTTTGCTGCTTTGGTCTTGAGTTCATATAAGCCATTTTTAACTTTAATCCATTTTCATACCCTGCTTTACTAAGTAATTCTTTTGATTTTGCTGCATCATATTCAAAATGTCTAACATCATCTGTATAGTATAATGCATCAGGAGTTAATATTGAATTAGCCATATCTGCATATTCTATTGACTCATAAGATCCGTTCACTAATTCTTCTTTATCTATTGCAAGAGCTATTGCTTCTCTTACGTCTCTATTTTTTAATACATCGATATTTTGGTTAAATATCATGTAATCAAGCATTCCTTCTCCATAGCTAAATACATTAAAGTTACTATCGGTTTTATATTTTTCAAATTCCTTAGGTTCAATGTATGACGCTGAAACTTCTCCACCTTCAAAAGCTACCTTTGCAGAGTTCGAATCAGGTATAACTCTATAGACTATGTTATCCAAATGTGGTCTTCCAGCATAATAATCTTCGAATCTCTCTAATACAATACTTTCACCTTTGTTCCATTCTTTAAATTTGAATGGACCTGATCCTATAGGATTTTCATTTTTTTCACTCTTAGCTATATCAGCTTCACCTTCAAAAACATGCTTTGGTATAGGCAATACCTGAACTAGCGAACCCATAAATGAAGACAATACTGTAGGAAGCTTAAACTCAACTGTAAGTTCATCAACCTTTGCTACTTGTACAGGTACTCCATCAATTATAAATAAATCTCTTAAAAAAGAATTTTGTTTTTCATCTAATATTTGCTCCATAGTAAACACTAAGTCATCTGCAGTTATTTTTTCTCCATCATGCCATTTTAAGTTATCTTTAAGTTTTACTGTATAAGTTAAGCTATCTTCAGATACAGTAATATCCTGTGCTAAATAATATCTATTGTTTTCTCCATTCATTACAAAAAGTGGATTATAAAGAGCGTTATTGATAGTCATTGTAACCCTATCAGAAGCATATAATGGATTCAGTGCATTTGGATCACTTCCTACTGCAAAAGTAATACTCCCTCCATCTTTTACTTTTGGTTCTTGGGTTTGCTGCTGTTGATCATTATTTTCTTGAGGTACATTAGCTTCATTTGAATCCTTGCTACATGCAACAGCTCCTAAAACTAATACTAAGCTTAATAATAATGCTAAGACTTTTTTTATGTTCATATATATCCTCCTTGAAGTTTAAATATTTCATCACACATTATGTTACAGTAAATAAGGATGTTTTAGAAATTGTTTATTTCTATAAGGCATGTGCTGGTTATAGTTTTAATCTATCCTTTTATTAATTTTTCTTAACTAATAATTATAGGCAACCATAATTTTTATTTTAAAAAAAGCTAAAAGCACCTTAATACATAAGATGCTTTTAGCTATTCTTGGGTAACAACTATTATTCCATTTGTAAGTCCATAAACATTACCGCCTAATACTCGACCTAACTCAGATGCTATTTTTTCTTGTTCTATTTCATCCTTAGCTAAAATAGTAGGAACTCCTGCATCAACTATCGAATCTTTATCGATAGTAATCATTGCTAAAATACTCCTTGTACTGCTCTCCTTCACCTAAATTCTCCTTTACTAAATTATTAATTATCTTTTTTCTTTAAAGTTTCAAGTATTGGAACATTATTAATAATTTCTTTCAGTAGCTTAACATCTTTAATAATAGGTACAATAAATAAAGCTACTTCTCCATTATCAAAATTCCTTCTAGTAGCAGCATACCTTTCTAACCCTAATATTCTTGTACATTCATGTAATATAGCTGTTCTTTGCCCTTCATGGTTTAATAAAACCTTTTCGTTCTCTCCTTTTGGTTTTAATATGATACCAAAGCCATTTTTTAATATTCTTTCTCTTGTAGCAGAAAGTCCTATATTCATAACATATGTATCACCAACATAAAGATTATCTCCGTTCTTAAATTCAATTTGAACCTGTTCAATATCTGCAATATCTTTAATATTATGTCCTTTAGTATAGTTTTTAAGAAAATAGATAACTGCAATGCCAATTATTACTGATATCCCCATAATAATTACTTTATTGTGAGAATATTGTTTAATAATAAAAGCACTAATTGTTGTAATTAATGAAGAAACCATTACAATATAATTCCTTGCTTCAAAAGTCTTTGCTATACCATCTATATAAGCATCACCTCTAAAAAAGTAATTCTCTCTTTCTAAAGATTTTAAACTTTCCTTTTCCATCTTACGAATATCTCTAAATTGTTGAATAGCTAAAGCTAAAAAAGTTACTGCAACATAGTTCTTAGCAAGCAATGCTGGATATGCCACAGCCCCCATAGCAGCAGCAATAAAACCTGTAGTTAGATGTATTAAGTAACCATTCGGATATGTTGGGTATTGTCTTATATCACTTCTTAGCATCCATAATCTTCCTAAAAATCCTACTAATGTCCCTGTTAAAATATACAGAACAACGCTGAGCTCAAGTAATCCTTTTTGCTCCATATGTATTCTCCTCATACTTTTGATTATTGCCTACAATTAATTATATTATTTGTTTTAAAATTAGCTATTATCCTTAAGAATGTAACTTTTATATTAACATTAATGTATTGACAATTATTATATTAGTTAATATAATAATATTAAACATATGAATGATTGTTCATATGTTTGTATGTACTAAAATTTACTTATAAATAAATGTTTTTTCTAAGCAATAAAGGGGGTAGTCTATATGAGTAAAAAAGAATTAATCTTAGAAGGTTTGGATTGTGCAGGATGTGCTGCAAAAATTGAAAACAGGATTAATAAGATTGAAACTGTAGATAAAGCTGTGCTAAATTTTGTAACAAAAACATTAGAAATTGAAATTGAAAATCCTGAAAAAATAGATGACGTAATATCACAGGTACGTGATATTGTAAGGAAGTTAGAGCCTGATGTTGTTGTTAAAGAAAAGCACATTAGTAAAGCCAATCAAAAAACTTTGGTATTGATGGGTTTAGTTTGCACAAGCTGTGCAGCTAAAATTGAAGATCAGATAAAGAACCTTGATGGAGTCAAAAACGCGTATATTAATTTTACAACAGGAAAACTAGTTTTAGAAGTCAACAATAAAAAAGACTTAGATATCCTTTCTAAGAAAGCAATAAAAATAATAAATAGAATTGAACCTGATGTTGAAGTGATTGACGAGGATAAAAATAATATTCATCATGACCATAGCCATGATGAAAACTTTGATAGAAAGGAACTAATAAAATTTTTCGTTGGAGCAGTACTCTTTGGTGTTGCTGTAATATTTAATTTTTCTAGTACAACTGAATTTTTATTATTTTTCTTTAGCTATATCCTAGTAGGTGGAGAGGTTCTGTTGAGAGCAGTAAAAAATATCTTACGTGGTCAAGTATTTGATGAGAACTTCTTAATGAGTATAGCAACAATTGGAGCCTTTGCCATTAAAGAGTTTCCTGAAGGCGTTGCAGTTATGCTGTTCTACCAAATCGGTGAGTTTTTCCAAGGCTTAGCAGTTAATCATTCAAGAAAATCAATAAAATCACTTATGGATATAAGACCTGATTATGCAAATTTAAAGATAAATAATAATATAGAGAAGGTATCTCCAGAAGAAATAAGTGTAGGTGACGTTATTATAGTCAAACCTGGTGAAAGAGTTCCTCTTGATGGTAAAATCATAGAAGGTAATTCAATGGTTGATACTTCTGCTTTAACTGGTGAGTCAGTTCCAAGGGAAGTGACTTCTGGTGAAGAGGTATTAAGTGGATTCATAAATAAAAATGGGTTATTGACTATTGAAGTAACTAAGATTTTTAGTGAATCTGCTGTTTCAAAAATACTTGATTTAGTTGAAAATGCTAGTAGTAGAAAAGCACCAACTGAACAATTTATAACTAAGTTTTCAAGATATTATACTCCTGTAGTAGTATTTTCAGCTCTAGCCTTGGCAATTATTCCTCCTGTATTTGTTGAAGGTTCCACTTTTTCAGATTGGTTATACAGAGCATTGATCTTTTTAGTTATATCATGCCCCTGTGCTTTAGTTGTTTCAATACCTCTTGGTTTTTTTGGAGGAATCGGAGGTGCATCTAGAAATGGTGTTCTGGTAAAAGGTGGAAACTATTTAGAAGGATTGAATCATACTGATATTGTAGTATTTGATAAAACTGGTACTTTAACTAAAGGTACATTTAAAGTAACTGAAATAAAACCATATAATGGTTTATCTAATGAAGAATTACTTGAATATGCAGCATATGCAGAAAGCTATTCAAATCACCCAATTGCTACTTCAATTTTAAAGGCTTATGGTAAAGATATAGTTAAAGATAGTATTGAAAGCTATGATGAAATATCAGGACATGGTACAAAGATACTACTTAATGGGGATGAGATACTTGTAGGTAATGTAAAGTTAATGAATATAAATAACATTAAGTTTAAAGATATTGATGTAGCTGGTACTGTAGTTCATGTTGCAGTTAATAAACAATATTCTGGATATCTTTTAATCTCTGATGAGATAAAGGATGATTCTAAAAATGCAATAAAAGCACTAAAAGAGCTAGGTATTAAAAAGACAGTAATGCTTACAGGAGACAGCAAATCTGTAGGTAAAAAAGTTGCTAAAGAACTTGGCCTAGATGAAGTATATGCAGAACTATTACCCGATCAGAAAGTTGAAAAACTGGAATATATAGAAAAACAAAAATCATCTAAAGGTAAACTAATATTTGTTGGAGACGGTATAAACGATGCTCCTGTACTTGCTAGAGCTGATATAGGTGTTGCAATGGGAGGTCTTGGTTCAGATGCCGCTATAGAAGCTGCTGATGTGGTACTTATGACTGATGAACCATCTAAGCTTGTAGATGCTATAAAAATAGCTAAAAGAACAAGAAGAATTGTTGTTCAAAATATTATATTTGCTTTTGGAGTAAAAGTGTTTGTTCTGTTACTAGGCTCATTTGGTATAGCTACTATGTGGGAAGCAGTTTTCGCTGATGTAGGTGTTGCACTTATAGCAATACTAAATGCAATGAGAGTATTAACTATTAAAAATAAATAAACTAAAATGCTGTGCGAATGCACAGCATTTTTTAACTTTTTATATATCTAGGTTCTTAACATGCCTAGCATTTTCTTCTATAAACTCTCTTCTTGGCTTAACTTTATCTCCCATAAGAGTTGTAAATATCTCGTCTGCAGCAACTGCATCTTCTATGTTCACCTGAAGCATTGTTCTAGTTTCAGGATTCATAGTTGTATCCCAAAGCTGTTCAGGGTTCATTTCTCCAAGACCTTTATATCTTTGTATAGAATATCCAGTTCTTCCTATTTCATTCAGTATATTTTCTAGCTCCTTATCATTATAAGCATACTTTTCTGCCTTACCCTTCTTTACCTTATATAGTGGTGGTTGAGCTATATATACATGACCATTATCAACTAAAGGTCTCATATATCTGTAGAAGAAGGTTAATAAAAGAGTTCTTATGTGTGCACCATCAACATCGGCATCGGTCATTATTACAATTTTACCATATCTAATTTTTTCAAGATCAAAATCATCACCTATGCCACATCCAAAAGCTGTTATCATGGCTTTTATTTCTTCAAAACCTAATATTTTATCTAGTCTTGCCTTTTCAACATTCATTATCTTACCCTTTAATGGTAAGATTGCTTGTGTTTTTCTATCTCTCCCCTGCTTTGCTGAGCCACCTGCTGAATCTCCCTCGACAAGGAAAACTTCACATTTTGAGGCCTCTTGTTCTGAACAGTCAGCTAATTTTCCAGGAAGAGCTGAGCTTTCTAATACATTTTTTCTTCTAGTCAGCTCTCTAGCTTTTCTTGCTGCTTCTCTTGCTCTTTGTGCTTTTAAAGATTTCTCAATTATATTTTTAGACTCTTTAGGATTTTCCTCTAAAAATATAGAAAGAGATTCTGCAACAACACCCTCTACAATTCCTCTCATTTCGCTATTT
The DNA here is from genome assembly GCF_050433385.1 of Brassicibacter mesophilus. Taxonomy (NCBI): domain Bacteria; kingdom Bacillati; phylum Bacillota; class Tissierellia; order Tissierellales; family Thermohalobacteraceae; genus Brassicibacter; species Brassicibacter mesophilus. The sequence continues at coordinate 13,450 of NZ_JBNPXI010000036.1, forward strand.
CCAAGCTTTGTCTTAGTCTGCCCTTCAAACTGTGGATCTGGAAGCTTTACTGACAACACAGCAGTAAGACCCTCTCTTATGTCATCACCAGTTAAGTTCTCATCTTTTTCTTTAAGAATCCCTGCTTTTCTAGCATAATCATTCATTACTCTTGTCAGTGCGGATCTTAACCCACTAAGGTGTGTTCCACCCTCGTGTGTATTTATGTTATTTGCAAAACTAAATACATTTTCGCTATATTCATCAGTATACTGCATAGCTAACTCGACTACATGGCTATCTTTTTCACCTTCAAAGTATATTACATTTTTGTGTATAGGATCTCTATTTTTATTTAAATGCTGTACAAAGGCAATGATTCCGCCTTCATAATGAAATTCTTTTTTCTTGTCAGCTCTTTTATCTTCAAATATTATTTTTACACCTTTATTTAAGAATGCCATTTCTCTTAATCTGTGCTCTAATGTCTCATATTTAAAGTTTATATCTTCAAATATCACGGCATCAGGCATAAAAGTAATAGTTGTTCCTGTTTCATCAGCATCTCCAATCACACTTAATGGTGCAAGTGAAGCGCCTCTTTCATATCTTTGAAAATGCTCTTTTCCTCTCATTCTTACCCTTACTTCTAACCACTCTGAAAGAGCATTAACAACAGAAACACCTACGCCGTGTAGTCCACCAGAAACCTTATATGCGTTATTGTCAAATTTTCCTCCAGCATGAAGAACTGTAAGAACAGTTTCTACTGTAGATTTCCCAGTTTTAGGGTGTATGTCAACAGGAATACCACCACCATTATCAATAACAGTAACTGAACCATCTTCATTTATTGATACAGATATCGTATCACATCTTCCAGCTAATGCTTCATCTATACTGTTATCTACTACCTCATACACAAGATGATGTAGTCCTTTTGGACCAGTACTACCAATATACATCCCTGGCCTTTTTCTAACAGGCTCAAGGCCTTCTAATACTTGTATTTGTTCAGCACCATAGCTGCCATTCTTCTGATTTTCAGACATTCAACGTCCCCCAATCTATTGTATTTTTATTTGTTTTTCAACGTTTTTAAATTAGTAGTTTAAATATTATCAATGAACCCTGCTCTTTTATAAAGAGTGGTTGACGAAATATTTGAACTATATATTATGCTTTTTCTTACTTCTGTACCATCATTTTTATCTTTTTCTGCCTTTTCAGTTATGATATATGTTTTGATACCATCTTTAACAATATCATGAATGAATCCTTCTTCTTCGGCTATCTTAAAAAACTCTCTGGTATCATTTGATTTAAATGCTGTTTCAGCATCTATTATGGCTATTATGTCTTTTAATGGAATAACAAAATCTTTACCGAGGTGAAGAAACATTTTACCCCTCCTATTCTCACAAAACATCTCCTCCAGTAATTCTATATACACTCTTATCTACATCAACTAACTCATCAGTATCTATGTCATCAGTAGAAGTTATGATAGTCTGTATATCTTTAAAAGTAGACACAAGATATCTTCTACGGTTATAATCAAGCTCTGATAAAACATCATCTAGTAAAAGAACTGGATATTCTCCTGTTTCCATGTTTATAAGCTCTACTTCTGCAAGCTTAAGAGACAGTGCAGCTGTCCTCTGCTGCCCTTGTGAACCAAATATCCTACAAGACAGTCCGTCAATAATTATTTCTATATCATCTCTATGAGGACCATACTCTGTTGTTCCTTTTTCAACATCTTTATCTATATTTTTCTCTAGTATTTCCTTAAAACGGTTTTGTATTTCTAGTTTACCCATGTCTATTATGTTAAATGATGACAAGTATTGAAGAATAAGCTCTTCATTATTTCCTGTAAGCTTTTTATGAATATCTTGTGATATTAAAGAAAGCTTATTTAGAAAATCTACTCTATTCAAAATTATTTCTGCTCCTACACTAGACAATTGTGTATCCCATACATCCATTATTTTTAGCTTTTTTCTATCATACTGTGCTGTTTTAAGAAGATTATTCCTTTGCATCAAGATTTTGTTATATTTACTTAGATTATATCTATATTTTGGCTTTATTTGAGATATTTCATTATCTAGAAAACCTCGTCTCTCGCTTGGTCCTTCTTTTACAAGCTTTAAGTCCTCAGGAGAAAATATTACTACATTCAACTGACCAATAAGCTCAGATACTTTACCTAGCTCAACCTTATTTACCCTTATTCTTTTCGCCTTATCTTTTTCTAGCTTAATTTCTATATATTTGTTATAATGCTCTTTTTTTACCTCTAGTCCTACATATGCTTTATCTTTATCAAGATTAATCAACTCTTTTTCTCGATTAGTTCTATATGACTTTCCAGTAGAACAGATATAAATTGACTCTAATAGATTTGTCTTTCCTTGAGCATTATCACCTAAAAAGACATTCAATTTGCTATTTAATTGAATATCTATTTTTTTATAGTTTCTAAAGTTGATTAGCTTAATGCTCTTTACATACACAAATAGCACTCCTTTAACAGAGTCATTTAATAAATATTTATATATAACATTTTATAATTTTATCTTGCTATATTTATTTTATAATTTTAATCATTAAATATTTTAAATAACTACTTATACAAAGAAATCTTTAATGAAAACCATTAACTAATATATTATATCATTTTTTTTTAAATCACCAAACAAATATTCTGTAAAACTTAGGAAATAATATTATTTTCCTATTTTACGATGAATATTTCCTGTCCACTAACCTCAACTTTATCACCTTTTTTAATCTTTTTGCCTCTTTCATATACTACTTCATCATTAACTTTAATTTGGCCATCTTTTATTAAAAATTTGCTTTCTCCACCTGTTCCAGCAATACCTGCAAACTTTAACAGTTGATCAAGCCTAATAAATTCTGTTTTAATAGTAATTTCCACCATATATTATCACTCCTTAAATATTAATAGACACCTATTTGTATAGGTGTCCTTTAGTTTAATCCTCAGCTGCTAGTCTTACCGGTAAAATCAAGTATGTATAACTATTATCTTCCGCCGGTTTTATTATACATGGATTTACGTTACTTACTAGATTCATTACTATTTCTTCGCTGTCTATTACCCTTATACCATCTAATATATATTTTGAGTTGAAAGCAATCTTTATATCATTGCCTTCAAGCTCAATTGGTATTTCTTCATAAACATTACCAATCTCCGAGTTAGATGTTATAACTAATTTATCATCTGATATTTCAAATTTTACTAAGTTATTTTTACCTTCTCTAGCAAGCAATGATGCTCTTTCTATACTTTCCTGGATATCTTTAGTTTTTACCTTTACTCTTGATTTATACTCATTTCTAATTATATCTTTATAATTTAAAAACTGTCCTTCAAGTAGCCTTGAAGTTATTACAGTTTTTCCAAGATTAAATATTACATGACTCGAAGTACACATAATACTTACATCTGAATCATCATCATCTAGTATTTTGCTTACTTCATTGAGTGTCTTCGAAGGTATTACAACCTTTATATCCTCGTTACTATTTATTGATACATTTTTTACTGCAAGTCTATAACCGTCTAATGCAACTAGTGCAGCATTATTACTATTTATTTCAAGAAGAGCACCTGTCAATATAGGTCTTGTTTCATCTTGTGCTGTTGCAAATATTGTTTGCTTTATCATATGTTTTAACAAATCCTTAGGAATATTGAAAAAATCCTTATCATCAATCTGAGGAAGCTGTGGATATTCTAGAGATGATTGACCTATAATATTAAATTTTGAATTTCCACAATTAATGTGAATGCTATTGTTTTCTTTGACCTCTATATCCACAGGCATATCTGGGAGTTTTCGAATAATATCTCCAAATATTTTAGATGTTACAACTATACTTCCTTCTTCATATATATCACATGCTAAAGATGATTCGATACCTATTTCTAAATCTGTCCCAGTTAATTTTAATTGACCTTCACTTGCTTCAATAAGTATACCACTTAATATAGGTAAAGTAGTTTTAGAAGATATACCTTTTTGAACTATATTTATACCTTTAGATAACTCTCTTTGTTCAATACGCAGTTTCAATTGTGGATAACCTCCTTTTAATAAAATGATATATATAAATAAACTAAACATTAGTAGTAATAGTAGTAGGGGGTGTTAATATGGGGATAACTATATATATGTCTAAAATATACGTAAGAATAGCTGTTGATAAAATGTTTATATAGATTAATAAATTATCCACACAACTAACATTGAGCTTTAATAATTTTAAGCATTAAAAGATATCAACAATCTGTTAACAGCTTTCTAACATATAATTGTTGATTACTTTCCTTTAATTTCATCTACTAATTCTTCAATTTTACTTTTTAGTTCTAAATTACTTTGAATATCAGTTGATATCTTATCATATGCATGTATTACAGTAGTATGATCTCTACCGCCGAACTCCTCGCCTATTTTAGGTAGAGACAAATCAGTCAACTCTCTACATAAGTACATAGCTATTTGTCTTGGGTAAGATATAGCTCTTGTTCTTTTCTTTGAACTGAAATCTTCTACCTTTATATTTAGGTTTTTTGCAGTGACTTCTTTTATTAGCTTCACATTTATTTCTTTAGGTCTACTGTTTGATATTATGTCTTTAAGTGCTTCGCTAGCTAAATCAACAGTTATTTCTCTATTAGTTAGTGAAGAATAAGCTACAATTCTTATTAAAGCACCTTCTAGTTCTCTAATATTTGATTGTATCTTAGTAGCAATATAGAGAGTTACATCATTAGGAACATCGATATTTTCTACTTTTGCTTTTTTTCTTAGTATTGCTATTCTTGTCTCTAAATCTGGTGGTTGAATATCAGCAATAAGTCCCCATTCAAATCTTGACCTGAGCCTATCTTCTAACGTAGGTATTTCTTTAGGTGGTCTATCACTTGAGATAATGATCTGTTTATTTGCTTCGTGAAGAGCATTAAAAGTATGGAAAAACTCTTCTTGTGTTCGTTCTTTGCCAGCTATAAACTGAATATCGTCTACTAGTAATACGTCAACATTCCTATATTTGTTTCTAAATTCAACATTTCTGTCATCTCTTATGGAGTTGATCAATTCATTAGTAAATTTTTCAGAGGAAACGTATACAACACTTGCCTTAGGATTTTGATTTAAAATATAATGGCCGATCGCATGCATCAAGTGTGTTTTTCCTAGTCCAACTCCTCCGTATATAAATAATGGATTATATGCCATAGCAGGGGCTTCTGCTACAGCTAATGAGGCAGCATGAGCGAATCTGTTACTATTACCTATAACGAATGTATCAAAAGTGTACTTTGGGTTTAACTGTGATCTAGATGAGCTATTTTCAACTACCTCACTCTGTGCAGTTTGTCCAAAATCGTTCGATATTTCTTCACCAGGTATAAGAAACTTAACATTGAAGTCAATATTGGATACTTGTTTTATTGCATTTTTTATTAGAGTTAAATATCTGGCCTCTAATATTCCTTTTGTAAATTCATTTGGAGCTCCTAAAATGATTTGATTATCATTAATAGCTACAGGCTCTATAGTTTTAAGCCATGTATTAAAGCTTACTTCGGTTAGTTCGCTTTTTATAAGTTTTAAAGAGCCAATCCAAATTTCGTCTAAGTTTAAACCCATTTTTTTCCCTCCCATCTATTAAAAGATTATTGTCCAAATAAAGATAGTTTATAAGCTACTTATTAAAGACATAAAAAAATTATCTACAGATTTATCCACAGGGGCATTGCAATTAGATGAATAGCAAATGAATAAAATTTATCAACATGGAAATTATAAGAATTGTGGATAAAATGTTGAAAAAACAATAAAAGACGAAAAAAAATAAGTGAATTGATATTTGTTAACAGGATCACTTATATCGTCATGTGGACAAAAAAGCAGATATTTAGGATAATTATTAGGTAACAATTAACAGGATGAAAAAGTTATACACAGTATTATCCACAACATGTTGATAAGTTGTTTAATTGTTAATAAATAATCCACATTTTTATTTAATAATATCAGAAATATACAATATTATCAACAATAATATTAAGATATCCACAGATATAACAAACTGTGAAGAATCTTATTAACAACTAGATAAAATGCTTTTTAATTATAAATTCTTGACATTATGTCTATATATGAATATAATCAATAGTAGTGTCTGCGTTTTTTTAGATAATACAATATTTAATTTTATATAAGCTGCCAGCATTTGAAGGGGGTGTATAGCATGAAAAGAACATATCAACCTAAAAAGAGACAAAGAAGTAAAGAGCATGGTTTTAGAAAAAGAATGAGAACAAGTTCAGGAAGAGATGTATTAAAAAGACGTAGAAGAAAAGGCAGAAAAAGATTGACAGCATAAGGCCGCATAATGTGGCCTTTTTATTCAATTTAAAGGAAACTTCTGAGGAGTTTTTCAATGGATGATAAACAAAGGTTAAAAAGCAATAGAGAGTTTAGGAATGTGTATGACACTGGGAAATCATTTGCAAACAAATATTTAGTTATTTTTTTTGTAAAAAATAACTTGGACAAAAATCGTATTGGAATCGCTACTACGAAAAAGATTGGAAATAGTGTTGTTAGAAATAAGATTAGAAGACGTATAAAAGAATCGTATCGATTGAATACCAACAAGGTGAAACAAGGGTATGATATAGTTTTTTTATCTAGAGTTAATGCGAAAAATGCAAACTATAAAGAGATTGAGAGTGCATTATTGCATTTAGTAAAGATAAGTGGATTATCAAAAAAAGGTGAATAAGTATGAAGAAAATAGCAATACTTTTAATAAAGCTATATCAGAAAGTAATTTCTCCTATAAAGCCTCGTACGTGTAGATTTTATCCATCATGTTCAGAATATTCAATTCAAGCCATTAACAAATATGGTTTTATTAGTGGTGGATATAAGAGTATAAAAAGGATTTTAAGATGTAATCCATTTAACCCAGGAGGATATGATCCTCTAAAATAAGAAGGGGGTTATTTAATGATAGATATTTTTGCTAAGCCGTTGGGGGCTTTGCTTAAGATTGTATATGGTTTTGTGTCAGGTATAGGGATGGATTTTGCTAGTTTATCTGCATTTTCTATAGCTGTCATAATTACAACAATAATTTTTAAGTTTTTGTTATTACCTTTAACTCTTAAACAGATGAAATCAATGAAGGGTATGCAGGAAATTCAACCTAAGCTTCAAGAGTTACAGAAAAAATACAAAAATGACCCTCAAACTTTGAATACAAAGACTATGGAGCTGTATAAGGAGCATAAAGTAAATCCTTTCGGAGGATGTTTTCCACTTTTAATTCAATTTCCTATAATTATTGCATTCTTTAGAGTAATGCAAACGCCTGTTCCTTATGTATTTAAAGATCAAGCGACATACGATGCTATAAATAAAAGTTTTTTATGGATAAAGGATATTGCACTTGCACCTAATGCATTAGTTGATGGTGTAATGAATGGATTGCAAGTTGGCACCTTTAATGTTCCAATACTTGCGATTATAGCTGCTGTTACTACTTATTTTTCAAGTAAAATGATGTCTACAGCACAGCAAGGTGCTCAGAATGATCAAGCTCAAGCTACTCAAAAGACTATGACTATAATGATGCCTATATTTATACTATGGATTGGAGCAAAATATGCAGCAGGATTAACATTGTATTGGGTTGTAAGTAATGTTTTCCAAATTGTACAACAGTATTTTACTAATAGATCTTTAGGTAAGGTTAAGGAGGAATCTAATTAATATGAAGTCTATAGTAAAAACAGCAAAGACTGTTGATGAAGCTGTTAATATAGCATTGAAAGAATTGAATGCTGAGAAAGAAGATGTAACTATAGAAGTACTTGAAGAACCTAGCAAAGGTTTGTTTGGGCTTATAGGTACTAAAGAAGCAAAGGTTAGAGTTACATCAACTAATGATCCTGTAGAGATAGCCCATGATTTTTTAGAACTGATATTTAGCAAAATGGATATTAAAGGGAAAATACGCACAGAGAAGAAGGGTAATGACCTTTTAGTTAATATTGAAGATATTAGTAGCTCTGATATGGGGATATTGATAGGTAAAAGAGGCGCAACCTTAGACTCATTACAATATATTCTTAGCCTTGTTATTAACAAAAATAGAGACAAGTACGTTAGAGTACTATTAGATACTGAAAACTATAGACAAAAAAGAGAAGAGACATTGATTAGGTTAGCTAAGAAAATGGCAAGTAAAGCAAAAAGTTTGAGAAAGACAGTAAGACTCGAACCTATGAATCCTTATGAGAGAAGAATTATTCATTCAGCTTTACAAAATGACTCTAGTATCGTTACTTACAGTGAAGGAGAAGAGCCCTTTAGAAGAGTTGTAATAGGACTTAAGTAATTATAATTAAACCCAGTATTTATACTGGGTTTATATTATGTTATAGTGTTTTTTGGTATACTAATAATACTATTAGATAAGTTGGGGTGGTTAATAATGGATACAGATACTATAGCTGCAATTGCTACAGCTCCAGGTGAAGCTGGAATAGGGATTATTAGAATCAGTGGGAAAAATTCAGTTAATGTTGCAGATAAAATATTTCGAAGTAAAAGATTTGATAGCTTAGACAGAAGTGAACAAAGAAAATTGAACTACGGACATATTATAGACCCAAAAGATGGGAAGAAGATAGATGAAGTTCTTGTAGTATATATGAGAGGACCTAATACATATACAAAAGAGAACGTTGTGGAGATTAATTGCCATGGTGGAATAATTCCAGTGAGACGTATATTAGAATTAGTTCTTGAAAATGGTGCAAGAATGGCTGAGCGTGGTGAATTTACTAAGAGAGCATTTTTAAATGGAAGAATAGATTTGGCACAGGCAGAGGCAGTTATGGATTTGATTAGTTCAAAGACAGATTCAAGCTTTGATGTATCACTTAATCAGCTAGAAGGAACACTATCTAAAGAAGTGTCAGAAATAAGAAACATACTATTAGCTATGCTAGCACATGTAGAAGCCTCTATTGATTTTCCAGAGGACGATATAGAGGATATGACGTATAGTCAGCTTGAACAACAAGGCGTTGAAGTACTAAATAGAATAAATAGATTACTAGATACTGCAAATACAGGAAGAATATTAAGAGAAGGCTTAAAGACAGTTATTTTAGGAAAACCTAATGTTGGGAAATCTTCTCTTATGAATGCTATACTTAGAGAAAATAGGGCTATAGTTACTGATATACCTGGTACTACGCGTGATGTTATTGAAGAATATGTCAACATAAAAGGTATACCGCTAAAGATAGTTGATACTGCTGGGATAAGAGAAACTGAAGATGTAGTTGAAAAAATTGGTGTTGATAGAGCAAAAGAGTTTTTAAATAAGTCGGACCTAGTAATAGTAGTTTTTGATATGTCAAGAGAGCTGACAAAAGAAGACTATGATATAATCGAGCTTGTTAAAGACAGAAAGGTCATTATATTGCTTAATAAAACTGATCTTCCAAACATAATTGATGAAGAAAGTATTAAAAAACTGCTTCCAGATAAAAGGATAATTAGTACGTCCATCATTAAAGGAGAAGGACTCGAGGCTTTAGAAAATACGCTAAGAGATATGTTCTTTTCAACTGAAATTAAAATTAGTGATGACATAATAGTTTCAAATGTTAGACATAGAGATCAGTTATTACAAGCTAAAGAAAATATAACTGATTTAATAGAATCGATTAAGTCTGGAATTCCTATAGATTGCGTTGAGGTAGATTTAAAAAATTGTTGGGAAAATCTTGGAGAGATAACTGGAGATACAGTAAAAGAAGATATCATAGATAAGATATTTGCTGAGTTCTGTATAGGTAAGTAGAAATGTAGATATCTACCATGAAAACTTTAATATGAATAAAATAGAATGTGCTATTTTATTCATATTAAAGCATATTTTTATATCTGAGCTTTCATATCTATAGCCATAATTAAGAGTCAAGAATTGGAATTTTGAGTATATATATATTGACAAATGAAGATAGAAGAGGAGGAAGCCTTTTTTATGGATAAAGCTATTCAGTATTTTGGCGGTAAATATGATGTTGTAGTCATCGGTGCAGGTCATGCAGGATGTGAAGCTGCACTTGCTACAGCTCGTATGGGAAAGAAAACCCTACTTTTAACAATTAGCTTAGATGCAATTGCACTACTTGCATGTAATCCATCTATTGGAGGAACAGGGAAAGGCCATCTTGTACGGGAAGTAGATGCATTAGGTGGAGAGATGGGTAAAGTTATTGATAAAACAATGATACAGATGAGAATGCTAAACACTTCCAAAGGTCCAGCTGTACATTCATTAAGAGCACAGGCAGACAAAAAAAAATATCAGAGTGTAATGAAGTACACACTAGAGAAGCAGTACAATCTTGATTTAAGACAAGGAGAAGTTGTAGAGATATTTGTTGAAGATGGAAAAGTAACAGGCGTTCTTACAAATACTGGAGCAAGATATGATGCACAATCTATTATTGTTGCTACAGGCACTTATTTAAGAGGAAAAGTATATATTGGAGAAGTCAGCTACGAAAGTGGACCAAATGGTCTTTTCCCTGCAAATAGATTATCACATTGTTTAAAAGACGTAGGGCTTAAGATGAAAAGATTTAAAACTGGTACCCCAGCAAGAGTACATAAAGATAGTATTGACTTGACTAAGATGGAGGAGCAGCCAGGTGATGATGAGATAATACCTTTTTCATTTTTGAGTGATAATATAAGAATTGAACAGGTACCTTGTTACTTGACATATACATCTAAGGATACTCATGAGACTATCAGAAGCAATATTGAAAGGTCTCCTATGTATGCAGGCAAAATGGAGAGTGTTGGGCCAAGATACTGCCCTTCTATAGAGGATAAAGTAGTAAGGTTTGCAGATAAAGAGAAGCATCAAATATTCATTGAGCCTGAGGGATTAGATACTTGTGAAATGTACGTTCAAGGGATGTCTACAACACTTCCTGAGGAAGTTCAGGAAGAAATGTATAAGTCAGTACCTGGACTTGAAAATGTCAAAATTATGAGAACCGCATATGCCATAGAGTACGATTGTATAGATGCTACACAATTAAAGCGCTCATTAGAACATAAAGAGATAGAAAACTTATTTTTTGCAGGTCAAATAAACGGTACATCCGGCTATGAAGAAGCAGCTGCACAAGGGATTCTAGCTGGTATAAACTCAGTATTGAAGCTTAATAATAAAGAGCCTCTTATACTCGACAGATCAGAAGCATATATTGGTGTTTTAGTTGATGATATAGTGACAAAAGAAACTAGCGAGCCTTATAGAATGATGACTTCAAGAGCTGAGTATAGATTAACTTTAAGACAGGATAATGCTGACTTAAGACTCACTGAGAAAGGATATAATGTAGGGTTAGCTACTGAAGAAAGATATAACGGAATGAAAAATAAAAAAGATGAGATGAATAAAGAGCTTGATAGATTAAGAGAAAAAAAAATAAATCCAACTAAAGAGATAAATGAGTTTTTTGAAAGTCTTAATAGTACACCTTTAAAAACACCAACTTCATTATATGACTTGATAAAGAGACCCGAGGTTTCATATGATGCTCTTAAAGTTATAGATACAGATAGGCCGGAACTAAGCAGAGAAATAAGGATACAGGTAGAGACAGAAATAAAATATGAAGGATATATAGCAAAGCAATTAAAGCAGATAGAACAATTTAAGAAGCTTGAGAGCAAGATGCTTTCGTCAGATATTGACTATAGTGAGATAAAAGGATTAAGGCTAGAGGCTAGACAGAAGTTGAATGCTATGAAACCTGAATCTGTCGGTCAAGCATCTAGGATATCTGGAGTTTCACCAGCTGATATTAATGTGTTATTAATCTATTTAGAACAACAAAGAAGATTGAATCAAAGTACTAAATAGGGGTAGCTTTAGATATTAGCATAGAAACCTAAAACCTAATATGAATAAAATAGAATGTTCATGGGATGAAGATTTTGAGAAACAGGAGTGAATATGATGAACAATACTGATATCCTTATTAAAGGACTATCTGAACTTAACTTAAACTTAAAAAAAGAAAAAATGGAGAAGTTTAGTGTATATAAAGAGCTTTTAAAAGAGTGGAATGAAAAAATCAATATAACCGCTATAACAGACGATAATGAAATTGATATAAAGCACTTTTTAGATAGCCTTACAATATTTAAAACAGGAAAGGTTATTAGCGGGAAAAAAATAATAGATATAGGTACCGGTGGTGGCTTTCCTGGTGTACCTATAAAGATTGTTGAAGATGATACGGAAGTAGTATTACTGGATAGCCTTAATAAAAGGTTAATATTTTTAGATGAAGTGATTAATAAGCTTGAACTAAAAGGTATAAGCACACTTCATGGAAGAGCAGAGGATTATGGAAATTCAGTTGAATATAGAGAAAAATTTGACATAGCTACTTCAAGGGCTGTAGCAGCTCTTAATATATTATCTGAGTATTGTCTTCCTTTTGTTAAGGTTAATGGATACTTTATTGCGATGAAGGGACCTGAAGTAGATGATGAAATTAAAGAAGCTCATAATGCAATTAAAGTACTTGGTGGTAGGCTTGAAGATAGGATAGATATAAAGTTACCTAATAGTGACATTAATCATAACCTATTGATTATAAAGAAAATTAGTCATACTCCGACAAAATATCCTAGATTAGCAGGAAAACCTAAGAAAAACCCGTTGTAAAAAATAAAATAACCAATAATATTGTAAAACGAAAATCAAATATTTTTAAAAAACATAGCAGGAAGATAGGTATTTGTAGAGAAATAAAATATATCAGGGGAGAAGTTTATCCGATAGCTTACAATTCTAATTTTCACACTTTTTTTAAGTTGGAATAAAGAGTTGCATAGCTCCTGGATAACACGACTACGTGTTCAGGTAAAGCTTATACTTAACCTGAACTGAGTCTTAGTTTACGGGGAGAGGATTGATGTAATGAGCAATTTATTTAATGAAGTCAATTATATTCCAATAAAATATATAAAGCCTAATCCATATCAGCCGAGGAAAAGCTTTAATAAAAGGTCACTTGAAGAGTTATGCCAATCTATAAAGACATATGGTATACTTCAACCAATTAGTGTGCGCAAAATAGCTGACGAAAGCTATGAGCTTGTAGCTGGGGAAAGAAGATTAAGAGCCTCAGAAATGGCTGAGCTTGAAAAAATACCAGCTATAGTAGTTAGCTTAAAGGATCAAGACTCTGCTGTTTTAGCAATGATTGAAAATTTGCAAAGAGAAGACCTTAATTTTATTGAAGAGGCTGAAGGTTATAATAATCTCATAAGCGATCATGGATTTACACAACAGGAATTGGCTGAAAAGCTAGGAAGAAATCAATCTACAATTGCTAATAAGCTTAGGCTTTTGAGACTGCCAACTGAAATTAAAAAAATACTGATAGAGAATGGTCTCACTGAAAGACATGCAAGGGCTCTTCTTAAGCTCCCAGATGAAAAGCTGCAGGCCTCTGTATTAGAAAAAATAATAAAAAATGATTTAACTGTTAAGAAGACTGAGAAGCTTATCAAAGATATACTAGATGATATGACAAAAGAAGAAGAACCAAAGAGTAAGCAAAATATAAAGAGTCTTATTAACTTTAGAATATATTTAAATACAATAAAAAATGCTTATAATGCAATTAAAGAAAGTGGAGTAGATGCAAAATACGAGCAAAGAGATGCTGGTGAGTTTATTGAGGTAGTTGTAAAGATACCTAAAAACAAATAAAGTTACATATAATTAAAAGCTTAGTATATCAATATATATTGATATACTAAGCTTTTTTATCTTTGATAAGGTTATTTCTTTCAGCGTACATTAATTATCAACTTAATTTTAGACACATAAATGGATTAACAAACCAAATATGGAATACGTATACATATAGAAGATACAGTTATATAATGTACTTATACATAATAAAACAGTATTATCATCTAAAGAATGAAAGGGGATGATTATGATTAAAAAGATAATTTGTTCGACTATTTTTCATTTAATAAATGATACTTATTACAATAATTTTGAAATTATAATATTGAGGTGTTATTATGGATTTTTCAATTTTTTCAATAATATTATGCGTATTATTAGTAGGACTTGTATGGTTTAAAGTATTTGTTATAAGTAAAATAAGAAAAAAGTTTCTTTTAATGATTTTTAATTTAGTGATCAGTATTTTTATTTTTTTATCAACAATAATTAATGTTTTTTTTGCAATCCCTAATGCACTGGATTCTTCTTTTTATCATTTATATATCTATCCAGAACATAATGCATATTATATTGTTCCTTTAATGGCACTATGTTTAATAATAGGCACATTAATCATGATAGCTCAAGATATTAAAGTTTTATACCATCATAAAAAAAGATAGGATGATTAATTACCCTATCTTTTTTTATCTTCTAAAAAGAATCATAATAACGCCTTACTGACTCCTCATGTTTGATTATTCTATTCCCGTAGTTATCTCTTTCAAGTTTTTGAAGTTTACAATCTATATAACTAGTACCATTATCAACTAACTTAAAACGCAACCCAGTATTGCTTTCTGGTGAAAACCCGTTGTGAAATAACATAGTTTTATCAGCAATTATTAAGCCACCAATGTTTAACCCAAGCTCTGTTAGTAAGCCACCAATTATACTTTTGGCACCTATAGCAGCTGTTATTGGACTTATTAATAGTGAGTAAAGTACAAAACTAGCAAAAGTTCCCCCATATTTTAAATCATCTACTTCCTTTTGTGTGAACCAATGTACATCACTATAATCTGTACCATTTAATCTTAGCTTAATAATGTACCAATCATATGAGTATCCTCTATTGGTTGAAATATGCACTTTATAATCTCCTATGTTTCTAAGCGGAACATACCATGAAGTAATTTCTCCTTCAGCTAAATTAGTCCATGTTTTTGTATCAACTCTAGCATGTGGAGTTGATACTGTTACTGTTACAGGATTTGAGCCTGTAGCTGCACATTTAAAGCTAATTTTTAATCCCAAAACATCTATGTATTGAGTTTGTGAGGATATGATTCTGTCAATAGTATCTAATTTTATGGAATTACAAACCAAATACAGTATTTATTTGAACAATTAAAATGAATTGATATAATGTACTTATACATAATGAAACAGTATTATCGTCTAAAGAATGAAAGGGGATGATTATGATTAAAAAGATAATTTATTGGATTGTTTTTATTGTTATCGTCATATCATTAATCATTTATTTAGCTACACCAAGAGGGACATTTGAAGAACTTGTATTACAGGAATATGAAGGACAGGATATACTAAAGAACTTTAATAAAATAAGTATGCATAAATATAATGGCATAGAATCTAAAGTAAGAGAAGATGATGATACTAACAAGATCAGGAAGTTATTAAATGAATTTAGCAAGCTCAATCTTATTGAATATAGAGGAGGGCAGCTAAATCGTGCCGATACAGGGAATGTGAAATACATGATGTTTTTTTCTAATGATACTTCTAATAAAATTATTATGATAGTAGTATATGATAATGATTTTATTAGCGCTGGTCCAAACTCAAAATTATACAAGATTTCAAATAAAGATATATTATTAGATTCATTGGATGATATATTTCATTCGTTGAGTAATGTTGTAGATAGGTAAGCTCTCAATAGATAAAAAGGAGAAGTGATATTTTATCTGAGCAATGCATCACTTCTCTTTTTAGCCGGCTACTTTTTTATCGTAGAAAATCATTTTGTTGTATCTCCATTAAATATTCATTTTTTCTCATCATCAGTTGGTTTTGCTAAGTAATGATTAGCTAACCAAAGATTAAGTAACATTACGCTACTTATGAATAGTATAACTACACCATGACCCGTATATGCCAAAAAAGCAGTCGTTAAAAATAAACTACAAATATAAATCAATCGAAATTTATTATAGGGTTTTGCTATAATGACTTTAACTTTTTCATAATAGTTAGCAATAATTTTATAAATTTTCATTCTAGAACTCCTTACTCTTTTTATATAAATTATAACAAAAAATACAATAAAAATCACCATTTAGAAAAAAATGGTGATTTTTATTGTATTTTTTAATTAAAGTATTTCCATCCACTATCTGAGTGGAAAGCGATGAGAATAGGTTCACTAACTTGCATTGGTAAAACTCCACCACTCCATCCCTTTTTAGGAGGAATATAAGTGTCTTTATATCCTGTATCTACTTTTGCTAAATCATAGTCATATTTATACATTGCATCGTATACCGATTTATAAAATTCATAACTATCCCTAGCTAGATCGTCAGCAAGAACTTCACAAGCACCTAAGTAAATTCCTAATATAGTTAAAGCAGGGGTTCCACCTTTTGCCAACTTATCTAAAACAACACCTATTCCAACCATAATCCCCTCATCTACTAGATAGTGTACTACAGGACTATCTGGATTTTCTCCTTGCCATGCTTTATAAGCCTGGTCTCTTAATTGTTTAACTTCACTTATGGTATAAATTTCTGTATGATTCATATACATACCTCCTTCTTTTAATTTTATTTTTGTAAGACTCCTCTTTGTTGGCCAACTTATTTCGCCTTACACTATATAAAAGGGTGCATCTATTAAAATTTTCAACCACTAATAAAAAAAATTTTTTTACAGTTTGTCCTTTTTTGTCTTAATTTGTTTTACTGTTTTTACTTTATTTGGTTGAAAAAAATGTCTTTTACGTCCTATTATTTAGTATAAACAATTAGCTTATATCTTAATTAGTATCAAAGAATTTGTATTTTTACCAAGCTACAGTACTTGTTTTCTCCAGAATATAAAAACTTAAAGGGATTCAGACAAGGGGGGATAAAATGCTAAGTTTAGCTAAAAAGTTTATTGATGAAAGTGAGGAGAATAAAGCACTTTATAAAAAAGCTATTATTAAGCACGATAAGAAAGCCTACAGTATATTAAATAGGAGATTTAGTGATTATATGTTTAAAATTAACGCTACAAGCTACTTACACAAATCTATTGTTTTAAATGCAAGAGAGTTTAAAAAAAGACAGTTAAGATTATATTAGGTAATTGCGAAACTCATGATTAAAAGAGGTGTAGAAAGAACCTATAGATGTAGAAGTGAATTTTTAAATGTAAACTAATGTGTTTTAT
>NZ_JBNPXI010000037.1:0-28872 GCF_050433385.1 Brassicibacter mesophilus
TGATGAAGGAAGAATACCTTCTTCAGTTACTTAGGTATAGAAAAGGTTAAATATGTATTATCCTTAATGGCTATATCATTATTATACAAGGAGGTGTTTTATTGGAGTACTTTGTTAGTTTTATAGCTTTTTTTGCAATATATTCTTGTGCTAATATTTTAGTAGAGCCAATTAGAAAAAAATATTTAGTGAAAAAGACACCAGAAAATGCTTCTATAAAAAAGAAAAATAGTAAAAATAATAAGGACAATAAAAAGCAATCACACATAGCATCAAATAAAGAAAATAAAAGAGAAGAGATTATAGGAATATTAAAGCACTCTTTGATTGTGAGCTTTATATATGTATTTGTGATATTTATTTTAAAAAGATTTTCATAGTATAGAAAGGAGCGCATGACATGAAAGAAAATCTGATGAACATTAAAGAAAGAGCAGTATCAGAGCTTGGAAAAGTAGCTAGTCTTGAAGAGCTTGAACAAATTAGAATTAAGTATTTGGGGAAAAAGGGAGAGTTGACTCAAGTACTGAGAGGTATGGGTGGGCTATCTAAGGAAGAAAGGCCAATTGTAGGTCAAATTGCTAATGAAGTTAGGGAAGAAATTGAACAAGGACTTGAAAAAATTAAAGAAAAATTAAAAGAAGAAACAAAAAAGGTAAAATTAAATGCAGAGAGAATTGATATTTCAATTCCTGGAAAAGAGATACCTGTAGGACATAGACATCCTTTACTTTCTACAATGGAAGAATTAGAAAACATATTTATGAACATGGGATTTAGTATAGTGCAAGGGCCTGAGGTTGAAACTGTTTACAATAACTTTGATGCACTTAATTCGCCGGAAAATCATCCTTCAAGAGATCCGTCAGATACCTTCTATATAACTGAAGATATGCTTCTAAGAACTCACACTTCACCTGTACAGATAAGAGTTATGAAGCAAAATACACCTCCATTAAGAATTGTTTCAGCTGGAAGAACATTTAGATTTGATGATGTAGACGATACTCATTCTCCTATGTTTCATCAATTAGAAGGGTTGGTAGTAGACAAAAATATTACAATGGCAAATCTTAAACATACAATAGATATGTTTATCAAACAACTTTTTGGAAGTGAAATGAAGACAAGATTTAGACCTCACTACTTCCCATTTACTGAACCAAGTGCTGAAGTAGATGTTTCTTGTTTTAAGTGTAAGGGAGAAGGCTGCGAATCATGTCATGGAACTGGATGGAGTATGGAGCTATTAGGTTGTGGCATGGTACATCCTAAGGTTTTAAAGAATTGTGGGATAGACCCTGATATATATAGTGGCTTTGCGTTTGGGCTTGGAGTTGACAGAATAGCAATGGTTAAATATGGAATTAATAATATAAGATTGTTATTTGAAAATGATATGAGGTTTTTAGGTCAATTCTAACTAAAAAGCATATGGATGTGAGAAATATTTCAGGCTTTAATTCATGAGAAGAAGGAGAGGAATGTTATGCTAGTACCTGTAAAATGGTTAAAGGAATACGTAAATATTGATATAGATACAAAATTATTAGCTGATAAACTGACTATGTCAGGTTCTCATGTTGATTCTATTGAAAGTGTTAATAAGGGAGTAGAAAATGTAGTAGTAGGAAAAATACTTGAAATAACAAAACACCCTGATGCAGATAAGCTTGTTATTACTAGTATAGATGTTGGCAGCGAAAAAATACAAATAGTTACTGGTGCAAACAATATTAAGGTTGGCGACTATATTCCAGTTGCATTGTCAGGAGCTAGGCTTCCTGGTGGAGTTAAAATAAAGAAAGGCAAACTAAGAGGAGTCGAATCAAATGGAATGCTTTGCTCTGCAAATGAGCTTGGTATAGATGATAGTGTAACTCCTAAAGAGCAGAAAGACGGTATTTATATATTAGATCAAGAGTATCAATTAGGAAAAGATATTAAAGAGGTATTAGAACTTAATGGAGAGATTATTGATTTTGAAATAACACCAAATCGCCCTGATTGTCTAAGCATAATAGGCATGGCTAGAGAAACAGCTGCTACGCTAGGCAGTAGCTTAACTTATCCAAATATAGAAATAAAGAATGAAGTTGATAATATAGATGAATATGTAAAGAACATAGAAGTTAAGGATAATGACTTATGTAAAAGATATTATGCTAAAGTTGTCAAGGATATCAAGATTAGTCAATCACCTTTATGGGTTCAAAGAAGACTTATTGAAGCAGGAGTTAGACCTATCAACAATATTGTAGATATAACTAACTATGTTATGCTTGAAATGGGCCAGCCTATTCATGCTTTTGACTTAGACATGATAGAAGAAAATACAATAGTTGTAAGAAGAGCTAATGATGGTGAAAAGCTAACAACTCTTGATGGAGTAGAAAGAAGCTTAAATTCTTCAATGCTTGTAATTGCAGATGCAAATAAACCAATGGCTATTGCTGGAGTAATGGGTGGTCAAGATAGTGAAGTGACAAAGGAAACAAAGACAATACTAATTGAATCTGCAAACTTTAACGGCAGAAGTGTTAGACTGGCTTCAAGGACAGTGAGTCTAAGAACAGAAGCGTCTGCAAAATTTGAAAAAGATCTAGACCCTAATTTGTCAGAAGCTGCTTGTAATAGAGTATGCCAATTGCTTGAAAAAATCGAAGCTGGTACTGTTGTTGGAGGATGTGTAGATATATATAATGAAAGGGTAGAAGAAAGAATTATAGAATTGTCTCCAGAAAAAGTTAGTAAATTACTTGGTATTGAAATATCTATTGATAGAATGCTACAAATGTTAGATAGTCTTGAACTTAAATCAAAGTATGAGTATAATAAAATATACGCTACAATACCTACTTTTAGAAGAGATTTAGAGCTTGAAGCGGATTTAATTGAAGAAGTCGGTAGAATATATGGATTTGATAATATTAATGCACAACCTTTGATTGGAACTTTGACAAAAGGAGAAAAATCATCGCTTAGAGAGATTGAGGATAAAGTTAAATCTATATTATCAGGTATAGGATTAAATGAGATAATGACATACTCATTCGTAAGTCCAAAGACGTATGATAAAATTAATTTACCTTCAGACAGTATTAAGAGGAACTATGTAGAAATTAGAAATCCTCTAGGTGAAGATTATAGTGTGATGAGGACAACATTAATTGCAAATATGATGGATGTTTTAACTAGAAACTATAAATATGGTGTAGAAAGAGCACTAGCATATGAAATAGGAAATATATTTATTCCAAAAGAGGTTCCAGTAACAAGTCTTCCATATGAGAATAAAACTTTATGTATTGGTATATATGGAGATAGCAGTTTTTATGAGATCAAGGGTGTAGTAGAAATGTTGTTAAATAGATTAGGAATTAGCGACTATGATTACCTAAGAGAAGAGAATCATAGTACTTTTCATCCTGGAAGAACCGCTAATATAATAAAAGATAATCATGTAATAGGTATAATTGGAGAACTACATCCAGATGTATTAGAGAATTATGGAATGAAAGAAAGAGCTTATGCTGCGGAAATAGATTTTGAGCTAATAGCTTTTCTTGCAAAGTTACAAAGAAAGTACACTCCTCTTCCAAAATATCCATCTATGTCAAGAGATATAGCTTTAGTACTTGACAGAGATATTATGGTTAAAGAAATAGAAAAGATTATATGGAGTAATGGCAAAGGACTAGTTTCGGGTGTCAAGTTATTTGATGTTTATACTGGAAGTCAAATAGAGGAATCTAAGAAAAGTGTTGCATACTCTATTACTTATAGATCTATTGAAAAGACATTAACTGATGAAGAAGTAACTAAAGTTCATAATAATATATTAGAAGAACTAAAGAGCACATTGAATGCTGAATTAAGAAGCTAATTAGTGTAAGAGAGTAGGTTTTAAGCCTACTCTTTTGTTATTATTTATGATAAAGTATAATTATATAACTTGATTTATATTAATAAAAATAAACTCTTTTAGAAAATTAGAAGGAAATATTTGATATAAAAAGAATTATATAATTAAGTGATGTTCTTAAAGGAGAGTGTAGACTATGACAAATAACAAAAAAGTTATAGTTAGAATAAATGGACAAGATTTTACAGTGGTAGGCAATGAATCTGAGGAGTATGTAAAAGGAATAGCCAATTTTGTTGATGAAAATATAAAAGAAATTGTAAAAAAAAATAGTAAGCTAAGTCAATCAATGTCAGCTATTCTTGCTGCTTTTAATATAGCTGACAAGTATTATAGAAACAGTACAGAATTGAGTCAAATAAAAGAAAATGTTGTTGAACCACTTAAAGAATTAGAGAGTATCAAAGCGGAGCTTGTCGATAGTAAGACTAAGGCTGAAACACTTAAATATGAATGTGACACATATAAAGATGAACTTCTTCAATCAAAGAGAGAACTTGAACATTTACATAAGAAGCTTAGACAGTATGAACAGTCTTTAAAACTTAAAGAAGATGAACTATTAAATACTCAAAAAATGATAAATGAGTTACAAAACAAATTATTTGAAAATCAGATTGAATTAGTGCAAACAAAAAAAGAGCTTGAAGAGTCTTTAAGAATACTAGATAAGGATTAAATGAATAAAAGTGAATTACTTACGCAAAATAACCTTAAGATATTTTGCGGAGGTATATTATGCATAATCACCTTATACAAGATCCAATATATTTGATTAGGGCTATTGGTGGATACTTTGTTGCATTGATAATTGTTAGAATAATGGGCAAAAGATCTATTGGAGAGCTTGGGGCATTTGATTTTGTTCTTATGACTGGTATAGGTCACATTATGAGTTCGGTTGCGCTAGAAAGAAAGGTTCCATTCCATGATGGTGTGCTAGTACTTATAACACTAGCAGTCTTAGAAATATTTCTCTCTTACTTGACTTATAAAAGCAGAAAACTTGGGAAATTAATAGAAGGTAAGCCCACTTATCTTATAGATGAAGGCAATGTTTTAGAAAAAAATTTGAAAAAAGAAAAGATCAATATGTATGATATGAGACAAGAGCTTAGAAAATATGGGATAGATAATGAAAATGATGTAAAAAAAGCCCTTATTGAAGCATGTGGTAAATTTACTGCAGTATTAAAGGATGCTGAAGAGCCTTTGAGGAGAAAAGACTTAGGAATATATAGTGAAGGTGACAGTCCGCAGTACCTAGATAAAAGATTCGCAGAGGTAAGAAAAGAGATTGATAGATTGAATGTAAGCCTAAATAATCTTATAATAGAAGTAAGAAAGATAAGTAATAAGGAGTAGTTTTCTACTCTTTTATTTTGCACACAATTAAGAAATATATGAGGAGTTGGATTTATGAATAATAGTATTGAACTACTGTCACCTGTAGGAAGCATGGAGGCCCTCTTTGCGGCTGTAGAAAATGGCGCAAATGCTGTATATTTAGGAGGGAAGCTTTTTAATGCAAGGCAGTATGCATCAAACTTTGACTATGCTGAACTAAAAGCAGCAGTAGAATATGCACACTTAAGAAATGTAAAGGTGTATGTTACAGTAAATATATTATTAGAAGATAAAGAGCTTGAAGAAGTAATTGATTATCTTATTTTTTTATATAACATAGATGTAGATGCAGTTATAATTCAAGACTTGGGGTTATATGAAATAATCAAAGATATATTACCAGACTTTGAGGTTCATGGTAGTACACAAATGTCAATAAATAATCACATGGGCGTTAAGTTTTTAGAGGAGCTTGGATTTCAAAGAGTTGTTCTTGCAAGAGAGCTTTCAATAGATGAAATCAAGTTTATTAGCGAAAATACAGATATTGAACTAGAGGGCTTTATTCACGGTGCATTGTGTGTAAGCTATTCTGGACAGTGCTTAATGAGCAGCTTAATCGGTGGAAGAAGTGGAAATAGAGGAACATGTGCTCAACCATGTAGAATGTCATATTCAATTGTAAACATAAAGAGTGGTCAGGTGATAAATGATAGATTTAATGAAAAGTATATTTTAAGTACTAAAGATTTAAATACAATAGAGCATATTGAGGAAATTATTGATGCTGGCGTTACATCATTTAAAATTGAAGGAAGAATGAAGAAGCCAGAATATGTGGCTATTATTGTAAATAAATATAGAAA
Source organism: Brassicibacter mesophilus (assembly GCF_050433385.1). Taxonomy (NCBI): domain Bacteria; kingdom Bacillati; phylum Bacillota; class Tissierellia; order Tissierellales; family Thermohalobacteraceae; genus Brassicibacter; species Brassicibacter mesophilus. The sequence continues at coordinate 6,139 of NZ_JBNPXI010000037.1, forward strand.
AGCACTAGATAACATAAAAGGTGACAACAGGTATGCTTTAAAGAGTAGAGATATAAAAGATATGGCACAGATGTTTAATCGCGGTTTTACAAAGGGATATATAATGAATGATTTCGGAGGAGACTTTATATCATTTGATAAACCGAATAACAGAGGTGTTAGTATTGGAAAAGTTATTAAAACTGACAAGTCATATACTTATATACAGCTAGATGATTCATTAAGTAAAGGGGATGGAGTAGAAATAGTAAACAACAATGGAGATAGTTATGGTGCGATAATAGATTTTATGTATATTGATGATAAAAAAGTTGAGCAAGGCTTTTCACAAGATATTGTAAAAATAAAGAATATTAGAGGGGTTTCTAGGGGAGCCTCTGTCAATAAAACATTTGATATCAAGCTAAATGAAGCTGCAAAAGAGACTTTCACCAAGAACAAGAATAAATTAAGTATTAATATGTCAATAAAGGTTGAGATTGATAAACCTATAGAGTTAACAATATGGGAGCAATCAAGCCGTGTTACTGTTAAAAGTGATGAATTGGCTGAAAAGGGTATAAAAATGAGCCTAAATGAGAATAAAGTAAGGTCGCAGATGGAGAAATTAGGTGATACACCATATTTACTATCAGGTATAGAAATAAAATTAGATGAAAACGTAATGGCACCAATGAGTGTATTAAATAAACTGCGTAGAAAAGGTATTGAAGAACTAAACAAAAAAAGAGGGAATTTCAATAAGAGAGTAGAAATAAATAGAAATGATTTGGTTTCAAAGATAGATCAGGTTTTTGATTTCCCAGGAAATCAAGTAAAAGACTCAAATAAGATTAGCGTTAAGGTTAGTAATATAGAGCAATTTAACCAGCTAGACATAAACAAGCTTGACAGAGCTTATCTGGGATTCACTGGTGGACTTGAAGAATGCATTAAACAATTAAAAAGCCATAATAAAGAAGTATATATTGCTACTGAAAGGATTATTGGAAATGATGAATTTGATGGATTATCAAGAGTATTAGACAGAAATGTATCAGATGTTGATGGAATAAGTATTTCAAACATAGGAACATTAAAGTTTGTTAAAGACAGATATGATAAGAAAATTCACTGCGACAATGGAATGAATTTATTTAATAGCTTTGCGATAAAGTTACTTTCTAATTACGGTATTGAAAGTTTGACACTGTCTTCTGAACTTACGCTTGGTCAGATTTCTAATATCTGTGGCAATAACAATATTATACATGAAGCCATAGGATATGGATATTTGCCTGTTATGCTTACTAAGCATTGTCCATTATCTCTAGTTAAAGGCTGTAAAGATAGCAGTGGTTGTTCTACTTGTAAATTTAATAGTGGATTTGGGTTATTTGATAGGAAGGGCATGACATTTGAGATAGCTAGAAAAGGAAAGACTACAACTATTTATAACAGTCAGCCTTTAATGATACCTGACTATATTGATAAGCTATATTCAAATAATGTGAATATGGTTAGACTTGACTTTACCGTAGAAAAAGAAATACGAGATATTCAAACGGTTTATTATGATTATGCCAATAAAATTATTGATAAAGATGAGGTGTTAAACTTCTTAGATTATTACAAACAAAAAGTTGCAATTACTAAAGGACACTATTTTAGAGGAGTTATATAGATAAGAAATATAAGAATCTGAGTAAAAAAGAACATTTATGGGATGAAGATTTTGAGAAAACTATAAGCTTATCAACTAAAAAATCTTAAAATTTGCAAACTCGCTCCCCAAAACATTATGCTCAAACATGCAAATTTATTAACAGATTTTTTACCTACTTTCACCTAGTTTTCTTAACAAAATCTCATAAGCATTCTCTTATCTTTTTTACTCAAATTCAACTTATTTTTTATTTTAAATTTGTTATCTATATAAATAAATGTATTTATGTGGATTGCACTCAGAGTTAGGAGGGAATACAATGAATGAAAAGACCTTAAGGGTGCTTGAGTATAGTAAGATTATTCAAATGCTTATAAATAAAACAGAATCTTCGCTAGGCAAACAGTTGGCGGAGAACTTAAAACCATCGCTAAATATTGATAAGGTTGAGTATCTTCAGAATGAAACTGATGAAGGCGTTAGCATTATTATTAAAAGAGGAAGTCCACCTTTAGGTGGAATACATGATATATTAAGTGAAATAAGAAGAGCTGAAATAGGTGCTACATTAACTCCAGGAGCTTTAATAAGAGTAGCTGACACATTAAGGGCTGCTAGAAGAATAAAAGGGTTTTTAAATCAAGAAAAAGAGGACAGAGATTCAAAATATCCTATTTTAGAAAACATGATAGGAAGTCTAAATGCTTATAAAACTATTGAAGATAGCATATTTAATTCCATAATAAGTGAAGAGGAGATATCTGATAATGCAAGTTCTTTGCTAAAAAGCATTAGAAAACAGATACAAACAAAAAATGACTCCATAAGAAGCAAATTGAATTCAATAATTAGTTCTTCAACAAATAAGAAATATTTACAGGATGCGATTATAACAATTAGAGAAGATAGATTTGTTGTACCAGTTAAGCAGGAATATAGAGGGAATTTCCCTGGATTAGTACACGATCAATCATCAAGTGGTGCCACTCTGTTCATAGAACCTATTGCAATTGTTGAGCTTAATAATAATCTTAAAGAGTTAAAACTCAAAGAAAAAGCTGAGATTGAAAGAATATTAGCAGAGTTAACTGAAAAAGTAGCTGTAGAAAGTGAAGGAATAAGAGAGAATCAAAGCACTCTAGCCCAGTTAGACTTTATATTTGCAAAAAGTAAATTATCTCTTGATATGAAGGGAATAAAGCCCACTCTTAATAACAATGGATATATAAACATTAAGAAGGGAAGGCATCCACTTTTAAAGGTTAATAATGTAGTGCCGATTAATATTTATCTTGGTGAGAAATTTAATACTTTAGTTATTACAGGACCTAATACAGGTGGCAAAACTGTTACGTTAAAAACTGTTGGTCTTTTAACAATTATGGCTCAATCAGGACTACAGGTTCCAGCTGATTATGGAACAAAAATGGCTGTATTTTCAAATGTTTTTGCAGATATAGGAGATGAACAAAGCATTGAGCAAAGCTTGAGTACATTTTCTTCACATATGACCAATATAGTAGATATACTTAATAATGTTGAGGAAAATAGTCTTGTATTATTTGATGAACTTGGTGCAGGTACTGACCCAACGGAAGGCGCTGCTCTAGCTATGTCAATACTTGACTATTTGCATGGAAGAGGTATTAGAACAGTTGCTACGACTCATTATAGTGAATTAAAGGTGTATGCACTTACAACCGAAGGAATTGAAAATGCTTCAGTAGAATTTAATGTTGAAACATTAAGTCCAACTTATAGATTGTTAATTGGAGTCCCTGGTAAGTCTAATGCATTTGAAATATCTAAAAGACTTGGATTACAAGATTTTGTTATTGATTATGCAAGAAACTTAATTTCTAAAGAAAATATTGAGTTTGAAGATGTACTTGCAAGTATAGAAAGAGATAGAAGAGAAAGTGAACAAAATAGACAAGAGACTGAGGCGTTAAAGAAAGAAATAGACAAGCTAAAGGATGAGCTGCTTCAAAAGAAGAATAAAATTGATGAAATGAAACAAGAAGTAATGAGGGAAGCAAAGAAAGAAGCAAGGAAAATATTAAAAGATGCTAAAGAAGAATCTGATAAAATTATTAGTGAATTAAGGGATTTATCTATTGAAATAGAAAAAGAAAAGAATAAAAAAATCCAAGAAGCAAAGGATAAACTAAAGTCAAAGCTTGAAAGCGTTGAAGGTGAACTTATAGAAAACATAATAGTTAAGAAAAATGCAAAGCCTCCTAAAAATCTTAGACCTGGAGAAAATGTTACTATACTTTCACTTAATCAAACAGGAATAGTTTTAAGTTCTCCAGATGATGAAGGCAATGTAATGATACAAGTAGGGATTATGAAAATTAATGTTCATATTTCAACTATTGCTAGAGCGTCAGAAAAAGAAAAATCAGAACTTAAATCTGGAACAAAATCTATAATGAAATCTAAAGCTTCATCAATTAAAAATGAAATAGATCTAAGAGGTATGAGTTTAGAAGAGGCTATACTGGATGTAGATAAATATTTAGATGATGCATATATAGCAGGCTTAAAGAGTGTATTTATTATACATGGTAAAGGAACTGGAATATTAAGAGAAGGAATAGGACAGCTCTTAAAGAGTCATAAACATGTTAAAACCTTTAGATTAGGAAACTATGGTGAAGGTGGTACAGGGGTAACTGTTGTAGAATTAAAGTAAAGGATGATGAAATTGTATATAGTTAGTGCGTGCTTGGCTGGAGTTAACTGCAAATACAGTGGTGGTAATAATTTAGATGACAGGATTGTTAATCTAATAAAACAAGGTAAAGCAATACTGGTATGCCCTGAGCAGTTAGGAGGATTAACTACACCTAGACAGCCAAGCGAAATAAAAATTGATAAAGATGGTCAAATGAGGGTAATAAATGATAAAGGCGAAGATGTAACAGATGGATTTGTTAAAGGTGCTAAAGAAACACTAAATATTGCTAAATTGTATAATTCTAAGATAGCAATATTGAAATCTGGAAGTCCTTCGTGTGGATATGGCTGGATATACGATGGTTCTTTTACTAAGACAAAAATTAAAGGAGAGGGACTAACAGCAGATATTTTATCCCAAAATGGAGTTAAGGTCTATAACGAAGATAACCTTCCAGAAGAAATACTATAACCTAAGGGGGTATTATGGTGAAAAGAATTTTGATTTTATTAATGATTGCATTATTAATGTTTTCTCTACTTGCTGGTTGTAATAAGGACAAGCAGGGGGAAGGATCAATAGGTGATGTAGCAGGAGCTGATAATAACGATAAGGAGCAGCAGAAAGAAAGCGATACTTCTGAAAACCAAGATATACAATATATTGATTATGTATTATATCTAAAGCATGATAAACTACCTTATATATTTGGAGAAAGATTTGAGATAGCTTCAAACGATTCTATGTTAAAAGACAAGTCTATAGAGGAGATTGCGTTAGAGCGACTAATTAGCTATCAACAAGTAGAAAGCTTCATTACACCTATACCAAAGGATACAAAATTATTAGGAGTAGAAAAAAAGGATAACAAGGTATATGTAGATTTATCAAAAGAGTTTGCTGATAATATGAAAAAAAATGAGGCTGAAACTAAAATTGCAATTGCATCTATAGTAAATACGTTAACTTTTTTCCCTGAAAATGAAGAAGTAATAATTACAATAAATGGTGAAGCAATGAAAAAGCTTAATGGTGTTGAAATGGATAAAGGATTTAAGTTTAGTAGTGAATTTATTCCTGATAAATAATGAATAAATATCTGTTGAAGAGGAAAATATTATATGATACAATGTTTATTCAATAATAAATTGAAATTTGACGAAAAGAAGAGTAAGATATGTTTACTGTCTAAGCGAGTCAGGGACGGTGTAAGCCTGATACATTGATCTATCTGAAGAGAATCTTGGAAAAGCTGCCTGAAACTGAGTAAGGCTTGACGGTTCCCTACGTTAAAGGGTTTGAGTGGGTATGATTATTATCATGCCAATTAGAGTGGTAACACGGGTAAAAATCTCGTCTCTTTATTGAGATGGGATTTTTTTATTTAGATAGGAACAGGAGGCGTGAAATATGATTGATTTTAAAAAAAAGATTGCTGGACTTGTTAGTAGTAAAGTAGATGGATTAAATGAAAGTGATGTTGAAGAATTAATAGAGATACCACCAAGCTTTGACTTAGGTGATTATGCGATGCCATGTTTTAGGCTAGCAAAAGCATTTAGAAAATCACCTAATATCATAGCACAGGAAATAGCTGAAAGTATGCAGCAAAATGAGTATTTTGAAAGAATCGAAAATGTAGGACCTTATGTAAATTTTTTTGTTGATAAAAAACAACTTGCTCAAACAGTACTTGAAGAAGTTGTAGCTCGAAAAGAAAAATTTGGTTCTTCTGATGTTGGCAAAGGAAGAAATGTTATTGTAGAGTTTTCATCACCTAACATAGCTAAGCCTTTCCACATAGGCCATATTAGAACTACTGTTATTGGTCAATCGCTATATAAAATATATAAATTTTTAGGCTTCAACGCTATAGCTATAAACCATCTAGGTGACTATGGAACTCAATTTGGTAAGCTGATAGTAGCATTTAAAGCTTGGGGAGATCAACAGATAGTTGAATCAGATCCAATTCCAGAATTGCTAAAGCTATATATAAAATTCCATGAAGAAGCAGAAGAAGATGATAAACTCGAAGATGAAGCAAGAATGTGGTTTAAAAAACTTGAAGATGGAGATAAAGAAGCAACTAACTTATGGCAATGGATAAGAGAAGTTAGTTTAAAAGAGTTTAGTAGAGTATATAACATGCTTAATATTGAGTTTGATTCTTTTGCTGGAGAGAGTTTCTATTCTGATAAAATGCCAAGAGTTGTCAAGATGATGGAAGACAAAGGTATATTAACAGAATCTAGAGGAGCGCAAATAGTTGATTTAGAAGATTATGGAATGCCTCCTGCGTTGATTAAAAAGAGTGATGGTTCAACCCTATATATAACGAGAGATATAGCAGCTGCAATATACAGAAAAGAAACATATGACTTTTACAAGAATATTTACGTGGTAGGTTCACAACAAAATTTACACTTCAAGCAGTGGTTTAAGGTATTAGAACTTATGGGATATGATTGGGTTAAAGATTGTGTTCATGTTCCATTTGGAATGGTAAGTCTAGAAGAAGGAACTATGTCTACTAGAAAAGGAAGAGTTGTATTCTTAGAAGATGTGTTAAAAAATGCAGTAGAAAAAACAAAGGAAATAATAAGTGAAAAGAATCCAAATTTAGAAAATAAGGATGAAGTGGCAAAACAAGTTGGTATTGGAGCAGTAATATTCCAAGAATTATTTAATAGTCGTATAAAAGATTATACTTTCTCGTGGGATAGAACTCTTGCGTTTGAAGGTGAGACTGGGCCATATGTACAGTATACTAATGCAAGGATAAATAGTATTCTCAATAGAGCTCAATATGAAATAACAACAGATGTTGATTATTCAATAATAATAAATGAAGAATCAGTAAATATTATTAGATTGATACAAGGATTTGAAAAAGTAGTTTTAGATGCAATGGAAAAAAATGAACCATCTTTTATAGCAAGGCATATAGTAGATGTTGCACAAGCATTTAATAAGTTTTATCATGAATGTCCTATAATTGTAGAAGATGAAAAAGTTCAGAAAGCAAGATTATTAGTTGTTGATTCAGTTGGAACAGTATTAAAAACTGGTCTCGGATTGTTAGGAATTGAAGCTCCTCAAAAAATGTGAAAAAACTATGCAATAATCTGTCGAAGTATTTACAAAAATTTAAAAATAATCTATAATAATAGTATAATATGTCGGATTGTATAATTCGACTAAATCAATAAACATCCCCCCCGGGAAATTGTTTATTAAGGCATCTATATGATGCCTATTTTTTTTGTGTGGGAATATCTATGAATATAAAATATTTTGAAGGGTTTGCACATATACTTTCGTCTATACTGATATATGAAACATATTAGAAAGACTTAATAATCAGGTTCAGGGAGGGAAAATTGTGAAAAAGAAAAAATTAGGAGTTATAACATTAGCTATAACGCTTATTTCATTAGGAGTTTTGCTTTTACTAAATAATTTTATTGATATTGATATTTTTAATATTTTTTCTATAATATGGCCATGTATAATAATACTGTTTGGATTAGAAATAATCATAATTAGACTGATTTATAAGAAGAAAAATGAGGATGTAAATATTTCTATTGACACTATTAGTATTGTATTGTTGATAGTAATTATTATATCATCTTCAGTTACTGCAAGTGTCAATATGGCTTTTTCAGGATTTAGTTTATTTAAAGATGGAATTCGCATATCACATAATTTCAATGTATTCTACAAATATGACTCAAAATTTACAAAAGATTATATTTTAGAGAGTAGCGGGAAAGATGGTATAGATGTTACTAACTCTTTTGGAAATGTAGAAGTTTATAGCTCTAGTAGTGATAAAGTAGAAATTAACGCAGAAATTAACTTCAAGCATAATGACGAAAAATTAGCTGAAGAAATATCTAACAAAATTATAAATATTGATGATTCTGATAGAACTATAAGAATAGTTTCAAATATAGATCGACTTCAACAAGAAAGAGATAAAATAGGAGATATAAGTGTTAGTTATTATATAAAAGTTCCTAAAAGTATGATGGTAGATGTGGAGAATAAGTTTGGAAATGTTACCATAGATGGTATAGATAAAGATGCTAATATTTTGAATTCACACGGCAATGTGGAAGCTAGATCCTTAGGTGGCAAATTGTCAGTAGAAAACTCATTTGGTAATGTTGATACTGATAAAATTAATGAAAATGTGATAGTAAATAATAAACATGGAAATATAAATATAGATAATATTGAAGGTGATTTAACTTTAAGAAATGCATTTGGTAATATAGAAGCTATGAATATCAATGGAAGTGTTGAAATAGAAAATTCACACGATAGTATTTTGGTACAAAAAGTGTCTAAAGATGTGAAAATAAAAGGTAAATATGGTAATATTGAAACTAAGAATGTAAAAGGTAAATTAACTATCGAAAATAGTAATGGGAATATAACAGTAGATAAGATAGATGATGAAGTTAATGTGGCTAATAGATTTGGAAATACAGATATCTCAGAAGTAAGTAAATCTCTAAGAATAGTATCTAAGAATGGGAACATAAACTATAGTACAAGTCATCCGATTGAAAAAGGAATAGATATCGACAATGAGTTTGGAGATATAAATATTGATTTGCCATCTACTCAGAAAGGTAGTTTTAATATTGTTACTGAATATGGTAATATAAGTGATAGATTTGGGTTTGCAATAAAAGAAAGCATAAATGAGCAAAGAATTAATGAAAGTAATGGGAATAATGGAGTTAAAATCGATGTTAGAGATAGAAATGGGGATATTAAGATACTAGCAAATTAAGGCTTGGTTGCCCAGGGTGGTGTTTTTAGTTGAATGAAGATCAAATAGTTTCTGAATTAAAAAATGGCAATAAGGCTATCTTTCCGTATATAGTGGATTTATTTAAAAATAGAGTTTTTGGCATGACATATAAATTTACTAATGATTATGATGAATCTCAAGACTTATCACAGGAAATTTTTCTGAAAATATATAAAGAAATTGGCAAATTTCGATTTGAAAGTAAGCTTTCAACTTGGATATATAGAATATCACTAAATGCGTGTCTTGATTGGAAAAGAAAGAATAGCAAGATTATAAACATAAATATTTCAAGTATAAGTAGTGAGTCAAAAAATGATTCATCATTTGAGATTCGGGACAATAGCCCTTTACCTGAAGATATGATAATATCCAATGAAAATCAAAGAGAGGTTCATGAGTTAGTTTACAAGCTACCTGATAACTATAAATCGGTTATTATAATGTACCATTTTAATAATATGTCTTATCAAGAAATTGCATTTGCATTGGATATACCAGAAAGGACAGTAGAGACAAGACTTTACAGAGCTAGGAGAATGTTAAAAGAAGAAGTTATAAAGCTGAGTGATAGGAGTGGGTATAAATGGACTGTAAAGAAGTTATAAAAAATATGGATAAATATTTTGAAAGCAGGCTGACTGATATAGAAGTCCATAATATCAAAAAACATCTAGATAAATGCAATGTCTGTAGAGTAGAATATGAAGATACAAGTTACTTTTTTGATGCTATGGCTAAGCATCAGCCAATATTTCCACCAGTTGATTTTACAGATAAAGTATTAAATAAAATAGCTAATTATGAAAAAGTGATAAAATTCAGACAGGCAGCATTAAAAACTTGGGGTATTAGCTTTGTTGCAGCAGGTATGATGTTTATACTATGTAACATTGCTGATTATAATCCAATAAATCTTACAAATGGATTGTTTAGAGGAGCACTTGAAATTAATCAAATTGTAACAAATCCACTAACCAAGATGTCACAAAGCTTAAAATATTTCACAGACTACCTTGGTGTTCAAAGCGTTAAATAACATATTAAGGAGGGTAACTAATGAATTGCGTATATCATAATGATTCAGAAGCAAATTTTATTTGTTCAGAATGTGGCTCGAATATATGTAAAGAATGTGCGGTGAATAATAATGGGAGAATTGTATGTCTTAAATGTGCTAAAAAGAACGAAATACCTATTATTAAGAATACTGCTAACAATGGCTTTCAACAACATAATAATATCAAAACAGACAATAACAAAATGAATAATGCTAATAGTACTCAGAAAAAATATAGTTCGTTTTGGGCAACTGTTTTTTCTTTTATTCCAGGTGCAGGGCATATGTATTTAGGTATTATGAACAGGGGACTTCAATTAATGCTTGTATTCTTTGGAGTTATTGCAGTCACTAACCTATTTTACTCTGCAGACTTTCTTATGGTATTTACAGTTATAGTTTGGTTTTACAGCTTTTTTGACTGTTATCATATTAGAAAGAAAATAGACCAAGGAGAAATTGTTGAAAATGAGCCTGTTTTTAATCTTGATCTTAATAAAATAAACATGAAGCATGTTGGAATAGGGCTTGTTTCTTTAGGAGGATTAATACTTTTCGATGAAATGCTTAGTCAATTAATGTATATGTCCAATAGAATTTCAGTAAACCCAGAAGTGATTCGGATATTTAGGAATGCGGTATTTCCAGTTGTTTTAATAGTTATTGGAGCAATAATACTAAGAAAAGCTAAGGAAAATATTAGTGCATAAAAAGCTAGAGCTCTTTAACGGGCTGCTAGCTTTATCTTTTTTAAACTATCAAAGTTTGCTATACTAGATATAGCTAGATTTGAGGAGTGTTTTTATGATAGATAATTCTTTAAAAAACTTTATAATGAACGGGTGCTATGGTGAGGTAAAAAGGTATAATAGGAATATGCAACTCTATTCTTTTGGAGATGAAGAATATGCCACAGGACAATGGACCTATGTAGTAGAGTTAATGATAATAACAGCTAAATCGTTAATTCCATCGATGGATAAGTGTGGTACAATTATTGACTATAATAGATTTAATGAAGAGCTTAAGCTTTGGACATATTATAGACATGGAAAGAGTGAGCTGCTTTTAAATGCTGCATGTTCAAAAAATGATGAAAACTATTGGACAAATATAGATGATAGCATCAATAGTAGAATAGTTCCCATTGTTGCAGCAAATGAATGTTGGGATGTAATAATTGACGAGGTTATTACGAATGTTTTATTTACTTCTGGAAATATAAACACATTATTAGAAAGCATAATGCTATCAAAATTATTATATTTGCTGTTTGAAAGTAACAATAGAACTCCAGAAGATATAATATCTCATTTAAAGGAAGAAATTATTAGATTATCACAAAAACAATTTTTAATTGAGTATCAAGAATTTTTTAGACTTCCAATTGAGAAATATAGTGGAAATTATTCTATTGATTTTGAAAGAAATAGAATTGATATTATTAGTCTATTAAATGGCGTAGCAAATAAAGATAAATATTATACTTTGTCTAACTGTCTAGATATTATTAATAGAGCTATAGATATGGATGATAGACAAAGCTTTTTTATTAATGGAATAAATGGACTGATATTAAATACTGTAGAGAGTAATGAAATAAAAGATAGAGAGTTTATTCAAAGTCTATGTAGTTATTTGATAAAGCTTAGAAAAGGGAGAATTGCATCTGAAAGACTTACAAAAAGTAGCTATAATAATGTAGATATATTTAGTTATAGTAAAGGTGATGTATTTGTACATCCATTGCTAAATAAATGCATGGTTGTAAATAGAAGAGAAAAAAGTAATATGATAATAAGCTATATTAACAGTAAGTCCGGAATATATAGATTTTTGAAAAGAAAGAAATAGTGTTGTTGTGCAAAAATAAATAAGCGACCGACTAATCGGTCGCTGTTTAATCATTCTTTACTAAGATAATTAATAAATTCATCTTCAGTGCTATCTGCAAGCTCACTTAATTCTCTAATAATGTTGTTTTTCAGATTAATAAATGTGTTTATATTTGTGTTCTTACCCGTATATTCTAGGGCTTCTAAAATCATTAGCATGTCTTGTTTTGAAATCTCTGCAATTGATATTTTTTCAAACTCTTGCATATTTACATATCTCCTTCCTCTAGCACAGTTGTTTTAATACTAATTCTATATAAAAACATAAATACCTTCATATATTTTCAAAAAACTATAAAATTCAACAAAATGTAATCATTGAATAAAAAAGACCTATATAACTATAGGTCTTCTAAATTATTAGGGTCTTTGTAGTGGTAAACTCTTTCACTACGGTTCTTTACGTCTTTTAGTAATTCTTTTACCTCAGAAATTTTCTGTTTGATATTATTAACATCATGCTTAGATATATTGTAATAGAGGAATAAATCCTCAAATGATTTAACTGTTTTAGAAATGTTTTTATCGATGTCTATAAAATCGTCAAAATTGTTACTAAGCTTTGCATTTTTAAACTGATCAATATCTACTTTAATTAAGTCTACAACCATTTCTTCAGTTTCCAAGTTGCCAGCAGAAACCATATAAGGTTTAATTCGATCTAAATAATATGTATTGTCTTGGTTTATATGATACATGTACTCAATTTTTAAATCACCACATTCATATACTACATAGAACATAACTCCTTGAATAGATACGACCTTACAATCGAGTTCTTCAAGCTTGCTTATATTCATCTGATGTCTAATCTGTCTCATAGTCATATATGACATTAACAAACCCCCATTTACCATTTATTCTTACATTATAACATAATTTACTAAAGTATTATATTTTTTTTATTTCCTTAGTGATTATAAATTATTAGAGCTACTAATTATGAGTTTTTAGAGAAGTAACTTAAAACTATAATAAAAAATATAATGTAATAAAGGAGGTGGTGATATGAATAAAAATTTTAAAAAATTGAAGACTGGTATATATCCTTATAACAGAGAATCTGCTTATATCTATGCAAAGAGATGGGCTCTTGATAGAAATTCTAAATACTATGATTTTGAGAACATAGGAGGTGACTGTACTAACTTTGCATCACAGGTAATACATGCAGGGGGATGCCCAATGAATGATGCTAAGTGGACAGGGTGGTATTACTATAACTTGAAAAATAGAGCACCAGCATGGACCAGTGTAGAACATTTGTTTCAGTACCTAACTACTAATAATGGAAGAGGTCCTATATCAGTAGTATCAAATATAAATGAGATCGAAATAGGAGACATCATCCAGCTAAATTTTGGATTTGACGAGAAGTTTGATCACTCTCCAGTCGTAGTTAGAATTAAAGAGCCTAGAAAGCCAGAAAACATATTTATAGCGGCACATACCTATGATAGATTTGATTATCCCTTATCAAACTACAATTATGTAGATATAAGATTTATTCATATTTTAGGATATAAATTTTAAAATGCCATTTTAAGGGCATTTTTTTGATATAATAGATTATATGTAGTGTTGGGGGTGGAATCTTGATTAAAATTAATGACCTTAATTGTATCAATGCTTTAATTGAAAAAGATAATATTGCAACGCTGAATATTAAAGGTAGAATAAAGTATATGGACAATTGTGTCATATTTGCTGATAATTCAAAATGTCCAAATTCAATAATTGTTAATTCAGGGCATTGGAGTACACCATTCGCTTCTGATGATGACGTTATGTTTGATATGCTTAAGAAAATGAATTTTAAGGAGGCTGGTTTTTCTGGTGTTTTAATAAAATACTATGATATGATTAAGGAAATATATAATATAAAATGGGAAGATCGATGTTTTCTTTATTATATGTGCCCAGAAAATTTGAACGTTTCAAAAATTAAGCATAAAGTGAGTAATCTTCAATTAGATGATGCAGTACATGTTAATGAGAACTATACATATAAAGGAAAAAACTCACTTGAAGTAATTAAAAGATGTATAAGTGAAAGAGCATCATCAGCTGTATTTAGTATTGATGGTGACCCAATATCATGGGTACTGATTAAGGATGATGGTTCAATGGGAATAATGTATACTAAAGAAAAAAATAGAGGAAATGGATTAGCTTCTTCTGTTAGTATTAATTTAGCAAAAAGGATAATAGATGCTGGAGATATACCATTTATTCATATTAACATTAATAATAAGGCATCCATTGCTTTAGCTGAGTCCATAGGTTTTAAAAAATATGGAGAAGTTATGTGGTTTGGAGTAAAATAATATTATGTTGGTTATAATGCAGAATATTACTAAAGAATAACGGTTTTGAAAGAGGGATAAAATGAAAATATTAATAACTACTTTAAATTCAAAGTATATACATACTTCATTATCTATTAGATATTTAAAAAGCTATTGTGAGAATGATTTTCCTAATATTGAAATAGATGAATACACTATCAATCAAAATAATGAATACATATCAAGTGAGATATTCAGAAAGAGTCCCGATGTAGTTGCTTTTGCTTGCTACATTTGGAATATTGAGAGTACATTAGATATTGCACAGAGGTTAAAAATTGTTAATCCTAATATCAGAATTATTTTAGGTGGCCCAGAGGTATCTTTTGACGGAAAGAGTATAGTTGAAAAAAATCCTTTTATTGATTTTATTATATTTGGAGAAGGTGAAGAAACATTTAAAGTATTATTAACTCAGTTAAGTCAGAATGGAAATGATTTTTCTGATATAGAAGGACTCATTTATAGACAGGGCAATGAAATCTACCAGAATGCTCCTCGTCCGTTAATAGAAAATTTAGATACAATCCCTTCACCATTTATCAAAGGCGCTAAAGACTTTGAGAATAGGATAGTGTATTTTGAAAGCTCTAGAGGATGTCCTTTCAACTGTCGATTTTGCCTTTCATCTACTATCAAAGGTGTTAGATATTTCTCTATTGAAAGAGTAAAGCAAGATTTGAAGAGACTAATAGATGCTAAAGTGAAACAGGTTAAATTTGTTGATAGAACTTTTAACGCTAAGAAAGAATATGCGTTAGAAATTATGCAGTTTATTGTAGAACAAAATGTAACCGATATTAATTTTCATTTTGAGGTAACAGCACATTTACTAGATGATGATATACTAAGCTTTTTAGAACACATTCCTAAAGGATTATTCCAATTTGAAATAGGTGTTCAATCTACTAATCCAGCTACTTTAGAAATAATAGATAGAAATACTGATTTTGAAAAACTAAAGAAAGTAACTAGTAAAATAAAAAGCTATAATAATATACACCAACATTTAGACTTGATAGCAGGTCTTCCTCATGAGAATTACAATACATTTAGAAAATCATTTAATGATGTTTATAGCCTTAGGGCAGATAAGCTTCAGCTTGGATTTTTAAAACTTCTTAAAGGGTCGGGACTAAGGCAGGATGTAGAGAAATATGGATTCAAATTTTTGGATAAGCCTCCATATGAAGTATTGGAAAACAACTATATAACCTATAACCAACTTTTAAAATTAAAAGGTATTGAAGACTTAGTCGAGAAGTATGGAAACGAATTTTATTTTGAAAATAGTATTAATTTTATTATTTATAACTATTACGACACTCCATTTGACTTTTATAGTGAGTTTTCTGAATACTGGCAAGAAAAAGGGCATCAGAGGGTGTCACATAGCAGAACAGAGCTATATAGGATTTTATTTGATTTTTACTTATCAGGTATAGAAAATAACTTAGAAATATTCAAAGAGGTTCTACGGTTTGATTTTATCTACAACAATAAATCACCAAATGTTCCTAAATATATCAAAAATGATAATAGTGATTACCTGAAAAAACAAAAACATGATTTTCTTAAGAATGAAGATAATGTATCTAAATATATCCCAAAACATGCCAATCTACCAGCTAAGAAAATTATTAATGATGTTTATTTTGAAGAATTTAATTTGAATATTCTTGATTTCATTAAATACAAATATGATTTAAATAATATAAAGTACTCTAAGTCCATTATATTATTTGTATATGATTTTAAAAATGTGTTTAATAGATGTCAATGCTTTAATGTTACCGATGAATTCAAAAAAATAGGGAGTGATTGTTGTGAATCTAATTAATGATATAATATTTGTCAATAAAAGTACTTTGAAGAAAACAGGCAAACTATTTTTTAATAACTGGCAAATAATATTTACAGGTTTTGCTTATTCAGTTATTAACATAATATTATTTTCGATAATTGGAGTCTTTTTTAGAATACCTGTAATTGGTTTTTTTGCTGGTATAATTACTTTTATTGTTACAAGCGCTATGATTTCAAATTATTTTCATCTTTTATATAATATAATTAAGCATGGTAAATTTAACTTACAGGATTTTAAAGATGGTTTCAAGGCTTACTTATGGAAGGTATATGGAGTACTATTTATAGGATGGTTAGCTGGCTTTTTATTTGATATGGTGTTAGCACCTATTTTATATAACACAGTTGTATCTCCTGGTACATTAAACTTCATAATCAGTTTCCTAATATTGATTCTTCTTAATGCATTACCAGAAACTATATATCAAAAATTTTATTCTCCTTGGGAGTCAATTGTGTATGCATTTAACTATGTTAAGGAGAATTGGATTGAATGGTTTATACCAAATGCTATTTTAATTGGTATCCTTTATTTGACAACTGGTAGAGTAATAAATGATTTATTTGCAATTAACTTTAGCTTTGGATTTAGTTTATCGTTGAAAAGCATATTGTTGTATATTATTGGACAAATTCTTTTTTCATTTATTATGATTTATAGAGGTGTATTATTTGAAGTATTAAGTACTAGTACTAGAAGAAAAAGAATGTTTATGAGAGATTTGTATAAATAATTATGATAAAATACTTAAGAAGATAGGTGGGTTACGATGAAAGAGCTTGATAATTATTTTAAAGAAAAAACGGAAAACTTATCGTTTATAGAAATAAAACCAGAAACTTATGTAGATATAAAGGGCTATAAAGTTTACTCTGATACCCCATTACCTTTAATTATTGATGAACTGATTACTGAAATTAAAGAAAAAAAAGCACAGGATGAGGTAAAAGTTTCTGCAATTATTAATGGAATGGTATATACTGTTGGAGTTGATCCAGAATTTAAACACTGTGAAGAATACAAGCGTATTCTGTACAAATATGATGAAAAAATTGAAGAATACATACTTTATAGTGGATTAAAGAAAATAAATGAAGGGTTATTTGAAGATGGAATCATATGGTTAAGAGCATTAACAATAATTAATGACAGACATGTAATGGGAATATATAATTATGGATTAGCTTTAGAAGAAAAAGCTAAAAGATTGTTTGAATCAGATAATAAAAAATTAGGAAATGTATTTTTAAGTAAATCCACAGAATGTTTTGAGAAAGTAATTGATATAGATAGTAATTTTGGTCAATCATATTATAAGCTAGGATATCATTATAAAAATAGCAAGCAATTCAAGAAATGTGAGTTAATGTGGGAAAAATATATTCAGTTAGGAAATGATGATGAATTACTTCAAGAAGTTAGAGAAGGGCTTGAAGCAGTGGATGATGATGTAATCTATGAAGAAGGGTATCTTCAAATTATAAATGGTAATGCAGAAAAGGGATTAGAAAAGTTGCTTCCTTTGAAAGAAAAATATGTAGGTTGGTGGAATCTGCTATTCATGATAGGACTAGGATATAGACAACTTGAACGTTTTGAAGAAGCTAAAGCTGAGTTTATTAGTGTTTTAGATATTGCTCCAAAGCAGGTTGATGCCCTTAATGAACTAGGGCTTTGCCAAGTATATTTAGGTGATACAACAGAAGCAATAGAAACATTTAGTAGAGCAATTGAATTGAAGCCAAATGACTATGAGATAATATGTAATAGAGGAATGACGTATCTTCAATTATTAGATATTAGCAATGCAGAAAAAGATATTTTAAGAGCATATGCTATTAACTCTGAAGATGAAATAACAATCGCATGTAAAAATGAACTCGATAGAAAAAAGAATATGGGTTAACTCATATTCTTTTTTTGTATATTAAATCACATATCCATATATACATATAAAAAGGCGAATTTTAAGGAGGATGGATATGAGTAACATAGTTGAATTGACTGATGAGGTTAAAAAAACCACGAACTATGTCATGTATATAAAATTATACTGTGATAGAAATGATGGGGAAGAGAATGACAAAATAATAGAAGAAGATATCTTGAAATACTTATATTTAGCTACAGAGAACATTTATTCGATATTATGGTCGTTCATGAAATATAATAGAAAAAATCTAAATAACGAAAAGCAAAAGGAGCTATTAAAGTATTTATTAGATTCATATATTTTATCAGAAAAATGCATTGAAAAAATTGTATATATAGATTTGTGTTATAGGGATTACTTAAAGAATGGGACAAAAAGCTGTTTTTATACTAATTATATTCTAAGAAAGCTTACTGAATATTATGATGATATACTTGATGAAATACACGAATATCTTGAATATTAATTATATATCTTGTGTATATGGATTAAAGTTTTGTAAATATTTTGAACATAGTGATGAATATATGATAAAATGTTGTTTGGGAAAACGATTTTATGCAAAATAAAAATAATAGTTAGGGGGAGCTTTGATGATAAAAAGTCTTAAAGAAATGCTTGATAAATCTATAAAACAGAGCAAAAGAAGGCTAGCTATTGCTGCATGTCATGATGAGGAAGTTTTAAGAGCAATTAGTGAGGCTACTTCTTTAGGCATAATAGAACCTATTTTAATTGGAGATATAAATAAAACAGAAGCAATCGCAAAACAATTAAATATATCACTAGAGGATTATGAAAAAATAGATTCCTTAGATATAGTTGGTTCAGCACAGATAGCAGTTAAACTTGTAAGTAGTGGTAAGGCTGATTTCATAATGAAAGGTTTGATTGATACATCAATATTGTTAAAAGAGGTTCTTAATAAAGAATATGGATTAAGAACTCAAAGTTTATTGAGCCATGTAATGGTATATGAAGTACCAACATATCATAAATTAATTTTTTTAACTGATGGGGGGATGAATCTTGACCCATCACTAGAAGACAAGGTAAAAATAGTTAGAAATGCAACTAGAGTATGTAAAGCATTAGGATATGATACTGTAAAGGTTGCTGCTTTAGCTGCAAAGGAGAAAGTAAATCCTAAGATGATTGCAACAGTTCATGCAGATGAATTGAAAACCATGTCGCTTGAAAGAAAATTCGATACAGGTGTTATAGTTGATGGACCTATGGCGTTGGATTTAGCAGTTTCAAATGAAGCTGCGCAGATAAAGAATTATAATAGCCAAGTAGCAGGTGATTCAGACATATTACTTGTACCAAATATAGAAACTGGAAATGGGATTGGTAAGAGTCTTACTTATTTTGCAAATAGCCAGTCAGCTGGAATAATAATGGGTGCTAAGACACCGGTAGTACTCGTATCAAGAGCTGATACTCATGAAGCTAAATTGTATTCTATTGCACTAGGTAGTCTTATAGCTTCTTATTAAATAGTTGTTTAATAAATTAAACATAAATTAACTCAAAACATGCTAAGTTTTTTCATTTTATCAAACTTGTAAAGGGGTGTAATAATGAAAAAGTTATTAACTGGAAATGAGGCAGTAGCACTTGGAGCCTATGAGGCAGGAGTTACCTTTGCTTCAGCGTATCCTGGGACTCCAAGTACAGAGATTCTAGAAAATATTGCTCAGTATAGTGAAATTTATTCTGAGTGGGCTCCAAACGAAAAAGTAGCATTAGAGGTTGCGGTTGGTGCATCTATTGCAGGTGCTAGAACATTAGCAGCTATGAAGCATGTAGGTGTAAATGTTGCAGCTGATCCATTGTTTACATTTGCTTATATGGGAGTAAATGGGGGGTGCATTCTTGTTTCAGCAGATGATCCTGGAATGCATAGCTCTCAGAACGAACAGGATAACAGATATTATGCAAAGTTTGCTAAACTACCAATGCTTGAGCCTAGCGATAGCCAAGAGGCTAAGGAATTTACTAAAATAGCTTATCAGATAAGTGAGTCTTTTGATGTACCAATACTATTGAGATTAACTACTAGAATATGCCATAGTAAAGGGCTTGTTGAAATAGGAGAAAGAGATGAAGTAGGTATAAAAGAATATAATAAGAATATACCTAAATATGTGGCAACTCCTGCAAATGGAAGAAAGCTTCACGTTAAGCTAGAGGAGAAGTTAATAAAACTTGAAGAGTATAGCAATAATACCGAATTAAATAAAATTGAATTAAACGATAGAGCTATAGGTATAATTACTTCAGGTGTAGCCTATCAATATGCGAAAGAAGTTTTTGGACAAGATGCATCTTATCTAAAGCTTGGAATGACTTTCCCAATTCCTAAGGCTAAAATACAAGAATTCTGCAAACAAGTTGAAAAGGTGTATGTAATTGAAGAATTAGAGCCTTATTTAGAAACAGAAATAAAAGCAATGGGAATAGAAGTTACAGGTAAATCGCTAATACCAAATACTGGTGAATTAAATCCTGATATTATTGCAGAAGCGATATTAGGTAAGGAAAAAGAAAAGATAGATATAGTAGAAGAAAAAGTAGTTGGAAGACCACCTACTATGTGCGCTGGTTGTCCACATAGAGGATTATTTTATACTTTAAGTAAAAAGAAAAACGTTGTTGTAACTGGTGATATAGGTTGTTATACGCTAGGCTCTGCTCCTCCACTTGAAACAATGGATACTTGTATATGTATGGGGGCAAGTATAAGTGCTGGACATGGATTTAGTAAGGCATCAGAAGTAAATGGAAGAAAGACAAAGGTTTTTGGAGTAATAGGAGATTCAACATTCTTCCATTCAGGAATAACAGGATTGATAGACATTGTTTATAATAAGGGTAATTCTGCAACAATAATTCTCGATAATAGAATTACAGGCATGACAGGTCATCAAGAAAATCCAGGTACTGGTTATACATTGTCAGGCGATGTTACTGAAAGTATCGATATCGTTAAAATATGTGAAGCCATAGGGATTAAGAATATTGAAATTATAAACCCACTAGACCTAAAACAAACTGAAGCAGCTATTAATAAAGCTATAAATACAGACGAATCAATGGTTATTATCACCAAATGGCCATGTGTGCTAAAGAAATCACACGAAGAAGAAATAAAAGAATACGAACTTAATTATAAGAAAAAATGTACAGTAGACATAGACAAATGTAAAAAGTGTAAGATGTGTCTTAAAGTAGGTTGTCCTGCAATATCATTTGATAAAGAAAAAGGTTCAATTATTGATCAGACCATGTGTGTTGGATGCGAAGTGTGTCTACAGGTGTGTCCATTTAATGCAATTGTAAAGGTGGGTGAGTAATATGGCTGATATTAAAAATATACTAATGGTAGGAGTTGGAGGGCAAGGGATAATTCTTGCGAGTAAAGTGTTAGCCAAAGGACTTATTGATGCAGGGTATGATGTTAAAATGTCAGAGGTTCATGGTATGGCTCAAAGAGGTGGAAGTGTTACAACTCAAGTTAGATATGGGGAAAAAGTATATTCACCAATCATTGGTAAGGGGCAAGCCGATATAATAGTAGCTTTTGAGAAGATGGAAGCTATGAGGTGGATTGAATATTTAAAGCCTAATGGCAAGCTAGTAGTTAATGACTATGCTATACCGTCTGCACCTATACTCACTGGACAGATGGAATATCCTAAAGGAATAATTGATGAACTCAAAGCTAAAGTTCAGACCATAGTGCTTGAAGCTGCAAATGAAGCTATCAAATTAGGAAATATAAAAGCTCAAAATATATTAATGCTTGGAAGTTTAGTTAAGGCATTAAATATTAATGAAGTAAATTGGGAAGATGTAATAAAAGATCAAGTAAATGAAAAGTTTGTTGAGTTAAATATCAATGCATTTAATAGGGGTATAGAACTAGTTAAGTAAGTATATAATAAAGACTTGGAGTTTTATTTTAGAAAATACGCATCTAATATTTATTTATATTAGATGCGTATTTGTACTATTTATTAATTATCTTTTCCTGTAGTTAAATGAAAAACGCTAGTATGTAAAAGAAGCACATTTCGTGAGCAAATTGAAGATAGTAAAAAATATTTTAGCATAGAAGGGAATAAGATGAATAATATACACTTGTTGAGGTACAATAAATATGCTATATTAAATAAGTCGCCGAACAAAAGACGACAGAAAACAGCTAAAATAATAAGAAATAAAAAATATTAAAAAAGCTGTTGACAAGAGAAAAGAAATTTGATATAGTAGTAAAAGTCGACAATATTCGACAAAACAACAAAAGAAAAATGGAAAAAGCGCTTGACACAAGGAAATAAAAGTGCTAAGATAATAAAGCTGATGTTTGGCCTTTGAAAACTGAACAGTGAAAAGACAAGTTTAATAACAGCAAAGCTGTTAAAACAACTTATGAATTAACGTCAACGTTAATACATTTGAGTTAA
>NZ_JBNPXI010000038.1:0-27685 GCF_050433385.1 Brassicibacter mesophilus
ATACAATTGCTCTTATTAGGGATACTATACCCATTTGCGTTGGCATAATATTCCTATAGCCTGTTATCTATCAGATAGCACAACAGATTAAGTTAGATATAGAAAAACACAATCCCAGGCCGTCACATAGAACTTATATTAAAAAGAAAAACGGGAAATTAAGACCACTAAGTATCCCTACAATAAGAGATAGGATATATCAAAACATTATCAACGGAGCACTAGAGCCACAATGAGAGGCAAGGTTTGAACCAATATCATATGGTTTTAGACCTAAAAGAGGATGTCACGACGCTATTGCAAGGATTTTTCTGTCCTGCCGCAGAGGCAGTAAGAAAAGATGGATTTTTGAAGGGGATTTTAAAGGTTGCTTTGATAATCTGAATCACGATTACATTATGGGTCAGATAGAAGAATTCTCCTACGCTGACTTGATAGGCAAATGGTTAAAAGCAGGATATGTTGATAATGGTGTATTTAATGAAACAGAATTTGGTTCTGGACAAGGTAGTATTATATCACCGCTACTTGCCAATATTGCACTACTGGGTATGGAAGAACTACTAGGAATAAAGTACAAACCCGTAAAAAACAATGGCATAATTAGAAGTTATAGAAATGTTACTAAATATACATTAGTGTTCTATGCTGATGATTTTGTAGTAATGTGTAATACACAAAAGGATGCAGAAGATGTTTACGGTCTATTAAAACCATATTTAGAAAAAAGAGGCCTGGAATTATCACCAGAAAAAACAAGAATAGCATCAATAGAGGAAGGTTTTGACTTTCTGGGCTTCAATGTTAGATTGTACCAAACCTGTCAGGGCGAAAAACTGTTGATAAAACCATCAAAAGAGTCTATCAAGAAAGCTAAAGAAACCATTTCTCAACAAGTACAGAAGCTAAAATGCAACAACGTCAATGCAGTGATAGAGAAACTTAACCCCATAATTAGAGGTATAGGTAACTACTGGTCGCCATCTGTCGCAAAACGGACGTATTCACATATTGATCACCACGTCTGGAAGAGCACATTTAAATTCTTAAAGTATCTGCATCCAACTAAAAGTAAGACATGGATAATAGGTAGGTACTATTAACCAGATATAACAGGACAAAGCAAAGATAGGTGGATATTGACGGACCCAAAAGAGCATAAGCAACTGACAAAAATGTCATGGATATCAATAATAAGGCATGTTCTAATTAAAATCAGAGCAACGCCATACGATGCATGCCTTAAAGAATATTTTGAACGTAGGGATGAAAAGGAATTTGATAGAAACTGTATTAAAATCAATCAGAAACTAGCTAAAATGCAGAAATATAAATGCCCTATATGCAAAATGAGTATTACAGATTTCAATGAAAGGCTGGTTGTACAAGAGAAAATCCCAGTGATACACGGCGGAACAAGGAAGTATAATAATCTGCAATTGGTACATGGGTACTGTAACAGACAATATTATAAAATGTTTCCGCTAAAAAGGTGAACCTCCAACTAGCCAGCAAAAACTAGAAGGGTATAAAACCTTAAGACAATTAAGGTTGGCAGAAATATCATAAAGACAACGGATAAATGAGAGCTTGAGCTGTATGTCTTGAAAGGGACACGTACAGTTCTTAGGCGAGAAGGAGGGAGTAATCCCTCCGACTTAGCCGACAGCTGAATTGAATTAATAATAGGTAAATAATAGGAAATAAATTCTAGAAGGAATTTAAATGTCAAAGTTTGAGGCTCTTTAGTAAATAAAGGCTTGTATAATAGTGTCGATATTTCCATCGAAGACTTAGATGAGCTAAAAAAGCTTCTTTCTGGAGGTATCTTTAATGGCTATAATATCAATTGCTTTTGCGTTCAGTGCAACGAATTGAGGACATTTGAAAGTGTAGATAAAGAGATACACGAAGAGAGAGGCTTTTGCATTGCATTGAATGATGTTGAAGGTGGTCGTGGTAGAATGCCCAAAAAAGAAGAAGTGTTTAGTCAATATTTAAACAAGAGATATTGCTTATCTTTTCGTTGCACAAGAGAATATGAACATTCAATCTTGTTTGATCTGTTGGTAACGGAGAATAAGA
Organism: Brassicibacter mesophilus; assembly: GCF_050433385.1. NCBI lineage: Bacteria > Bacillati > Bacillota > Tissierellia > Tissierellales > Thermohalobacteraceae > Brassicibacter > Brassicibacter mesophilus. The sequence goes on from NZ_JBNPXI010000038.1 coordinate 2,086, forward strand.
TGAATAAAATTGGTCAATACCCGTCTTTTGCCGATATATCAATTGGAGATATTACAAAATACAAATCTGTACTAGGTAAAAATTTCGAGAGTATAGTAAATCTTTAGGTCTTTTCTCACACGGTATAGGGATAGGTTCGTTTGTCTACTTGCGCCGAATTATTGAGAGCCTGGTTTTTAAAAAATATGATGAAGTAAAAGGTTCACTGGTTGTATCTGAGGAAGACTTTTTACGCAGCGAATTTAAGGACAAACTTGATATTTTGCAAGATTACTTACCAAAGGTGCTTGTGAAAAACAAAAATGTATATGGCATTGTTAGCAAAGGAATACACGAATTAAGTGAGGATGAGTGCCTTGATATGTACCCATACATAAAGGTAGGTATTGAACTAATACTGGATGATATTATTGCTGAAAAGGAACGAACTGAAAAGCAAAAACTATTCGCTAAATTCGTTGCAGACAAAACAGGTGATTTAAAAAATAAACAATAAATTTATTTTGTAGTATCCTTAAGCATTAGAAGCTAGACTAGCTTACAATTAGGCTAATAATAGGTAGTTGAAATACCACTGCGTATTAATCCAACCAGATGTGGATGAAAAGAAGATCAGTTTGAATATTATCAGGTTTATATAAAAAATGGTTCGCTATTGCTTCATTGCCATGTCCTCAAACAGAATGAGTTGTCAGAACTTGTTCTAGACAAGGTTGAAAAGAAGACGATGATGGGGAACTTATTCGAGCTCAAATAGAAGACTACGGAATGGAGGTGAGCATCATGGAAAAATCAATGCGAGATGAAGAAGCTGCATATGACGCTATAAAACAGCGGAAAGAGAAGTTTGGTACTTTTTATAAAACGTGTTTTCATGTGCATACTCCGGAGTCGTACGACTACAAACTAATGATTAACTGGAATCAAAGCAGATATAAAACCTCCTCTGATCAAGAAATATTTGAATTATGTGTAGAGCGAAATGTATTTCCATATGTACTGAAAATTGAAGACTTTGAACCAACAGGATCATTTAAAGAATATAACAGTAGGAAAGAAGTCTTATCTTTTTTGCTTCTGGCAGAAGAATTAATTGCAAAAGATATAGAAATTGTTGTTGTTTCAGATCACCATACAATAGAGGGAGTCCCGAAGCTTGAAATAGCAATCAAATACTTATGCCAAATGAGGAAGAGAAATACCTATACTGAAGTAATCTTGGGCGTAGAAATATCTTGCGCAGACAAGAATCATGTTGTTGGTGTTTTTGAAAATACTAATGAAAATAAACAAGTAATAAATAAATGGCTGGAGGATAATTTACTTAATCTTGAAGAAGGCTCTTATAAAACGAGCAGGGAAGTATTGCAATTTATCAGTTCTGTAGGGGGAATAGGTTATATTGCTCATTTAGATAATTCAGATACATTTAAAGAAAAATATTTAAGCGGTGCCTATAAACAAAAGTTATTCTCAGATGAAGCACTACATTTTATTGGGTTATCTGATTACGATAATCTCGGTTATATTAAGTCGAATGTGATGAAATATCGTTCAACAGAAATCAAATTCTTTATTGATAATGATGCGCATGATCTGGGATCAATTGACAAAAAATGTTTTTGGATTAAGGGCAGCAAAAGAAAATTTTCTATGATTAAAGAAGCTCTTGATGATTATGATATTTCCATTAGTTTTAAAGAAGAAAGGCATGATAAGCAATTCATTAAGGGTATATATATCGAAAATTGCATAGATGGTTTCTTGAGCGGAACAAATGGAAAAGAAAACTTTTGCTTAAGTTTCTCAGATGCATTAAATTGTTTAATAGGTGGTCGTGGCACTGGAAAAAGCAGTGTTCTGGAAATTCTAGAATATGTTCTGAGTCAACGGTGTGAATCTGAAGGATTGCTTGATTTTATATGTGCACATGGAAATACATGGGTTCTATATGACTACCAGGGAGATGAATACCTAATAGAAATGCGCATGCCTTATAGAACAAGCAAGGATGAAAATATACTTTGCTATTTTGGTCAAAATCTTAAGGAACGATATTATTTTAACTATCGGTTTAAGAAAGAGGATGTTAAAGAGTTTGCATTTAAACATTATATGAAAATATCAAAAGTTATATATAGAGATGGTAATTTGTGTCTTGAGACAGTACCAAATAAAAAGGAAATGCTTAAGAAGTTCTTTGACACTCGATATTCTGTTAATGAATTGGTCAATACTGCTAGCGGTGAACAAATAAATAATTTTTTATATGAAGTCCTTTTTGAAAATAGAACTTTAGCTAGACCAGCAGATGTTATTCGCATTAGAAGTAAATATGGTTTGAGAAAAATGCTTTTAGATGTGAAAGGAGCACTGCAACAACGACAAGAAGTAGTAAATACAATAATTGACCCATTTAATGTTGAACAGCAAGGAATCCTTCGAATTGTTTATTCTCAACAAAAAATTCCGAATGAACCTGATTTAGGACGCTGGATTTTTGGAATGGATTATAACAAAGAAATCTTTTTTCATAATTACAATATTACTCAAGAGAATGTGATTGGGTATCTGTTAAGGTTATATGATAAGCTTGGAATTTTTGAATTCCTCGACATGGTTACTTATGGGAAGATCGATGAAGCAAAAAGACTAGTCAATCTGTTAGACTTTTGTACGGACATGAACCAAAATCTGATCGATAAAGGAATAAATGAACTGAACTCAGAGAAAACAAGTAGTGTTATCAAAACTATATTCTCTGAGCTTATCACTGATAATAACATTAATTTGATAATTAATTATTTGAGACAATATGTTGAAGATATTGAAGAATTTTCACTAGAGTTCAATCTAAATAATAGAGAAGGCAACAGCAAAATGAGTCCATTATATAAAGATGTGAGGACTCTTTCTCTTGGGCAAAAAGTTGTAGCAATGCTCTCTTTTATACTAGGTTATAGTGAGTACTCGAAAGACTATAGGCCATTAATAATAGATCAACCAGAAGACAATTTGGATAATCAGTACATTTACAAGAATTTAGTCAAGCAATTAAGAAGGGTCAAAGAAAAGCGACAGGTTATTATTGCTACACATAGTGCAACAATTGTTACTAATGCAAAGGCTGATCAAGTATGTGTTATGGTATCAGATAATAAGCATGGATGGGTAGCAACTACAGGGTATCCAGGAGAAAATAGGATAAAAAAGCACATAATTAATTATCTTGAAGGTGGGAAAGATTCATTTCTACATAAATTAAGTACGTATGAAGAAGCTTTAGAAATTCAAGTAAGAAAACAATAAGATTATCTAGCCTGTTTGTGAAACTGTAAAATTTTATAAAACATGATAAAGGTCGGAGCAAATGAAAAAAGTAGTAACGTTCATGATTCTTTTTGCAGTTCCATAAAATTTATGGATAATGTAAAATAATCGTGCAAAAACGAAGTTATGAAAAAATTTCTTCGCAAGGTAGAAATAAATAACCCCTTGAATGATATTATGTGCAGCGAGTATTCAAAAAAATTGCTGTTGGGGAGAGGGCAACTTCATATTATCCATATGCCTATTAGGCTAATTATGGGAAGTAAGAAATGTAATTAGTATAATTATTATTTAAACTAGTGTAGAAGGAATTGAATCAAACTGGGGGTGTAAATATGTGTGAAGATTATTTCCAAATTGATAATTCGACTGAATATAATAAGAATACAACAGTCAAAGCTTATCAATCATTAATATATCATACCAAGTTGAATAAAACCGTAAGAGTGCGACATAAAGACCATCAGATTTACAAACAGAAATTTGATAGAGCTATTGAGCAATTAAACAAAGAGTGGCATGTCACTAAAGCAAACAAAGATACAGAAACTTTTTTAGAAAGAGCTGTTCGATTACATATGCTTGCATGGGAATTAAAACCATTTAACTACAAAAAATTTGCACTTGATCAAGCGAGAGCACAAATGAATAAGCCACCTGAAAAACCAAAATATGAAAATCAAGTTGAATTACCTAAAAAGCCATCTTCTGATGATGAGAAGTATATTTTTAAGCCGAAGTGGTATCACAAGTTACTTAACATGACAAAAAATAAGCAGAAAGCATTAGACGCTCTCTTAGAGAAAAACATTAATATTTACAACGAAAAGCTAAATAAATATAATCAAATAAAAGAACAGAATAAAATCAAAGAAAATGATTTCAACCAAAAAATAGAGTGTTACAGATTACAAAGAAAAGAACTAAATGACAAGTATGATATAATCTATAAAAATTATAAAAATTTTGCGTCAAGAGAAGCGATTGTTCAGTATCTGAAAACAATACTTGATTGTGAGATAGAGTATAATAATCTTTTTAAGGATATAGAATATGAGATTGACTTTGATTTAGATGACTGTACTGCTGTTGTAGATTTCAGATTTCCTTCAGAAGAAGAATTTCCAAAGGTTAAAGAATACAAGTACGTAAAGACTAGTAACGAAGTAAAAGAAATATTGTTTAAGAATAAAGAAAAAAATGAACTGATTAAGAATACATATTATAGTTTATACATTGCAGTAGCATATGAAATCTTTAGAATTGACTCTGAGAAAAAAATTAAAGAGTTGGTGTTAAATGGTTACTATAATGGAATTGATAAGCGTAAAGGTAAGGTATTTGAAGTATGTATCATGACTTCAAAAATTGATTCCAGAGAGTTCATGGAAATTGATTTTGAGAATATTAACCCGAAAGACACTTTTAAATATTTCTCTGGAAAAGGAGTGCCAGATGTGTCAAATATCAGTAAGGTCGAACCCATTCGATTCTCAGATACGAGTAAATTCAAGCTAATTGATTCCGATTCGGTATTAACTAGCTTATCTGCAGAAACAAACCTAGCTGCAATGGATTGGAAGGACTTTGAGACACTGATAAGAGACTTATTTGAGCTTGAATTTCGAGAGCAGGATATTGAAATAAGAAATACACAGTATTCAAATGACGGAGGTATTGACGTAGTGGCATTTAATACAAATCCGTATACTGGAGGTATAATATTGCTTCAAGCAAAGAGATACACGAATACAGTAACACCTGAACCAGTTCGAGCATTAAAAGGCTCAATGGAGGAATTCAAAGCTATAAGAGGAATTCTAGTTACAACATCTGATTTTGGGGGAAGCTCTAGAGAGTTTGCAGCTCAAAACAATATTACCTTAATTAACGGTGAGCAATTGATAGATCTCTTTAATAAGCATAATTATGATTTTCATATAGATATTGAACAGGCTAAACATGTAAATGCGGATTAATTATTGATGATTTCTTTTAAAAAGCTACGAGTAGTAATTTTGTCTATAATGGGAAGTTGGGAGAAGAATGGGGGGACAAAAATGAGTTATTCAGTTTGTATTGCAGCTCTTCTTGGGTTAATAGTAGGTCTTATTATTACGTCTGTGACTATTTATCAAATATTTAAAAAACAAAAAAAACCTTTTAAAACTCTCGGAATTAGTGTTATTATTAGTTCTTTATCAATTCCATTCTTGATAAACGAGTTATATAAATTTGGATATGCGACAGGAAAAGCTTATCACACCTTATGGGAAGCAAAAGATGTATTATCCTTTTATGGATCTTTTCTTACATTTCTAGGCACGGCGGCTTTGGGTGCTTTAGCTTTATGGCAGAACCAGAAATTTAAAGAGGAAAACGATATATCCCAATTGAAATTGGAGCAGATTAACAATAAATTCCTTGATTTAAAAAGAAGAAGAGAAAATGAAAAATTATTTGAGATTTATTTCTCATATTTGAATGAAACTGAAAAGATTTTTAATCCTAACTATATTTTAGGGATGCCAGAAGAAAATAGAGGAGATTTAAATGTTTATTTGATTTTAAAGAGTTGTCACATAAATATTCTTAGCATTAAACGAAGATTGATGTTTTTAGATAAATGTAATTCGGATAATGAATTTTTCAAATATATTGAAGATAGAGCAAATGAAATTTTAAATATAGCGATGAAAAATAAAGATAAAACAAAAATGATTTCACAGTTATTTGAGTTTTGGAAAAACAACTATGAATATTTTAATCAAAAATCGTTACATTTTATGCTTGAGATTTATAAATCTATTTTTAAAGAAAATTTGAAAAACAATTAATCCTGTCAGAGGTTATTGGTAACTGTGTTAAGTTTATCAAAAATGTGGGTGATATGATGAGGTGTATCATGAGTAGTTTATACAGGAAGAAATAGTTCCCATTAGGCTAATAATGGGAAGTTTGGAAATAAACACTTAATTGCTTAGTGTCGGAAATACCAAAGTTAGATGAAATCCTATAGGAAAAAGACACTACTCTTTAGGGTATGAGAAGAGAATTAATATTACAATAGCAAAATATAGAGAACTAAAAATTATTCATATTTGGTAAGGAAAATAATGATAAGGGGAATAAGTTTATGATTAATAAAAAAATTATGATGGATTGTGTATACAACCAGCTTGCCATTGACTATAATTGCTTGCCAGATGATTTTCTAAAGGATGGTTTTATTTTTACGGAAGCAAAGAAAAATGTAGGTAGACGACCTTGGCCCTGGGTTACTCCACGCCTAGAGATGGTCACAACAGGGCATAGTGTAGTGATAAACGCATCTGAAGATATTTTACCTTATATCCGCGAACAACTTGAAGGTAAGACACGTTACGAAGCATTTTGCATACCTTTTGTTTACGGTATCAATCCTTATTTTCTGCCCGATATAGGTAAAATTGCTCCGTTGAGTAATCCTGGAGGATTTGAATATGAGATGGTGGAAAAACATAGCATCCACAAGCTTTACGAAATTAGTGGTTTTCACAACGCTATACAATATGACATAAGTACCCAACGTCCAGAAATGTTAGTTGCCTTAGCAAAATATAGAGGTGGCATTGTCGGTATGGCAGGAGCAAGTGCCGACTGTAAGACTATGTGGCAAATCGGAGTTGATGTTTTACTGCCCTACAGAGGTAGAGGACTTGCCGCTTCTCTTGTAAATATGCTGACACTTGAAATATTGAACCGTGGATATATTCCATATTATAGTACAGATTGCAGCAATGTGATCTCACAGCATGTTGCAGTCCGAGCAGGTTATATCCCTGCATGGGCGCATTGTTATAAAACGAGGTTTGACGATATATTGACACTTTCTACGCGTTGAAGATGTTAATTTCAAGTAAACGTATAAAATTTTGTTTTGTAATCTTCTTATATTATGTGATAAATATCAGTTTTTGGTATTGATGATTTAAGCATTAGTGGTGTTTGACTTCAGCTAACAAAATGTCCCCATTCGTTGTGACTCTTATGGGTCAAGCTTTCGAAGAAGCCACAACACATTTTCCAAGTATATGAGTAGCTTGGAAAACGTCGGGGACATGAAACGTTATGTGTAGTTATTTTTGATAATGAGATGTAATTAGTAATTAATGATTATCATGGGGGGATAGTATGGCACGTAAGAATATTGATAGAAAGGTTAGAGAGCTTAACAAGGATTTTTCCATGACAAGTACAGAAGGCAAGATTAGAGAAAATCTTGCTATTGTAAAATTATTGAAAGAAGGATATGGGGTTTTATTGCCGGTTGTTGACGTTAGATATGATATTATTGCTGAACGATATCCTAAATTTATGAGGATACAAGTAAAAAATCTTAAACTAGAATATAAGAAGGTGCCTGAACAGCCTTTATCAATAGATCAGTTTGTTATTAGAGCTTTCTCTAGTCCAAGAGGGGAAAAGACTACATATAGTAAGGATGACACAGATTTTGTTATGGGCATTAATATTGATACTGAAGATTTTGCAATAATTCCAGTGGAAAACATACCATCTAGTGGAGTTATAAAAATATCTGAAAAGTGTGATAGAAAAGATTATTTTAACTCTTTTAAAGCATTAGTAGAATTTGAACTAAACACAAGCGAGAGGTAGATTGTTTACTAGATGACCACACATAACACTACATGGTCGTTTGTCAGCAAATACACTGATGTTTAGAAATATTGGATACTAAAACTTTCGAAAATGAATGATACCTTATAATAAGAAAAGTACCAGTCAAAATAAATTCAATTAGTTTATCATTTAGACTAATTACCTGTCATATTTAATAGTCTTGTATATCATCAAGTTGTGCTAAAAGGTTGTAGTGTTCCCTTGAAGGACATAGAGTTTCTTTTTCCCAGCGAAGTATGGTCTTTCTATGTACCCCCATGAGTTTACTAAACAGCTCCTGAGTCAGATTTAATTTTTTACGAATACTTTTTATTTTATAGCCATATTCAGAAGCAATAAAAGCTAAATAATCATCATAGAGTAGAGAAGGATCTACTCTAATAGCTTTAGTAATTTTATTGCATATATCTAATGAGTGTTTACATTGATTATTTTCATATCTTTTTATAGTACATACATCAGTTCCAGCTATAGCAGCAACTTCTTCCTGTAAAAGTCCATGAGATAATCTATAGAATCTAATGCGGCCACCTACAGTAGTTAAATCTGAAATTCCTAATAAAATATCAAAATCATGTTTATGATAAAATGTTTCCGTAACAACAGTATAGCTAATGAAATGCTTATAACAATACATTCATGTAAAAAAACAAAATCAGAAGCATCTTCACAAGATCCTATAGAGTAGATAAAGAAGGCAATGAGAGATATACTAGGAACTGAACCTGATGAGGTAATAGACGAAGTTGACCCCAAAATTCAAGTAAAAAAGTTATATGGAAAAATGAATAAAGTATTAAAGGATAGAGGAAAGACAATCATTGAGCTAAGATATGGCTTAGCAAACGGAGGCTGTAAAACACAACGAGAGATAGCAAATATGCTAGGAATATCTAGATCATACGTTTCAAGAATAGAAAAAAGAGCAATAAAAAAGCTTAATAAGAAGGCATTAAATCTAGGTAATTAAATAAATAACATAATAAATACTGCGAGATTGTTTGTAGTGTTTTTTTTGTAACCCAAAATTTACTCGGTTGTGGTACAATATGTAATTAGTGGAAGGCATCTATAAGCAGAAATTCCTGAACAATGGTTCGCAAGCCTATCTATATTGGAATAAAAAACGAACTATGATTCGGGAATGCAATAGCTAGTCGAAAAACAATGCTAGGTTTTAAAATACAACACAGGGAGGTTCTGCATGATAATATGGATTAATGGTACTTTTGGATGTGGGAAAACTAGTGTATCTAATGAATTAAATAAACGGTTAGAAAATTCATATGTTTATGATCCTGAAGAAGTAGGATTTTTTATCCGTAAAAATATTCCAGCAGACTTAAAAAATGATGATTTTCAAAATTTTTACCTTTGGAGAGAATTTAATTATAGTATGCTTTCATATATTAGTACAAATTTTAAAGGAATAATTATTGTACCTATGACGATTATAAATGAACAGTATTTTGATGAAATTGTAGGCAAGCTAAAGTCAGATGGGTTGATAATTATGCATTTTACATTACTTGCTAGTAAAGATACTTTGTTAGAGAGGCTAAATCGTCGCGGTGATGGAGAAAACTCATGGATTAACAATCGAATTGACAAGTGTATTCAATCTCTTGATAGTGAATATTTTAAGGAACATATAATAACTGATGAAAAAACAATTGAAGAAGTGGCTGAGATAATAGCAAATTCTTGTAGTCTAAACTTACTACCTAAAAAAGATATGACAAATGAAGAAGATACAAGAAAGTAGAAATAAATTTCTTTAATTAATTTAAATTATATTTAAGTAGGATAGCCTGCATTGTTCATCGGCTAACAGTGTGTTTGAAACATCTTCCAACCTAAGACCTAAAGGTACAGCTGGTGCATTAGCACTTAATCAGAGCATGAGCGCCTCCTTTTAGAGGTGGGGGGACGTCGCAAACGCGGTAACGGTATACGTAATTTTGTGATAAAAGGTTGAGTGTTTATTAAAATATGTAGATGGTATAGGGGGAAAAAAATGAATTTTAAATTTGTTGCAATGAATGGGGATTATGCACGAGAAATGATTAATAATTGGAGATACGAGAATGAATTTTCAATTTATGATTATGTAAATGAAAAAGAGTGTTTACTTGAAGCTGAAAATTGGGGAGTTACAAGATTTGCTGTTTTAAATAAAGATGAGGAATTAATTGGTGAATTAACAACAGAGTTTTTTCGAGAGGTTGACAAAGATTCAGAAGATGATGGATACGTTGATATACATACTGTTAACGATAATCCAGATAAAATTTACGAAATGTGGATTGGATTCGGCTTAAAACCAAATTTAACAGGAAGAGGAATTGGAAAGGAATTTGTTTCTGAATGTCTTAATTTTGCAGTAAAATTTCATAACTATAAAGGTGATCATGTAAGATTGGGTGTAGCAGAGTTTAATAAGAGAGCAATTAAAACATATGAAAGAGTAGGATTTCAAGTATATGATACTTGTGATGGAGAAATTGCAGGAAGAGAAATGAATATTTTATGGATGAAAAAAGCAGTATGCAATGAATAATTAACTTTGGAAATACATTATCGGAAGACAGAATATCCTTATTTCATAATCTTATAATAAATATTTTAGAACAAATAAAGTAGATTTACTCAAAATGTAATGGCTAAAACTACGTATAAACCAGCTAATGGTTGTCAAGGGTTTTTTGAAAAAAAGTAGAATATAGTAAAAATAGGCATAGTAAACAAGCCTATTAAAAAATAGGTTTTAAAAGTGCTACTGCAAGGTAATAATCTATACTAATTAATGATTTAAATTAAATGTTTTACCGCTCTTTAAGATAGCATAAATAATCCTTAATAATTTGTTAGAAGTAGCAATAATAGCTACTTTAGAAGGCTTTCCTTCAGCTATTTTTTTATCATAATAAGCTCTTAATGTAGTATTTGCATATCCACTAGACCTTCTATAAATTCCAGCACACGTAGATTGATATAAAGCCTTTCTAAGATATGTTGATCCACGTTTAGATATTTTGTTGTTAGAAGCTCTAAAGGTTCCCGATTGATAAACAGATGGATCAATTCCAGCGAATGCCACAATCTGTTTTTCAGTAGGGAATCTAGTAATATCACCGATCTCTGAGAGAATAGTAGAGGCTGTCATATCTCCAACTCCAGGAATGGATAGGAGAAGTTCATAGCTAGGAGAAAGCTTAGCGAAATTAATCATTTGATCCCGTATATCAGTCAATATACTTTGTATGCAAGTGAGTAAATTAATATATTGCTCCAAAGCATAAACATTAGACTGCTGGGACGTATTATCAGGTAAGCTTTCTTTGGCAGTCTCTACTATTAGCTTAGCTTTTTCAACAGACCATGATTTGGCTCTACCACGTACTCTAAGATGTTGTACAAGCTCTTCAAAATTAGCATTTAACACATCTTCAGGAGTATTAAAATTAGAAAGAAAATTAAGAGAGATCTTGCTAGATACAGAAGAAAAGAGCTTATCATAATTAGGAAAAACAACATCTAAAATACTTCTTAACCTAAGGATAGCTTCAGTGTAGAGAAAATTAAAACCCTCATAATGTCGACAGGCAGTTCTCAGATTGCTAATAATACTGTCAGGCAATTTAGCAGGAACAAAGCTATTAAGGTAGTATACTTTAGCGATTCTATTAGTATCAACAGGATCAGTTTTAACCTTACGAATAGTCTTTTTCTTAAGCTCATGCGTCTGAAGTGGATTTAGTACTATCACATCATAACCATGGCTCATAAAATATGAAGTGATAGGCTTAGAGTAATTACCTGTAGCTTCAAGAACTATACTTGGCTCTGTGCCTGTAATATTCTCCATTTCATTAAGTAAAGATAAAAGGTTTTTAAGATCATTTGGAGAATGGTTAAACTTAAAAGGCTTAGAAAAAGGTCTGGAATTAGAAAGAAAAGCAGCAGCATAACTATTAGATTTTGAAACATCAATAGATAAAATTGGATTCGATGTGGGATAATGATAATCCTGTTAAGTATTCTAAGAGCCAAAGCACATGCCTCAGCTAACTGAGTGGTGGCATGTCTGTTGAGGATATGAGTTATTTATGTCAGTAAACAAGCTGCCTGTAACGCTGACGCACGTCTTGAGTGCGAAACGTTAGTATGCCAAGCGAAGCTTGGCACTTCTGATATGGTGAACCATACTATGAATAACTGCGGTTTTATTTGGAATTAAATATTATTAATACATAAAATTAAAAGTTAAGAGATTATATTAAAGTAGTTACAATTAATCAAGGCAAGAACTGTCTCAAATGTAATCTTTCAGTAGGTAAAGCGAACTTAGTGTCATGAAAGAAAGAGTTAGGCCAAAGACTATGCAAGTTCCATTATTAAAAGAAGGAGAATAAAATTGAAGAAATATATTCCAAATATACTTTCTGTACTAAGAATTATATGTTCTGTTTTATTGATATTATTTATAAATGACCGGATTGGCTTTGTTTTTCTTTACTTTGTGATAGGTTTAACAGATATACTTGACGGCTTTATAGCAAGAAAATTTAAGTTAGAAAGTGAGTTTGGTGCAAGACTAGATTCATTTGCTGATTTTATCTTTTATATAATGCTAGTTTTTATATTTACAAAATTATATTCTTCAATTATTCTAGTGAATTATAAGGTGGCACTAGTAGGGATAGTTTTTATTCGTTTATTAAATTTGTTACTTACTAAATTAAAATATAAAAAATTTGTATTCGTGCATACCATAGTGAACAAGATATCAGGCGTTTTATTATATTTTTTACCTGTAATTATTTTATTTAAACAAAGTGATATTATTATATGGATTACATTGGCATTTGTCTTTATTGCTGCTATAGAAGAATTATTAATTACAATAAAATATTCAGAAGTTAAGCTCAATCGTAAAAGTATATTTTATGAGTAGCGCATGGTCCATAGACTAGCATGGAGCTAGTAACATTTAGTCTGCTGTTTAGAAGTGGGACAAAGGGCTACTTATTGTTAGGATGTGAGAGTCGCGGGGACGGTTCTAACGACTCGTTATTTGAAATAGCAAGACCTTGATACAACAAGGAAATAGAGATTTTAAAGTGTAAAACTATAAACCAAATTAAATGATAATAAAATATATGTTTATTATGGTAGAAATTCTATATAAAATAAGAACTGAAAAAACACAAACAGTAGCTTTTAGTTATAGTAGTGATTATTTTATTTATACGTAGTACTATTAATGTCTATATTACTATAATTTAATGTTAATCCATATATTTTTTACCCCAAAGACAAAGTTCAGTCAATACATTTTCTAATGATTTACCTCTATCTGTAGGTATATACTCTACCTTAGGGGGGATTGTTGCATAGGCAATTCTTTCAATAAGGCTATCCTTTTCTAAATTTTTCAATTCTTGAGATAGTACTTTATGACTTATATTTGGTACAGACCTTTTTAGTTGACCATATCTTATGGGATAATCTTTCAATATATGCCATAAGATTATTGCTCTCCATTTACTTCCAATTACAGTCATTGCAAATCCTATCGAACATTTAAAATCCTTTTGCCTTTTATTTTGGTTTGGGAATTTTTTAATAATGTCTTTATCCATAGGCTACCTTCTTTCCAAATAGTAAGTATCTGAGTAAAAAGTGCATACTTGTAGTTGAATTCCAATGAAACTATAATTTATTATATAATATCTAGATATAAATTTATACAAAAAAGAAAACGATTATGATCTATAGATTTATAATAAACTTAGGAGGAAAAATCATGGCGAAAAAGTATAATCTATATCAAATAGACTCATTTACAAAAGAAAAATTCTCAGGAAATCCAGCTGGAGTAATAACAAATGCTGATGGATTAACTACTGATGATATGCAGAAAATAGCTAGGGAACTTAATAATTCTGAGACAGCTTTTATTTTTTCTTCAGATAGTGATGAGTATGATGTTTACATACGTTTTTTTACTCCAATAAATGAAGTGCCAATTTGCGGACATGCTACTGTTGCTGCTCATTATGCTCGTGCTATTGAAAATAAGCTTGATAATTCAAGAGTTTATCATAAGACAGGTGTCGGAATTTTACCTGTTGATATAGTGAATGAAAATAATGATTATAAAATTGTTATGACACAAGGTGAAATTAAGTTTAGTAGTATTATTGATGGAGTAAATAAAAAAACTCTTCTATCAGCACTTAATATAAATAACGATGACTTACTAGAAAATTTTCAGGTGCAGATTGTTACGACAGGTCATTCTAAAGTTATGATTGGCATAAAAAGTATTGAAACTTTAAATAAAATGAAACCAAACTATGATGAACTTACAAAATTGAGTAGAATTATTAATTGCAATGGATATTACGTTTTTACAATTAATTCTCAGGAAAGTGATATTTTAATACATGGTAGAATGTTTGCGCCTGCAATAGGCATAAATGAAGATCCTGTAACTGGAAATGCAAATGGTCCCTTAGGAGCGTATCTTGTTCATCATAATATTGTTAAGCATAATAATTCTTTATTTAAATTTAAGGCTAAGCAAGGTGAGGCTATGAGGCGACCAGGTATTATTGAAGTTGAGGTAAAAATAGAAGATAAAGAGCCTGTACAAGTTAAAATTTCAGGAAATGCTGTAATAATATTTAAGTCTGAATTATCATTAAAGAATTAAAATAAGTAGGGGTTGGTTCTTTTGACTCGTTTTTTATCAAAACGAAACCGCAGTTATAGCGATAGAGGGAAAGTCGATATAAGTTAAGGCTTAACCAGCCAACTTTATCGAGTGTTGCGCTATGTCTGGCAACAATCATGGTGAAGTGTACACATAAGCAGTGAACGAAAAGTTAGCTTCATGACTTCCAGCAAAGTTGGTAAAGTTACTTAAATGACCACTGAAAAGGCTATAATCATATAGAAATATCATTGTTTCCTGCATAGCATTTTGAAACTTCAATTGCTACTTAGAGGGCTTGTAATTGAAAGAAATATAATAACATACTTCATATAAATCAAGCTCTCAGAAACTTAGATAGCATGTTTTCTTAAGTCTAATAGGTTTATTTATGTTAGGCGTATTTGTAACAAGACTACAAATGTAACACAATATATTATAAGTATATATGAAAAATTAAATTTATATATTTCAGTCAAACAAATTAGTGATTATGACGATGTTATACAAAATAGAATTTATAAAAATAGCGAGTTAACCTCAGATGTATTGTATTATTATGTATTTTCTTCAGAAAATTTAGGGTTATTAATAGATGAAGAATATGTTTTAATTTAGTCTATGATTACTTCAAAGATGGTGGATTCAGCAACGGTCTTGGTGATGATAGTAATATTTATTCCACTATTATAAGATTTTATATATATTATCTTAGCCTAAAATATAAAAATAGAAAGAAAATACGACAAATTTAGACAAAATATTGCAATTAAGTTTAGTATAATAGAACAATGTGAAATATTTTGTTATATTCTTCTAACTAATAATTATAAAAAAGGGAGTGTTTTTTTGAACAAGGAAAGATTGCATGGAATAATTATAGGAGTAGTAATAACATGTATATTAACTATTGGAGTAAATTCAACATTTGCACAAAGTATTAGTAAAACAATATCTGTTGTTTTTAATCAAATTAATATAGTGGTAGATGGTACTAAGGTTAATTCGGATAATATTTTGTATAATGGAACAACTTATGTTCCTCTAAGAACAATCTCTGAAATGTTAGATAAAGAAGTAAAGTGGGATGGAGTAACAAATACTGCAAGTATTAATAGTAAAAAGGCTAAAACTATGTCTGAACTTGAGGAAGGATTAGAATATTATACCATGATCGCAGAAAGTTATATTGAAAGTGTTAAAACAGTAAAAACATATGTAAATGAACTTTCGGAGCTTAAGGACATTTCTGATGAATTGTCTAGCACCCTAGATGCAATATCTGAATATCAATACAAAGTATTAGATAATGTGAAACCTATTAAGGGATTTGATGAGGTGCATAGTAATTTAAGTGACGCTTTCGCTTTTCTTCAAGCCTCTATTATGGATATGCAAATAGCTGTTGATAAAGTAAAAGAAGGGGATATAGATGGTTTAAAAAAATATATGAATAGTGCTATGGAAGGCTTACAAACTTCAAGTGAGTTTTATATAAAAGCTATGGATGATTTAGAGAATAAATAGATAAAGTTTAATTCTAATTAATCTTAATAGTCAGATTAAGGCTAGATATATAACTAGTCTTTTTGTTGCTCAAATCAGATTAAGATAGTTTCATGTTTTTTATACGAGGTATTTAATAGTTTTGGAAGTGTTCCAAATGTTTATAAAAATGCGATTGTAAATTAGGGTTATGAACAGGGACGATAGACTTCAGAAAAATTAACCATTCCAACTATAAAAATATCAAAATAATATAAAGAAAGAGTCATTAAATGTCGTTATATCATTTAGTGACTTCTTTATTTTTAACTCTTTTCTATAATTTATTTGTCTATATGTTATAACCCACAATAATATGGTAATAATTGCTAGTGGGAGGGATTGTCTTATGAATACTGCATCTGTTAAGATATGGGATATGTATGAAGGACTAAAGAATAAATTTCTGTACCAGAATGATTTAAATTCAATTTATATCCTCCTAGCACTATATGACTTAGAAGAGAATATAGCCAACATATACCCAAAATATATGTGTAAAAATGAAATTAGAAGAAAGATTAAATATATTTTGAAAAATAGAGAGGATGGAGATATAATAGCACAAAATTTGAGTATAGTATTGCATGAAGACATAAATAGGCTAGAGCTATGCTTCTATTTAGAAGGATATAAGCATGGTTATGCATGTAATAAATGGGCAAATAAATTAGAAGAAAAGGCTTTGGAAGTAATTGGACTAGAGAAAATATATAACTCCTCATTTTTATTTCATTTTGATGTTTCAAATTTACATATAGGCAATTTATATTCAAAATGTAGACGAGAAATAGAAAATGAAGAGAAAAAAGAAAAATATATTGAAAAATTAGTATACGCTTTCTCAAATAAGATTATTAAACGAAAAATTACTGAACTTGATAGATTTGTTAATAAGCAATTAAAGATGGATTTTGAACTATACAATATAAAAATTAAAGAAATAGATCATAAACTTAGAGATGAAGAGGTGGATAAAATATATCATACGATAATAAACATTTTAGTAAAAAAAATGAAAAACATTTATAAGGATGCGTTTTGGTTTGCAGTAAATGACAAAGTTCTTAAAAGATACTTATAGTAATATATAATTTTGCATATTGACATAAAAAAGGGGTATTTATATATTGAACAATTAAAGGATTTAAATGATTATTGTTGAATAAGTACATATAATACATAATATATTATGTTTGAAAGGGGGATTTTTATGTACGTAAAAAACCATATGTTACCAAAAGATAAATTAGTTATTTTAAAGGTCGAAGAAAATATTAGCGATGCACTTGACAAGCTAAGTAGAGGTAATTTCTTGTCATTACCTGTGTTTGATGGAGACAGATTTAAGGGAATCTTAATGAAAGAAACAATATTTAGAAATTATTTTGAGGAAGGCTATACGGACAAAGAGAAGTTTTTACAACAGATTAAAGTTGGGGAACTTTGTAACAATAATGTGGAAACAATATCTGGCAATGAGCTTATTGAAAATGCATCCTATCTACTCAATGAACTGAGAACTCCTTTTTTACCAGTACTTGATGAAGATGATAAATTTATTGGAATTTTGACGCATAGCTCAATTTTTAGTGCATTTTCTGAAATATTTGGATTAAGAAATGGAACAAGGATAGCAATCAATGTTTATGATATTCCTGGACAAATAGCAAAATTGACAGAAATCATTAGAAAATCCAATGTTAATATTGCTAACTTTGCAGTAATGGATGCAAAAGTAATGGATGTGTATAAGGTAATTTTAAGAGTAGATGAGTGTAATGTAGATGACTTAATTGATAAAATCGAAAAATCTGGATTTAAAGTAACTGAGATTAATAACTAAAACCTGCGTATTGCAGGTTTTTTTATTCTTCTATGCATCTATTAGAAATACTAATGTATAATTATTAGCTTATGGGGAAAAATACATAATTAGATAGCATAGGAGGGATATTATGCGAAGAATACCAGCAATTTCAATTGTGTTTGTTTGTATTTTACTAATATCGGTAGGAATGATTATGGGGTATTTTTTTGGAATGAAAAATATTAATCAAAAACCTAACCCCCAAAATGATATAGCACAAAATAACAGTCAAACTGATATTTCGAGAAATAATGATTTAAATAGTATTGATCCTATAGATGATTTTGAGTTAAGTCAAATAGAAGATGAGTATATAGGACCAAATACTAAGATAACATATACGACCATTTATTTAGAATGTGATCATAGTATTGAACAGACAAAATCTCCTGAAAAAGATATGGTTAATATGAAGAAGGATCAGTTTGAAGAATATATTAATAATAATTTTCCAAATTGGAAAGTCACTTCTTTTTCTCATGATCTAATTACAATTAATATAGAAAAGAATCATCTTTGTCCAAATCATTATGTTGTAGGAGAAAAAGATGGGAAAATTGCTATTTATAAAATTAATGAAAATGGAGAAAGAAGATTAGATAAAATTATAGATAATTCGCATGTGTCGTTGCTCAAAGAGATAGATCAGAAGAAACTAGAGAAAGGGATTGTAGTTGATAGTATAGATGAAATATCAGAAATATTAGAAAATTTCATTAGCTAGATAGATTTATTAAGGCTTATTACTAAATAATTAAAGTTAGGATGAATTAACTATTTTCATCCTAACTTTGTTTATTGACCGTAATTTGTGATAAAATAATTTTTTAAAGGAATTATTGAAGTTATACCGAATATATGTTTGTAACATATATAGAATTGGAGTTGATAATTCATGATAATATTCGGAATAGATCCAGGGATTGCAATCGTAGGTTATGGTATTATTGAATATCAGGGAAATAAATTTAATGTTATTGATTACGGTGCTATACTTACCGGTCCAGAGCATCCTTTTCCTAAAAGATTGAAGATGGTATATGATGAGTTAAATGAACTATTATTCAAATACAAGCCTGACGCAATTGCTATTGAAGAACTTTTTTTTAACAAAAATGCTAAAACTGCAATCAAAGTTGGACAAGCTAGAGGAGTTCAGATACTGGCAGCAATGAATAACGGAATAGATATCTATGAATATACACCTTTACAGGTAAAGCAGGGAGTAGTAGGTTACGGCAGAGCTGAAAAAAAGCAGATACAAGAAATGGTAAAACTTTTACTAAATCTCAAGAAAGTTCCTAAGCCAGATGATGTTGCAGATGCTTTAGCTGTTGCAATTTGTCATGCGCATTCAGGTAATTTTAGAGAAATGTTTAAAATGAAATAATGGAGGGATAACATGTTTCGATATATAAAAGGAACAATTGAAGAAATAGGTGAAGATTATTTAGTATTAGAAAGCAACGGAATAGGCTATATGATAAATACTTCAAAGAGTTCAATATTGGATATAGGAGATAAGCTAGAAGATAGGAAGATATATACACACTTAAATGTAAGAGAAGATGGTATAAGTTTGTTCGGGTTTTCAACTAAAGAAGAATTAAATATGTTTAAGCTATTGATTATGGTTTCTAAAATTGGACCTAAGGTAGCGTTAGGAGTATTATCATCTATGACGCCATTAAACATAAAATTAGCTATATTAAATGAAGATTTTAATGCTTTATCTAAAGCGCCTGGTATTGGAAAAAAGACTGCAAATAGGATAATACTTGAATTAAAAGACAAAATCGAAGATAATATTATTATTGAACAAAGTAGATTATCTTTAGACACAAATACAGATACTGATGAAATTATCGTAGCATTACTTGCTTTAGGATACACTAGGAATGAAGCATATAAAGCATTATCAAATATTGATATTTCTAATAAGAAAACCGAAGAGATTATTAAACTTGCACTTAAATACTTATCAAAATAATTGAAAGGGAGAAGGTAATTATGGAAGATATGGAAAACAGAATTGTTTCTAGACAATTGAAAGAAGAAGACGTTGATATTGAGACATCACTTCGCCCTAAACTCATCGACGAGTACATTGGACAAGAGAAGGTTAAAGAAAAGCTAAACATTTTTATTAAAGCTGCAAAAGGACGTAATGAGCCTTTAGACCATGTATTATTATATGGTCCCCCAGGACTGGGTAAAACAACTTTAGCGAATATAATAGCAAATGAAATGGGTGTTAATATAAGAATTACGTCAGGTCCAGCTATAGAACGTCCAGGAGACTTAGCTGCAATCTTGACTAATCTAGCGGAGAATGATGTACTATTTATTGATGAGATTCACAGATTGAATAGAAGTGTAGAGGAAGTTCTTTATCCTGCTATGGAGGATTATGCATTAGACATTATCATAGGGAAAGGGCCTAGTGCTAGATCTATTAGGCTAGATTTGTCAAAATTTACGCTTATAGGTGCAACTACAAGAGCAGGCCTTTTAACTTCACCTTTAAGAGATAGATTTGGTGTTATTTGTAAACTGGATCTTTATGATATTGGAAGTCTGAAAATGATAGTAAAAAGGTCTTCAAGCATTCTAGGTGTAGATATAGAAGAGGAAGGAGCTATTGAAATAGCTAAGCGTTCGAGGGGAACACCAAGATTGGCTAACAGATTACTTAAAAGAGTGAGAGATTATGCACAGGTAATGGAAAATGGTATAATTACAAAGGAAGTTGCTAATAAAGCATTGGAACTGTTAGAAATAGATGCACTTGGATTGGATAGTGTTGACAAAAAAATGATATTGACAATAATTGATAAGTTTAATGGTGGCCCGGTTGGACTTGATACTTTAGCAGCGTCTACAGGCGAAGAAAGAAATACTATAGAGGATGTTTATGAACCTTATTTGCTTCAGTTAGGCTTTTTAAACAGAACACCTAGAGGAAGAGTATGCACTAAGCGTTGCTATGAGTATTTTGGGATAAACTATGACTGTGAATAGAATAATAGTTAATATATAAAGGGGTGTTAGATTGAAAATAAAGATTAATAGCATCACTCTGTTTTGCATTATAGTTATAACTTTATTATATACTCCATTTGCTTATGGAGAAAAAAATGATACTGAATACATTAAAATTGGATTAAAGGGTACTCATAATTCAAATAATATAATAGCTTTAAATAGCGATGGCTTTGAAATTGGAGTTTTTAATGATATATACAGAAAATTATTCACAATTAATGACAATACTATTCTAGCTCGTCCAGATAACTTGTATAATGTCCAAGGGGGAGAATACAAAAAGGTTAATGATATTTTAGCAGCTCAAATTGGACCATTCCATATAGAAGTTGATATGGATTTTAGTAACTATGAAGAATTATCTTATAAAGTAGATTCATTAAGGAAAAATAGTATTTCAGCATATCCTGCTTATGTAGATGGTGAGCTCAGGCTATGGATTGGGAATTATATTAATGCTGATAGTGCAAGAAATAATTCTCATAATCTGACGAATATCGTGGGAGAGTCACTAAACATAATTGAAGGAAGTATGGAAAGAGTTGTGCTTGAAGATAACAATGGACAGGTACTGCTTATATTTGATTTAGCTGACAATATCGTATTAAGAGGGCAGGATAATGGAAATACTCCATTAATAAAAGCAGGTAAGTATAAATATAGAGATTATATTACATTTAGTAAGGCACAGAATGAGTTTATTGCTGTAAACTATGTAGAGCTTGATAATTATTTATATGGAGTAGTTCCTAGAGAGATGTCAGCTAATTGGCCAATAGAAGCCTTAAAAGCTCAAGCTGTTGCAGCGAGAAATTATTCACTATTAAACACCAATAAACACGTAAATTCAGGATATGATTTGTGCGATACTCAAGATTGTCAAGTATATGGTGGATATGATTGGGAAAATATAAGAAGTAATACTGCTGTTGATGAGACTTCAGGTAATGTTTTAAAGTATGACGGGAAATTAGTAAACACATTTTATCATTCTTCTAGTGGGGGTCATACTGAAAACAGTGAAAATGTATGGAGTGAGAGCATACCATATCTTAGAGGTGTAAAAGATGAATTTTCACTTGGTTCTCCAGATGCAAAATGGGAGCTTGTTATTACAAAGGAGGAACTTTCAAAGAAGCTTTTAGATAATGGTATTGATGTAGGGGAAGTTCTTTCTATAGACATATTAGAAGTATCTGAATATGGAAGAGTAGTTGAACTTATGATAAGTGGTTCAAATAAAAATGAAATCTTGAAGAAAGAAAAGAGCAGACTTGTCTTAGGACCATTAGCTTTAAAAAGTACATGGTTTAATGTAAAGTCAGATTCAGATGTATACATACTAGATGGAAATGACAGAGTTCCATATAAGACTTCTATGATGAACAATAGTATCTTATCATCAGAAGGGAAGATATCAATTAGCAAGAATTCAAAAACAAAGCTTTTAGTTAGCGATGGAACCAATCTACAAATACTTAATACAATGCCAACTCAGTATGTTTTTAATGGTAAAGGTTGGGGACATGGATTAGGTATGAGTCAATGGGGCGCTAAAGGAATGGCTGAATTGGGATATAATTATAAAGAGATATTAGAATACTACTATACAGGGGCAATAGTTGAGTAAAGGATGATAAGAATGAAAAAAGAGGATTTTTATTTTGACTTACCAGAAGAGCTTATAGCACAGCATCCATTAGAAAACAGAGAAAATTCAAGACTTTTAGTTTTAGATAAGAATACTGGAGATATTGAACATAAGAAATTCAAAAACATACTAGAATACTTTTCTGAAGGGGATTGCTTAGTATTAAACGATACTCGAGTTATTCCTGCTAGAATTTTTGGCAAGAGAATAGATACTGGTAGTAGTATTGAGTTTTTACTTCTTAAAAGACTCGATGACAACAAATGGGAAACGTTGGTTAGACCTGGAAAGAAAGCGAAAGTTGGAAGCATGATAGAGTTTGGAGATGGAGTTCTAAAGGGAGAAATATTAGCTATTGAAGAGGGAGGAACTAGGGTAATAAAATTTGATTATGACGGTGTGTTTGAAGAGATATTAGATAAACTAGGTGAAATGCCATTACCACCTTATATTAAAGAGAGACTTGATGATAAAGAAAGATATCAAACAGTATACTCTAAGAAGGAAGGGTCGGCTGCTGCTCCTACAGCAGGATTACACTTCACAAAAGACCTTATTGAACAAATAAAAAATAAAGGTGTAAATATTGCTTATATAACTTTACATGTTGGATTAGGAACATTTAGACCTGTCAAGGCAGAAAACATAGAAGAACATGAAATGCATTCTGAGTATTTTGAGGTAAGCAATGAAGCTGCTGATATTATTAATCAGGCTAAAAAAAACGGAAACAATGTTTTTGCTGT
Organism: Brassicibacter mesophilus; assembly: GCF_050433385.1. Classification (NCBI taxonomy): domain Bacteria; kingdom Bacillati; phylum Bacillota; class Tissierellia; order Tissierellales; family Thermohalobacteraceae; genus Brassicibacter; species Brassicibacter mesophilus. The sequence continues at coordinate 25,677 of NZ_JBNPXI010000038.1, forward strand.
TGGGACAACGTCAGTAAGAACAGTTGAGTCTAGTGCTGACAAGAATGGTTTAGTAATGCCTACTAAAGGATGGACAGATATATTTATTTACCCTGGATATAAATTTAAAGTAATAGATAATTTAATTACAAATTTTCATTTGCCTGAATCAACTTTAATTATGCTTACTAGTGCACTAGCTGGAAGAGATAATATTTTGAAGGCCTATAATGAAGCTGTAAAATTGAAATATAGATTTTTTAGCTTTGGAGATGCTATGATAATTAAGTAAATGAAATTCAAAAGAGGAGGAATCTAATGGCTGTTAGATATGAACTTATAAAAGAAGCAAGTGATTCGAAAGCGAGGCTGGGGAAACTTCATACTCCTCACGGGATTATAGAAACACCAATATTTATGCCGGTAGGTACTAGAGCTACAGTAAAAACTATGACTCCAGATGAGTTGAAAGATTTAGGATCACAAATTATACTAGGGAATACATATCATTTGTACTTAAGACCAGGTCATAAATTAATTGAGGAGGCTGGTGGACTCCATAGCTTTATGAATTGGGATAAACCGATTTTAACTGATAGTGGTGGATTCCAAGTTTTTAGTTTAGGAGATTTAAGAAAAATAAGTGAAGAAGGTGTTGAATTTCGTTCTCATATAGATGGATCAAAGCATTTTATTAGCCCTGAAAAATCAATGGAAATACAGAATTCATTAGGTTCTGACATAATGATGGCATTTGATGAGTGTGCACCATATCCTAGTGACTGGGATTATGTAAAAAATTCATTAGAACGAACAACCAGATGGGCGAAACGATGTAAGGAAGCACATCATAAGCCAGATGTTCAAGCTTTGTTCGGTATAGTACAAGGAGGAATGTACAAAGATTTAAGAGAGCAGAGCGCAAAAGAAATTATTGACTTAGACTTCCCTGGATATGCAGTAGGAGGACTAAGTGTAGGTGAGCCAGCAGATCTTATGTACGAGGTTTTAGATTATACTGTACCGCTGTTACCTAAAAACAAGCCGAGATATCTTATGGGAGTTGGTAGTCCAGATTATTTGTTTGAAGCTGTAATTAGAGGAATTGATATGGCTGATTGTGTTCTACCAACTCGAATTGCAAGAAATGGTACTGTTTTAACGAGCCGTGGGAAATTAGTTGTTAGAAACGCAAAATATTCAAGAGACTTTTCTAGTCTAGATCCTGAGTGTGAATGTTATGCATGTAAGAATTTCTCACGTGCTTATATAAGACACTTATTTAACGTTGACGAAATATTAGGTGCACGACTAGCAACTATACACAATCTTCATTTTCTAATTAAATTAATGGAAAACATAAGAACGGCAATAAAAGAAGATAGGTTATTACAATACAGAGAAGAATTTTATAAAAAATATGGCTATATAAAATAATAAAAATAGAGGAATTAAACTAGTTTTGTAGAATAATAAATAAGATGAGAGGGGGGACAATGCCTTGCCAGCAAACTATTCAACATTTTTATTACCAGTACTATTTTTAGTTATTTTCTACTTCTTTATTATTAGACCTCAGCAAAAAAAAGATAAAAAAATAAGAGAAATGAGGAATAATGCAAAAGTAGGAGATGAAATTGTTACTATTGGTGGTATATATGGTAAAATCGTAAAGATTAAAGATGATGTAATCACTATTGAAGTTGGAAGTGATAAAGCTAGATTTAATATAGCAAAATGGTCTATAGGTAATATTCATAATTCAACTGAAACTGAAGAATAGTTTATTTTAAGACCGTACTTAGTAAAAAAATAAAAGGGATTTTCTCAGTAATATATTTACTGAGGAGATCCTTTTTATTTTACTAGAATTAATATTGACAAAGCTTTAGGAATTAATAATATAAAAAATGCATACATATTGAATAAAGGTTATAGTCCAGCTAAGAAATGTCAATAGTTAAATCTAAAAATATTTGATATTTCTTCAAGTTAAAAAAGGGTAACATCAATAAGCCTTTTGAGAGTAT
>NZ_JBNPXI010000039.1:0-27476 GCF_050433385.1 Brassicibacter mesophilus
TTGAACAATGTGAAAGCCAGCGTCTTTAGGCGCTGGCCGGTAACAGCCCCTTATAGGGGCAGAGCAAACCACCCGTTAGACGGGTGGTGCTGATTGATCAATTATATAAAATGATAATTTAGGTAATAATTGCAATATGCTATAATAAACATATAATCATACCTAAGGGAGGAAGTAATTTGAGAGACATAGATAAAGAATGTAGCTGTGAGGTTGAACAAGTAAATCAGCAAATGGTAAATATAATAAAAAAAGACATACTATCTGAAGATATAGTATTAGGGTTATCTGAGATATTTAAAGCACTTGGAGATCCCACACGATTAAAGATAATATTTATGCTTTCAAAAGGCAGTTTATGCGTATGTGACATAGCAGAGCTACTGAACATGAGCCAATCAGCTATATCTCATCAACTTAGAGTACTGAGAAATTTAAGACTTGTTAAGTATAGAAAAGAAGGAAAGCTAGCTATTTATTCATTAGATGATGACCATGTATTGCAGTTGTTTAATCAAGGACTGGAGCATGTTATACATGAATAATGATGTGAATACAATATATTAAAGGCTATCAGCAGTTACATCGTTACACACTAACTCTATAGCCTCTATCACTTTTGCCAAAACACTTATTCTTCGTTGCCTATCTAAAAGAAAAGCTTTTTTTTCACCAGCACTAGCAGATGATAAAAAGTACTTTGGTGGAAGATTATTTAGTGCAATGGCTTGGATATCATCCAGTTGGCCTTCATACATGTTTATATTATAATTATTTTTCACTTCATCTAGTATATCCTTAACTAACATTTCCATATAGTTATCAACCACATTCATCACCTTCTATAGGATAAGTTTTTTCGTAATTAATGAATAAAATATCATACTAAAGGACTATTAACAATAGGGCTAAAGGACTAAAAGTAACAATTTGTCGAAAAATGGCATATAATTTATGATGTTGCACTTTTAAAAATAAATATTTTTTCTTTTTTGATTAAAAGAGGAATTTGATGGGTACTATAGAAATAGTCTATAATAAAAAGTTTTTTAATAGATTATTTCTATAGTAGGAGGTATAACTTTATGGCAAACGTAACAATTTTCACAAGTAATACTTGACCACATTGCACTACTGCAAAGCAGTACCTTTCGGAGAAAGGTGTAAACTACACTGAGAAAAATATTCAAACAGACCCTAGTGCCAGGAAAGAACTTATGCAAAAAGGATATATGGCAGTTCCAGTTATAGTTGTAGACAGTGAAGACATAGTAGGATTTGACAGAGCAAGACTAGAAGAATTATTATAAGCAAAATCAAAATCTATAGAGATATTGAATATCTCTATAGATTTTTTTGTTTGTATAGAAATAATCGTTAGTTACATTTATAAAACAGACGTATAATATATAATAGGTGTTTTAAAAAAACAAAAAAACATTGTTTTATTATACCCCTATAGGGTATAATAAGAATACAAATAAAAGTTCAAGGAGGAATATAAAATGGCAAATGTGACAATCTATACAAGTAATACATGTGGATATTGTGTTGCTGCAAAAGAGTATCTTTCAGAAAAAGGTGTAAGCTATACAGAGAAAAATATACAGACAGATCCTAGTGCAAGAAAAGAGTTAATGCAAAAAGGTCATATGGGAGTACCTGTAATAATCGTAGATGGAGAAGAAATAGTAGGATTTGACAGAGCAAGATTGGAACAACTTTTATAGATAAGTATAAACAAAAAACAACAAACCCGACTGATATATCAGTCGGGTTAAATTTTTCTTCATTTATTTAATTACTTATTTAACTCTTCTAATAACTTTTGTAAATCGATTCCATGAACCATTGCAGCTTGTTCTAATGATTCCATTTGAGAAGAAGGGCATCCGATACAACCCATACCGAATCTCATTAAAATTTCTGCAGCTTGTGGCTTTTCTCTCAAAAGTTCTCCTATAAGCATATCTTTATTTATAGCCATTTAAATTCCTCCTTAAAATATATTTATTATAATAATACCACATTTTATAAAAATTTGTGTGACTAAAATCACACTTATAAAGATATATCATTATTTTTTTCTAAAGCCAGCTTTATTTACAGAAAAGAGCCTAAATAGAAAAGATATATTTATCAGTAATATAAGAAAAATAATAAAAGTAAAAAATGGGTTTTTAGAGACAGATAGTAAAAAGTTTCCCTTAGAAATGCTGAAAAAATATTTTCCTAAGACATCATTATATTCTATTTGAAGCTTATCGTCGTATCCTTTATCACTTTTATTTAAAATAATTTTGTTTTCTAAAATACTATCTATTTTATGAGATGCTATGGAGGAACCATTAAAAAATGTAACCACATCACCTTCTGAAAGCTTGTTTTTAGGGACTTTTCTCACTATGACTAGGTCTCCTCTATCAAGGCTTAATGTAAGATCTTCATTAGCTACTTTATAGAGCTTAAATCCGGCTATATCTTTGATATCTTCGTTCAACACTACCAGCTTATAAGTTAGTGACATAGAGGTTATAATAAGAATGAATGTGAATAGGCAAAATGATATAGCTATTACTTTAAAACAGATATTAGAAATAAAGTCTCTAGCGTTATTAAATCTACTACGAAGATTTTTTTTATCCACAAGTAACACTCCTAGTAATTTAGCTCTGTTGAATATAGTTATTACCAATCTAAAATAAAATATACTTAGACTAAAAAATGGCAATAATTAAATATGGTGAATAAAAAAGTTTTTTTTAGCGACAATATTGAGTAGGAGGTGTTAAAATGGCTGATAGAGAAAGAGCAAAAAATAATGATGTTAGTGTAACAGGTATAATATTAAGAGTGGTGTTGACTGCTGTAGTAGTGGGAATAGCTGCATTTTTCACACCAGGATTTAGTATCAATGGTTTGTGGAGCCTATTAATTGCTAGTATAGTAATAGCTGGACTAGACTACTTAGTAGAGAGGTTTGCAGGAGTAGATGCATCACCGTTTGGCAGAGGAATAACAGGATTTATTGTAGCCGCTGTGATTCTTTACGTCACAAGATTCATAGTACCTGGTTTTAATATATCAGTCCTAGGTGCTATAATAGGAGCATTGGCAGTAGGAATAATCGATATGATAATACCAGGAAAAGCATTATAAAAAGGAGTCAGGGTTTACCTGACTCCTTTTTATTGAGACTGATTATTTTTTAGTTTATTTTGCTGATTTTGCGGTATTCCCATTGCTTCTTGAGCATACTGAGGTTCTTCAGACTTAACATAATCTGTTCTTGATTGGATCATCTGTGCTATATTATCCATTTGAGTTGATAATTGTGAAAACATTTGCTGAGCTTGCTGGTCATTAGTATCCATTGAAAAGGTTTTTAGATCAGCAGATAGTCCTTTTGCACTGGCTAAAGCTTGTTCAAGTTTGTTAATAGTTGTCAATTGTATTACCTCCTTTTCAAGTTATATTTTCTGCACAATCAAAGAAAATATAACTTACAAAAAAAGGAAAAAGACAACTTTTTAGTTGCCTTTTAATTATTGCTGATTAAGAAATGGACAGTTGGCTTGATTTAATCCATTACCCATTTGTCTTCCCATCCCTCTTCCTTGACCTCGACCGTTTCTCATTCCTTTTCCCTGACCTTGCCCATTTTGTCCTGACCATATAGGTCTATTGTTTTCATCTCTTAGTTTAACTTCTTTATCTCCGGATTTGATAGTAAATGGCGCTAATACAGATACATTTTCATTATCAATTTTGAAAGTTCTTTCTATACCTGTAACTTCGACATTACTACCTTCTTTTAATTCTAATTCTTTAAATGTGTCATAAGAAACAATTTGACCTAAATGTACATCAGTAATATTATCATCACTATCCTTTATTTTCATGTTATATGGCATATCAGTTGTGTTAAGATCTGAAACAGTACCAGTTATAGTTACTAAATCATCTTCTGTAATATTGTATGCATTTTTTTCATCAATCACATTGTCTCTACCAAATCCAAGATTCCAGCCATATCTAATAGGTGTAGAATTTGTTTGGTCATTACTATCAGCAAAAACAAATCCAGCTGATAAGCTAATTGATAACACAAGAATACTTAAAGTAATAATTAATTTTTTACTTTTCATTTTGTTACCTCCTTGAAAGTTTTTTTATTTGATTTTATTTTACCCGACAAATGTGACAGAATTGTGACGAAAGCAGCAAGGTTTAGTGAAAATTGTTTCAGCTTTTATTTTTTTAGTATAATATATATGTAACCAGCATTGAAACCTGAAACTGAATATGGACATAACAGAACGATCATATTTATGTATATTTTGGATTTGAATTTAAGTATCTATCAATATAAATATAGGGGTGAAAAGGGTGTTTAAGACAAAGATACTAATCGTAGAAGATGAAGATAGGATGAGAAGGTTAGTGGGAGATTATCTTAAAAAAGAAGGGTACAGTATTTTAGAAGCTGAGGATGGCAAAAGAGCAATAGAAATATTTGAAGATGAAAAGATAGATTTATTAATACTTGATATAATGCTTCCAAAGTATGATGGTTGGACAGTGTTAAGGGAAATAAGAAAAATTTCTAGTATACCTATTATAGTTTTAACAGCTAGGTCAGAAGAAGCTGATGAGCTATTTGGTTTTGATTTAGGTACAGATGAATATATTACAAAACCTTTTAGTCCAAAAGTTTTAGTAGCAAGAGTAAAGGCACTTCTTAAAAGGAGCAATGGTTGTGCTAATAATGAAGACTTATTATCGATAGGTGGAATAGAAATAGACAAAGAGGCTCATAAGGTTTTCATAGACAATGAAGAAATAGAGCTTACACCAAAAGAATACGAGCTTTTAGTTTATCTTGTACAAAATCAAGGAAAAGCTCTTACTAGAGATAGCATGCTGAATGAAGTATGGGGATATGATTACTTTGGAGATGCAAGAACAGTAGATACACATATAAAAAGACTGAGAATAAAGCTTTTGGATAAAAATGATTTGATACAAACAGTCAGAGGAATAGGATATAGGTTTGAGGTGTTAAAATGAAAAAAACTGTTGCATTTAAACTATTTATCGGTTCCATTTTATTTGCATTAACCATAATTATGATAGTATGGGTATTAAATACAAGATATCTAGGCGAATATTATTTAGATAGAAAGAAAGAAGCTATTGTAGAGAGTGCGAGGCAAATCCAAACTGAGTATACAGGAGACATTGATTCTATATTCAATAAACTTGAAAAGATAGAAAATGAAATAAATGGAGGCATAACAATAATATCTGAAGGCAGAGATATAAAGTATGCTACATATAACGATAGACAGGGATTTGGAATGGGAAAGGGGATGATGAGAGGAGCATCAGGACTCCAGCAGATATCTAGAAATGATATCCAAAGAGTATTAAATGGCGAAATAGTTTTTAACATATATAAACATCCTAGACTTGATACAAGAGTATTGATGCTTTTAGCTCCTGTTGCTGATAGTGATATATTAGTTATTGAATCTTCTGCAGCATCCATTGAAGAAAGTGTAAACATAGCCAAAGATTTTTATGTGTATATTGGGATGATATCTCTCATAATAGCAGCAATTATAGCATTATTAGGAAGTAGGGTTATTTCAAAACCAATAGTTGAGCTAAATAAAGTAGCTCAGATGATGTCTAGGCTAGATTTTAGCAGTAAATATAATATCAAAAGCAATGATGAAATAGGCGAACTAGGTAAAAGCATTAATTTTCTATCTGAGAAGCTTGATAAGACTATAACAGAGCTAAATCAAGCCAATGAAAAGCTAGTGAGAGACATAGAAAAAGAAAGAAGTCTTGAAAAAATGAGAAAAGAATTTGTGTCTAACGTAAGCCATGAATTGAAAACCCCTATTTCATTAATACAAGGATATGCAGAAGGGCTTAAGGATAACATAGCCGGAGATGAATCTTCTCGAAATTTTTATTGCGAAGTAATAATGGATGAGTCTCAAAAAATGGAAAAACTAGTTAAGGATCTTTTGCAGCTATCTCAGTTAGAATCAGGAAAATATTCTATAGAGAAGACAACTTTCAATATATGTAAAGTAGTTGAAAGAGTTATAGAGAAGTATCAACCTATAATTCGTAAGAAAAACATAAAAATAATATTGAACAAAGAACAGGAAGAGATATTAGTAAGTGCTGATAAAACAAGAATTGACCAGGTACTTGTAAATTTTATTAATAATGGGATTAATCATGTGTCTAATCAAGGTATGATTGATATATCAATAAAATATGACAGTGATTTGGCTAGAGTAAGTGTACACAACACAGGCAACAATATTCCAAATGAAGAAATTGATAGAATATGGGAAAGTTTTTATAAAATTGACAAATCAAGAGCAAGAAAATATGGTGGTACTGGACTAGGCTTATCTATTGTGGGGCGTATCTTACAGCTACACAATGCAGAATATGGAGTAGCTAACACTGAAGATGGTGTAGAGTTTTGGTTTAAATTACAAACTGTACTCAATTGAGAATGATATCCGATAACAAGAAAAACCTCATATCATTGAAAAATACAGGGTTACATTTATATTGTCATTGTAGTATAATGATAATATAGATATTTCAATTGAAAATGAGGTGTTCTATTTGTCTAGTAAATATGTAATTGACGAAAACGAAAGATATAGGATAGCAAACCGGATAACTTGGGTCACAATCATAATAAATGTAGCTCTTGCTATAGCGAAAATAGGAATAGGAATAATAGCCAGCTCAACTGCAATGATGGCTGATGGGATTCATACAGTCTCAGATGTTGGGAGCTCTATTGGTATAATAGCAGGATTCTTCATATCCAAAAAGCCCGAAGATTCGAAGCATCAATATGGACATGAGAAGGCAGAATCTATAGCAGGATTTGTTTTATCACTTCTTCTCATTTCTGTCGGGTTTAAGATAGGCTTTTCTGCAATACAGATGATGATCTCGGAGAACACAAAGGTTCCTGGCTCATTAGCTGCATGGGCTGCTTTAATATCAATACTTGTTAAAGAATTACAGTTCAGATTAGCGCTTAATGCAGGCAAAAAAATAAACAGTAGTGCTTTATTAGCAGACGCATGGCATCATAGATCAGATGCGTTATCATCTATAGCTGCACTAATTGGTATACTAGGTGCTAGAATGGGATATAGCATACTTGATCCTTTAGCTGGATTAGCAGTATCTATTATAGTAATCAAGGTAGGGATAGAACTGTTTCTACAGGGATACAACGAGCTTATGGATTCTTCTCTAGATGAAGATGTGCTTATATTCTTAGCTGATAAAATATCTAATGATACAGGAATAAAAAATATAAATGACTTAAAAGCTAGAAAGCACGGTTCAAAGGTTTTTGTTGACATAGAAATATGTGTAGAGCCTGATATATCCGTATATGAAGGGCATGAGTTTGCTGAAGAAGTTGAAAAAATAGTTTATAGCAACTTAGATAACGTAAAAAATGTATTAGTACACGTAAACCCCTGTGAAAACATTGATCATATAGAGTGCAAAGAATGTAAAAATAGCTGTTTTATAGTTAAGTAGAAAAGATAATCCCAAAACATTAAATAGACGTGTCAAGAAACCCTATGTTTAAGCTATCATGACAAACATAGGGTTTTTCTATTTACTAATTACAATTTTTTATGACTTGAAAAAAATACCCCTATATGGTATGATTTGCATAAGCAATACAAGCAAAAAGGAGAGAATTTTATGTTAGATGTATCGATTCCAGCAGCCTTTGCTGCAGGACTATTATCGTTTTTTTCACCATGTGTACTTCCTTTAATACCCGCTTATATAACATATATTACTGGAACCACCTTTGAAGAAGAGCTTGATAACAAAAAAATATTCGCGCTTGTTAGAACGTTAGGATTCGTTATAGGTTTTACAATAATATTTATGATAATGGGAGTATCGGCCAGTTTTTTGGGAAAAATATTTAAACTATATAAAAGTGAATTTACAAAACTTAGTGGTATTCTTATAGTTGGTTTAGGACTTAATATGATGGGTATATTAAAACTAAACTTTTTATCAAAAGGGATAAAAGTGAAGATGCCTAAAATAACGGGATGGTTTAGTTCTATCCTAGTTGGGATGGCTTTTGCGGCTGGATGGACCCCATGTGTTGGAGCAGTATTAGGGGCTATTTTAATATATGCTGGCACCACTGCTACAGTATCAAAAGGAGTTTATTTGCTTTTGTCATATTCTTTAGGATTAGCTATTCCATTTATATTGACTTCATTATTAATAAATAAGTTCAGCAGGATGCTAACTAAGTCTGAAAAGGTTATACCTTATATAATGAAGATAAGTGGAGCAGTTGTAGTTATTCTTGGCTTGCTAATATTTTTTAACAAGATTTATGTAATAACAAACTTATTTTTATAGGAGGGTAAAATGAATAAGCGAAATTTAATACTGATTGTTATAGCAGTTTTTGTCATAGGTGCTGCGGCATACTTTGGATTCAATATGAATAACAAAGACACGTCAGAAAAAGACAATATTTCAAATGTTGATGAAAATAAAGAAGATAGTAGTAACGAACAGGAGGAAACTTCACAGCATATAATTGATATTGGAGAAGAAGCGCCAGACTTCACACTGGAGGATTTAGACGGGAATAAAGTATCTCTAAAGGATTATAGAGGAAAGATTGTTTTACTTAACTTTTGGGCTACATGGTGTCCTCCATGTAGAGAAGAGATGCCTGACTTAGATAAGATATATCTAGAGCAAAAAGATGAAGACTTTGTAATACTTGCAGTAAATGGTGGGGAAGCTAAAGAAGATGTAAAAGAGTTTATTGATGATAAAGGATATAGTTTTCCAGTTTTATTAGATACAGCAAAGTTAGATGTTAACTTTACTTACAATGTTGCCTTTATACCTACTTCATTTATGATTGATAAAGAAGGAAAAATCAGAGCAATAAAATCAGGCCCTATGTCCTATGCAGAAATTAGCCAAATGCTTGAAAATGTAAAAGGGATGTAAGGTATGAATCCCTATATTTTTACTTATAAGTCATTTGCAGTTACTTGGTTTGTAGCTTTAGCAGTCATTGCCATAGTTGTAAGTAATATTGCAGTGAAATGCGCTGCTACAAAAAAAGGCATGAACAAATCAAAGATAGATGACATCTTTTTCATTCTTTTAATAACTGGATTTGTAGGTGCTAGGCTGTTTTATGTTCTATTTAATTATAACTTATTTAAGGATGACTTGCTTTCAATAATAAAGCTGTCCCATATGAATTTATATTTATATGGAGGGATATTAGTAGGATTAGGTGTATTATATATTCTTTCAAAAAAGAATGATATATCATTCTACAATATGTTTAAAGTGTATGTACTACCGCTTTATTTCTCTATAGCAATAGGTATATGGTCATTATTTTTTGATGGATTTTTAATAGGAAAAGAGTATAATGGTGTTTTTTCCATTAATTACCTGGGAACTCAAAGGCACCCTACAGTAGTATATATATCACTTTTATTTTTACTTGGCGCCATTATTGAATCTATAAACTTTAAGGAGTCTTTTTCAAAAAAAGTGACGTATGCTACTTTTATCATCGTAATATTAGGATATTACGTTATAAGACACTTTTATGCATACTAACAATTAAATTACTGTTAGCTAAATATTTACCGAGAATAAATAAGACCTATTGATCTAATGCTAAATATATGATAAAAAATGTTTGCAATATACCCCGTATGGGTATATAATTATTAATAGAAAATACAAGGAGGAATTAGAATGAATATAACAGTTACTGATAAAGCTCAAGAAGAATTAAGAAAAATAATTGATAAGAAAAATTCCGATAATAAAGACGTAAGGGTATATATAGCAGGCGTTGGCTGAGGTGGCCCATCATTTGGTTTAGCTCTGGATGAGCAAAAAGAAAATGATGAAGTTGCTAATGTAGGTGGCTTAAATTTCTTGGTTGAAAAAGATTTAATAAATTCTTATGGAGAATTTAGTATAGATTATGTAAATGATTGGTTAAGAAAAGGATTCCATATTACGCCAAACAAAGGTGGATCATCCTGTTAATAAATTATTTGATAAATCAAAAAGAGTAGAGGTTAATCCTTCTACTCTTTTTTTATACATACATGTAAAAAAATACCATGATTAAAGTTTTGATACATGGATATATACTTATTAGTATCGTTCGGGAGGGAAGAGATGAAAGAGCTAGAGAAAATACAAATAAGGGAAAGTATTCTTGATATAAGAGACAATATGAGCGAATCAGAAGTTGATGAACTAAGTGAAAAGATAATCTCTACGTTAGTAAAGCTTCCTATATTTAAGAAAAGCTCAAATATAATGCTTTATTTAAGCTTTAACAATGAAGTAGACTCATTTAGATTGATAGATTATTGTAAACAACATAATAAAAAGGTTATTATACCTTTTTGTATAAAAAATGGAACAAAAATAGTTCCTACTGAAATCAAGGATGTGGAGAAGGATCTTGTAAGAAGCAGCTTTGGCTATATGCATCCTAAACGTGACATAGTGAAACCAGTAGATATAGAAAGCATTGATTTAATTATTGTTCCGGGCATATCATTTGATAAAAGATGCTATAGAATTGGATTTGGTGCTGGGTACTATGATAGATTTCTTGGGAAGTTAAACTTTAAGATTCCTACGGTAGGATTAGCCTATGATTTTCAAATTATAACATCAGTTCCAACGGAATATTATGATATTCCATTAGATTACGTAGTAACGGAAAAAAGAATAATTATCAGGTAAAGGGGATAATTGAATGGAAAATGTAAATGAAAGTAAAAAAACTGAAAATAAACTTGCAAAGAATATATGTGTAGAGTGTGGAAGTGTAATGAAACCAGAAGGCGGATGCTTTATTTGTATGAATTGCGGTTATAGTCCGTGTCATATTTAAGAAGCACAGAATAAAACCGTAGAATGAGAAAACATCTACGGTTTACTTTGGCTTATAATATTTTTATTATTTTCTATATATCTTGTATTTAAAACCTTCTATTCCACCTATATTTTCTACATCTACTTGATATTTAAATTCTGGATTAGCTGCATTTACAAAGGCTCCATTCCATGTAGACCTCAAATCATACATTATTCTAGGGTCTATACCTACCTTGTTCCAATATATGATATGTAAACATCTAACCTGAGTGTATTCTAAGTAGTTACTGTCAGATTCTATTATATTATTTACATTATCACATGGCATGCCATCTAGTATGTAATTGTTAAGAACATCATATATTTCTTTAGGAGAATTAACACTATATTTTGTTCGCGCATCATTGCCACATTTAATTCCATTCTGTTCATATACAAGTTTTGCTAACAATATACCATTGTTTTTATATTCTTTGAATAAATCAGCTAATATACCAGCTTGCCTAGTTTCAGCTGTGCTTATTTTGTTTTGGAGCCAACCATGAATATTATTTGTATCTATTAATCCTTCTAAAGAAACATTAGGTATTCTATCACCATATTTTTCGATATTATCTTTTTCAAAATCATACACTTTATTTCCAAATTGTTCACTAAACTTCTGGATTATTTCTTCTTCCAGTTTCTCGTGAAGCAGTATTTTATTAAATAACCAATAATGTATTGGTGCAAGAGCTTTACTCATATTCAAAAAAACCTCCCTTTAGTTTATAATATAGACATACAGCTATAAACAATGACAGTATCTAATTATACTATTATGAATATTTTCAATACTAGGTTGAGTAATAAAGTTATTATTTATTCTAATCTTTAATAATTATTAGAGGGAATAATTGTTCGAAGGGGAGGAATTATGATGGATTCAATAGCTGACATTTGTGGGCAAGAAGATGCATGTAAAAGATGTAAAGGAAGGTATTGTGCAAACAAGGTATCCATATTTTCTATTTTGCAAGAACAACAATTAAAAGAAATCACCGATAAGATAACGAGAAAGAAATATAAAAAGGGACAGATTATATTTTTTGAAGGAGATATTTCAGATAAGCTTTATGTCATAAATAGAGGGAAAATAAAAGTATTTAAATATACAAAAGAGGGAAAAGAGCAAATACTATACATCCTTTCGGAGGGAGATTTCGTAGGAGACTTGAGCTTGCTCAAAAAAGATGAATACAAATTTAATGCGGAGGCGTTAGAAGATATTAATATGTGTGAACTCACTAAGGATGACTTTGATAATATAATAAAGCATAATCCAGAAATAGCGTTAAAAATACTACAAGTGGTATATGATAGAATACTTAAGTTAGAGAATCTAATACAGAACCTTAGTACTAAAGATATAGAGGCAAGAATAGCTGGACTTCTAATAAGTTTTATTAAGGATTTTGGTCAACCAAATGGCAACACTATAGAGCTAGAGCTCCCTTTAAGCAGAGAGGATATGGCAAACTACATTGGCGTTACTAGGGAAACTATAAGCAGGAAACTAAGCAGCATGCAGGATGAAGGCATAATTGAATTGTTAGGAAATAAGAAAATTGTTATCCACAAAATTGAAGATTTAGAATGCTTGTGTTAGATATAAAAAGCTCTTTACTTAAAAAGTAAGGGCTTTTTTGCTTATGATGAAGAGGAAAGTCTAGATTTCCTTAATAGAAACTTTCCGCAAAGTATGTTCAAAACAAGACTTTCTTAATTTCGGTAAAAGTCTTGTTTACAAAATACTATATAGATGCTATAATAAAATCACACCCAGGGTGGGGTGGGGGAAGATAAGATGATTTAATTATTTTATCTTTTTAGGGTAAATATATTATAAATAGTCAATCTTAAAGGAAATACATCATTTTAAAAATTTTTTGATGATTGATGTTTATAATATCAGCATAAAACTGATAAAGGAGAAGATTAGTATGGCAATTGACAAGGTTACTATAAGTGTAATCGGAATGACCTGAGCAGCTTGCGCTACGAGGGTAGAGAGTTCTCTATCGAAACTAGACGGCGTAAAATCAGCTGTGGTTAATCTGATAGCTCAAAAAGCAACAATAGAGTATGATAAAGACAAACTTTCTGTAGAAGATATGATTAAGGCTGTTGAAAAAGCAGGATACCAGGTTCCTTCTACTAAAATAACTATAAATATAGAAGGAATGACTTGTGCGGCATGTTCAGCTAGAGTAGAGAAAGCGTTGCTCAAGACTAAAGGAGTAACTAACGCAAATGTAAATCTAGCACTTAACAAAGGTACGATTGAATTTATAGATGCAGAAGTTTCAGCTAATGACCTGATAAATGTAGTAAGAAAAACAGGATATAATGCCTTTGAAGAACAAGAAGAAAATAAAGATAGAGAAAAAGAGGCAAGAGAAAAAGAAATTAAGGACTTAAAGCTACTGTTTATTGCCTCATTAATACTTAGTTTACCTTTATTTTCTGCTATGTTTTTTCATATGGCAGGCGTTCACTCTATACTGTCTAACGGCTATTTCCAGCTTATATTAGCTACTCCAGTACAATTTATAATAGGACATAGATTCTATAAAGGAGCTTATCATTCATTAAGAAGTGGCGGAGCAAATATGGATGTACTTGTAGCTATGGGTACATCGGCAGCATATTTCTATAGCGTATACAACGTAATAATCGGGGTTATGGATTATTATTTTGAAGCTTCAGCAGTTATAATTACATTAATTTTATTAGGAAAGATGCTGGAGGCATTGGCAAAGGGAAGAACTTCAGAAGCCATAAAAAAACTTATGGGGCTTCAGGCAAAAACTGCAAGAGTCATACGCAATGGAGAAGAGAAAGATATACCTATAGAAGACGTAGCTGTTGGCGATATAATTGTTGTACGACCTGGTGAAAAGATTCCAGTAGATGGCATAGTAACAGATGGTGCTTCTGCAGTTGATGAATCCATGCTTACGGGTGAAAGTTTGCCTGTTGACAAAAAAAGTGGAGATGAGATTATAGGAGCAACAATAAATAAATTTGGTACGTTTAAATTTAAAGCGACAAAAGTAGGAAAAGATACAGCATTGGCTCAGATAATAAAGCTTGTAGAGGATGCACAAGGTTCGAAGGCTCCTGTACAGAGACTTGCAGATAAAATATCTGGAGTATTTGTACCAACAGTAGTAGGTATTGCATTAGTAACGTTTTTATTATGGTATTTTGTAAAAGGAGACTTCACACATGCACTTATAAGTGCAGTGGCAGTATTAGTAATAGCTTGTCCATGTGCATTAGGATTAGCAACACCAACTGCTATAATGGTTGGAACAGGTAAAGGTGCAGAAAATGGAATTCTTATAAAAGGCGGAGAGCACTTGGAAAAAGCACATCAAATAAATGCTATAGTGTTTGATAAAACTGGAACCATAACTAAGGGAGAACCTGAAGTCACAGATATAATTTCTTATAAAGAAGATGAAAATAATATACTAAGAATAGCAGCTATTGCAGAAAAATCATCTGAGCATCCATTAGGGCAAGCTATAGTAAATCGTGCTATTGAACAAGGTATAAAAATAGATGAATCAGCCAAATTTGAGGCAATACCAGGGCATGGTATATACTCGTATATAGATGGAAGAGATGTGTATTTGGGAAATAGAAAACTAATGAAAGATAAAGGAATCCAGATAGATAATATAGAAGAAGATATTTCTAGACTTGAAGATGAAGGCAAAACAGCTATGCTGATATCCTTAGATGGTAATGCAAGTGGAATTATAGCAGTAGCTGATACTGTAAAAGAGAGTTCAAAGGAAGCCATTGAAAGACTTCAAAAAATGGATATAGAAATATATATGATAACAGGAGATAATAAGAGAACAGCTAATGCCATAGCAAAACAAGTAGGAATATCTAATGTACTAGCGGAAGTTTTGCCTGAACACAAAGCTGAAAATGTTGAGAAAATAAAGAAACAAGGGAAAAAAGTTGGTATGGTAGGGGATGGTATAAACGATGCACCAGCTCTTGCAGCTGCTGATATTGGATTTGCAATAGGGACAGGAACAGATGTAGCTATGGAAGCTGCAGATATAACTCTTATAAAAGGAGAACTAACAGATATTGTTAAAGCAATAGTATTAAGCAAGAGAACTATGAGAACAATAAAACAAAATCTATTTTGGGCGTTTGCCTACAATACAGCTGGAATACCTTTAGCTGCACTGGGATTTCTAAGCCCTATGATAGCAGGAGCAGCAATGGCATTTAGTTCAGTTTCAGTAGTAAGCAACTCTCTTAGACTTAAGAGATTTAAAGTTAGGTAGACTGAGTCAGGGGATAACTCCCTAACTCACTTAATAAAACATAAAAAGGAGTGTATATATTATGAAAAAAACAATATTTATTGAGGGTATGAGTTGCCAGCACTGTGTTATGGCTGTGAAAGGTGCTTTGAGTGAAATAGCAGGAGTAAGCTCTGTAAGTGTTGATCTTGCTGGAAAAAGGGCAGAAATAGAAGCAAACAGTGTAGATAATAACGTTATAGAAGAAGCGATAAAAGAAGTGGGATTTAAAGTAACAGAAATACAATAATAGATTGGAGCATTAAGATGAATGAAGAAAAAAAGAAAGCTTTAAATCTTTTAAAGACTTCAAAAGGACAGATAGAAGGCATTATAAAAATGCTTGAAGATGAGAGATATTGTGTAGATATTTCTAAGCAAATACTGGCAGTAATAGCGTTGTTAAAAAAGGCAAACTTAAGTATACTTGACCAACATATAAAGCACTGCGTCAAAGAGGCAATCCTCCATGGCGAGGGTGACGAGAAAATAGACGAGATCATAACCATTATAGATAAGTATATTAAATAGTATTTTTTATTAAGTAACAATTCCTCCTTATGATGAATATCCCTATAGAACAAGAAGACAACCAGATTCATCTAAGGAGGGATTTGTATGTATGATTTCTATGATAGCTATTATCGATGCTCATCAAGAGTAGGACATATTTACCAGTTTCAAGGCAGAACAACTTATGATGATGGCCATTATCATAGATATAGACAATATACTAGCGAATCTATTCGTTCGATGAAAGGTCATGTTCACTACTATGAGGGATATACTACAGTAGATGATAGGCATAGGCATTTTTATAGAGGGTATACCGGCGGACCTATTCATGTAAAAGGAGGACACATACATTATTTTGAAGGAAGAACAGACTATGTGGATGAGCATATTCATAGATACAGAGACAATACTTCTAAACAGATATACAAATAAATTTGCTTATTACCTGCATTTTCCCTTGCAAATGTTAACATTATAGAATAAGATATAAGTATAATAAGATAACCTGGTTAGGAGAGGCTCCTATATAGAAATATGCCACTGCCCAGAAACATCCAGAGATGCCAATGGGTAAAACAGTTATAATCGAAAAGGTTATATCTAATGTGGCTGGTATGACCTAAGCTATATAGTGCTAAACCCCAACAGGTGTTGGGTTTTGTGTGCCTTTCACTTGGTGGGAGGTTTTTTTTATTGTGTAAAATAATTAATTTGTGAGGAGTGTGATGGAAGTGGACGAAGGGCCTAGTTTGTATAGGACGGATAGATTATTAAAATTTAATATCCCATGTTTTTCCCTATTTTCATCACATCATATAGATAATAGGTTTATTTCATAGTTTTTGAATTATATGATTTCTGTAGACATAATAGGGAAATGGCAAGGGAAATATATTGTAGTGAGGTGTGTATAATATGCTAAATATCTACAAAACAATTGACAACTCCCTATATGAAATCGATGATTTTGAAAATGGAGCTTGGATAAACCTTATAGACCCAACAGAAGATGAGCTTCACAAAGTGAATCAGACGCTAAATGTAGATATGGACTTTCTTAGAGCGCCATTAGATGATGAAGAAAGCTCAAGAATTGAGATGGAAGATGGACATGTATTTATATTAGTTGACATTCCTATGGTAGAAGAGGACGAAGGTTCATATGTTTATTACACATTACCATTAGGAATAGTAGTTCTAGAAAACAACATAGTTACTATTTGTTTAAAAGAAAGTTATATTATTGATCAATTCAAAGAAAATCGAGTGAAGAATTTCTGGACTTTTAAGAAAAATAGATTTGTACTTCAAATCCTTTTTAGGATGGCTACAAGGTATTTATTATATCTAAAGCAAATTGATAAGATGAGCAACAAAATAGAAAGACAGCTTCACAAGTCAATGAAAAATAAAGAACTTATACAACTTTTAGATTTAGAAAAAAGCTTAGTATACTTTTCAACATCTCTTAAGGCTAACGAAATAGTCATGGAGAAGCTTCTCAAGCTAGAGTTTATAAAACTGTATCCGGAAGATCAAGACTTGCTTGAAGATGTAATAATTGAAAATAAACAGGCTATAGAGATGGCTAATATATATAGCAATATTCTTAGTGGAATGATGGATGCTTTTGCATCAGTGATATCTAATAATCTTAATATAGTTATGAAATTTTTAGCATCTATAACAATAGTAATGTCTATACCTACGATGATATTTAGTTTTTATGGAATGAACGTAGGATTGCCGCTTCAAAATTCACCACATGCTTTTTTAATGATTATTGGAATGACAATATTATTTGGAGGAATAGCTGTATTTGCATTGGCAAAAAAGAAGATGTTTTAATTAAAGGAGATTCGAGTATTCGAATCTTCTTTTGAGTTAAAACGCTTATTTTGGGAGATACTATAAAAAATAAATGAGTTTAAAATAAGAAACATATAATTTATGATTTATGTTTTTGTTCATGTAAAAATTGGGTAGAACAATAATATTTATGGAAAAAAATATTATTGACAACATAAAATTACTAGTATAAAATTTCAATTATGCTTATATTGAATTAAAAAAAGGAGTGATTGTAATGTTGACAAGTCAAAATAAAACTCCTTTATTTGATGCTTTGAAAGAGTATCATGCGAGGAAAGTTACTCCCTTTGATGTGCCTGGTCATAAGCACGGAAAAGGCTTAAAAGAATTTGCAGATTTTGTTGGAGATAAGGTGCTTGAGATAGACGTTAACTCTATGAAACCACTAGACAACATAAACAATCCTATAGGTGTTATTAAAGAAGCGCAGGATCTAGCAGCAGAAGCTTATTGGGCTGACCATGCATTTTTTTTAGTGAACGGAACTACTTCAGGGGTACAGGCTATGATTATGAGTGTCTGTGAGCCTGGAGATAAGATAATACTTCCTAGAAATGCACACAAATCAGCCATCAATGGACTTATCTTAAGTGGTGCTGAGCCTGTGTATATGCAGCCTGAAATAAATGAAGATTTAGGTATAGCTATGGGAGTTTCCTTAGAAACAGTAGAGAAGGCTATAGCTAGGCACTTTGATGCAAAAGCAGTATTTTTAGTTAATCCAACATATTATGGTGCTACATCAGACATTAAGAGAATAGT
The DNA here is from genome assembly GCF_050433385.1 of Brassicibacter mesophilus. Taxonomy (NCBI): domain Bacteria; kingdom Bacillati; phylum Bacillota; class Tissierellia; order Tissierellales; family Thermohalobacteraceae; genus Brassicibacter; species Brassicibacter mesophilus. Next base: position 18,522 of record NZ_JBNPXI010000039.1, read on the forward strand.
TAAATTAGCACATAAATATGGTATGGCAGTATTAGTTGACGAGGCGCATGGAGCACACTTTAGCTTTTACAATGAATTACCACCAGATGCTATGGAGCTTGGTGCAGATATGTGTGCTGTAAGCTCACATAAAACTGGAGGGGCACTCACTCAAAGCTCGATACTCTTACTAAAAGAAGGATTGATAGATCCTAAACAAGTAAAAACTGTACTTACCTTGACTCAGACAACTAGTGCTTCATATTTGCTGATGTCCAGCTTAGATGTGGCCAGAAAGACATTGGCTGTTCATGGCGAAGAACTATTAACGAAAGCTCTTGAGCTTAGCAGGTATGTAAGAGAAGAAATAAATAAAATACGAGGCCTTTATGCATTTGGTACTGAACTTATAGGAACACCTGGTGTTTTTGGTTTTGATGAAACAAAGTTAGGGATTAATGTATCAGAGCTAGGGCTTACAGGCTTTGAAGTTTACGATATTCTGAGAGATGAGTATAATATTCAAGTAGAAATGGGAGATGTATTTAACATTCTTGCCTTGGTAAGCACTGGTGATACAGAAGAGTCAGTTAATACATTAATAGAGGCACTTAGAGATATAAGTTCTAAATATAGAGGAACCAAAGTTAACTTTGATAAAACTTCAGTACTTGAAAATCCTGAGGTTATAGTTTCACCTAGAGATGCGTTTTACAGCAGGAAAAAATTAGTTAAGCTTGAAGATGCAGAAGGTGAGATTAGCGGAGAGTCAATAATGATATATCCTCCAGGAATACCTATAATTACACCTGGTGAGAGAATAAGTGAAGATATTATCAATTATGTACAGATGTTGAAAAATCAGCACAGTTCATTGCAAGGTACAGAAGATCCAGAAGTTGAATTTATAAAGGTACTTGGTGTATAGAATAATATATTGGAGAAACTATTCCAGTTTAAAATAAAAGAAAACCCGTAAGCTTTATGTTCTGTGAACATGCCATTGTCAAGCTTACGGGTTTTCTTTTATTCTTTTTAACTCTCTTTTTTCAAATTTAAATAGTCATATATTTGCTAATAGATTTTTCTTTGCAAATATTACATTCTATATATTTCTAAATCTTTTTTGAATGCTTCAGAAACCTTTTTAAATTCTCTTATGTTTTCCATCATTTTTTCGATTTCTTGAGCATAAGTAGTTACATTTGCGCTTACTTCTTCAGAAGAAGCAGAGTTTTCTTCTGCGATAGCTGCAAGGGACTCAATGTTTTCAGACACTCTGTTTATAGCCTGTGTTTCCTGAGTGAGCTGAGTTATCATCTCAATTAATCCATTAGACACATCCTTAATTGAAATAACAATGTCATGATTAGTATCAGCTACATTAGATAGGTTATCATTTTCATTATTTAACACAACGTATTGCTGCTCTATTTGTTTTACAACGGAGTCAATTTCACTTATGAAGGAAACAAGATTTTCGTTTATATCCTTTACAGCTGACTTAGATTCTTCTGCAAGATTTCTAATTTCCCCGGCAACAACTGCAAAACCTCTTCCGAACTCACCAGCACGTGAAGCTTCAATAGCAGCATTTAATGCAAGAAGGTTGGTTTGGTCAGCAATGCTTTCAACAGCTTCAACTATCTTTGTGACATCCTTAGCTCTACCTTGTACACGTAAACTATTTTCCTTTACTGTTTCAAATTCACCAAGTATGCTTTCCAGACTTGATGAAGTATTTCTTAATTCATCATATCCTTTGCTTATTCTGTTTACTACATTTTCAAGCTCTTCTTTGCTCTTATTCTCATTATCAACTATCTGATTTAGAGTGTTGATATTGTTGTTTAATAGATACGCGGAACCTTCTGTTTCTTCTGCTTGGCTAACTGCCCCTTGTGCTACCTGCTCAACAACACCGGAAATTTCTTTAGAAGTGTTATTCATGTTTATAGATATTTCATTGAACTTATCACTGAATACGTTGAGTTCATCTGTCATACCTTTAAATCCAACAAAATCACTTTTTATAACATCTTTATACTCTGATATAAGCTTGTTTATATCTTCAAAAAAATCATTAGTTGATATATCATTTTCTTCAGCATAATTTCTTTCTTTTAAATCGTTAAGCTGAGCTACTATACTTTTTAAGGGAGACAATAATAACTTGGTTACTAAATAAGGAATTACTAAACTTAATGCAAGAGTAGCTCCAGAGGCTATAGTATTGTTAGCCAATATTGATAGCATAAGACTAGGAACTCCAACAAGTATTAAAGAAGCTATAGCAACTTTAAGTTCGAATTTTTTTATAAAACCAAAAGAAAGAAGTCTGTTGAATCTATATTTCTTAAAATAGTAAATTTGTTCAGCAAAAGTAATATGTATTCTTGTGAAATCATCCGTTTTTTCAATAGTTTCTACTGTTATATTTTCATTATAGAACTTTGCAGCACCCTCGAGCATACCATGAAAATAACCAAACATACCTCTTTTAGAGCTGTATGTCATCTCTGCCTTATTACTATCAATGGCTCTCATATTCAGAATAGGTGGTCTTGCTCCAGGTATCTTTTGTGTTACAACAACATGAACATCATACATAGATTTTAAGAATGAATATAGGTTTTTGTGCTCAAAGAATGCTGGATAGTCTTGAGAGAAAGTCAAAACATTATCATTACCTATTTCTTTCCATAAATCATAAGGCTCTTTTCCAAGCTTTCTAGATAAGTCTTCAACTATTCCTCTAGCATACGAATCTTCAATATCTTCAGTAGGTTTAAATATTCTGTTAGGTTGTATGCCTACTGAATTCATGGCCTCGTTTACTATTGAATCACCATATAATTTTCTTGATGTCTTAATCCATGCGGAAACTATAGTTCCTTTCATATTTTAGGGATTGCCCCTTTTCCTCCTTCCAAAAATAACAATATTTATTATATGTAATTATACATACAACGACAAATTTCCTTCCTTTTCTTAAAAAATTTTATTTATTACTGTAAATAAGAATAATATTATTTATGCGTTAATTAATCTTTTTGCTATACCATGATAAACAATGTTTGACAGACATTAAACAAATATGCGACATGCACAAAGAAACCAGCAAATTCATACTATATATTATATCAAGTTATATCTAAAATTGCTTAATAATATTAATGTTTTTATTGATAAATGCAATGTGATTCATCAGATGACAGATTTAATGAGGGGGTATTTTTGTGTTGGATAATAATTTAATTTATATAGATGTTTTCAAACATATAGAAGAAAGGGTCGAAAAGGTTGCTTTAGAAGAGATGGTAAAATTGATGGTGGCAGCACAAATAAATATTAACTTTCATTGCGAACTTATAAAAGCACAGGCAATAATAGCTAGAACACAAATAGCCAAGTTGGCCAAGGTTTTTAATGGTATGGGTTGTTCAAAGTATCAAGGATGTGATATGTGTGATGATCACTGTACAAAGGTTTTTGACTACGACTATTTGAGAAAACTGTGGGGAGCTCAATATGAAAAGAAAATGAAAAAGATTTCAAAAGCCGTAGAAGAGACCAAGGGGTTAATTATAACAGTAGATAATAAGCCTATAGAAGCTCGATATCATGATACTTGTGGAGGATCCACTGAGAATTCTGAGAATGTTATGGCAAATAGAGTACTTTATCTTAGAAAGGTGCTATGTGACTATTGCAATACTTCTCCGAACTGGGAAGGATATAAGCATATATCAATTAAAGAAATTGAAGATAAGCTTAATATTAGTTTTCCTAAGCTAAGACCAACCCTAAAATCTGAGATATGTGGATATATAGATGAGGTTAAGAGGGATGAACAGGGAAGAGTTATAAGTCTTAAAATAGCAGGGAAAGAATTCAAGGGTACTGAAATAATGGAGTTGCTAGGTCTTAACTCTACTAGATTTAGTTTTGCTCCAGATTCTATCATCTTCGTTACAAGAGGCAAAGGTGATGGACTAGGATTATGTCAATATGGGGGCAATCAGATGGCACTAGAAGGACATAATTTTTTTGATATTTTAAATTACTATTTTACTGGAATAGAAATAAAAAAACTGGAAAAACCATGTATAGAAAGACCTTTAAATGGAAGAATAATAATGATAGACCCTGGTCATGGAGGAAATAATAGTCAGGATGTCATAGGCAAACATGGAATAAAGGAAAAGGAAGTTGTGCTTAATATAGGTACAAAACTATCTGAATCATTAAGAAAACTAGGGGCAACTGTTTATTTGACTAGAGAAAAAGATGAATATGTTTCTTTAAGTAAAAGGGCAGAGTATGCAAATAAAATGAGGCCCGATTTTTTTATAAGCTTGCACTTGAACTCGTTTTCTAATTCTGCAATACACGGATGTGAAATATATCACTATAGAAGCGATAAAGATAGCGAAGCACTAGCTAAGTTTATTATGTCAAACTTAGTAAAGAATACTTCTATTCTTGACAGGGGAATCAGAACAGCTGATTTTTACCTGCTTAGAGAAGTATCAATGAGTTCTCTACAAATTGAATTAGAATATATTACTAATCCAGAACAAGAACTAAAGCTTGCTGATGACCATTATATCGACAAGATTGTAGAATCTATTGCATCGGGTATCGTAGAATATTATAGATACTAGTATAACTATGAAGATTTTTATATGATTTTGTTGCAAATTTGTATTTGACAAGGTTTATTAAAATGTAGTAAAATGAAATTTTATATTTGACAATAAAGCTATAATATGATAGTATTATATATGGCATATTCTGAAGGAAGGTGATTGTTTGTTAGAGAGAAACACTTTAGCAAAAATAAGAGCTAATGTAGAAAACTGCGTAGGTCAAAAAGTAAGACTCAAGGCTAACAAAGGTAGAAAAAAGACAACAATCAGAGAAGGAGTTATAGAAAGTGCCTACCCAAGCATATTCGTAGTAAAGATCGATGGAGGATACGATTCTATAAGAAGGGTATCTTATAGTTATTCTGATATATTGACAGAAACAGTAGAGGTTACTATTTGTAGTGAGGAAAAGAAAATACAGATAAGCTAAAATATAAGTCAAGGAAAATCCTTGACTTATATTTTTTGCATTTATAGCAAAGCAAAATAGTATTTGATATAATAAATTTATCAAAAAATATAGAAAAGGCGGGAATGATTTGAGACTGAAAATAATTTTAGCACTTATAATAGGTACACTTGTCTTAGGGGGTTGCTCTGATGCGAAAAGGAGCAATGTAAAATTACCAGGACTTGATGTATCAAAAGCTGATGAAGGTTCACAGGATAGCAGCAAAGAAGATATTGAAGAACAGAATGACCAGACTGTTGATGAGAGTAATCAAGATAGTGATAAAAATGTGAAGGATCAAAATGATGATATTCAGCAATATGAAAGTGATAAGCCTATAAACAATGAAAATCATCAAAATGATAGTGTTAATGAAGATAGTGAAGAGATTAGCATAGAAGGTGAATATATTGGACAAGCCCTCAATACTATAGAAAAGAACGGGATAACCAAGATTTACGAGGAGAAGGATACTAATAGTAAAGTAATATATAAAATGAAAGACTTAGAGAAAGTTGAACTTGTTGAGACTTTACCATATGGATGGTTTAAAGTAAAACTAAAAGACGGTAGCTTTGGATACGCTGATGCAAGGTATATCAGATCTAAAGAGATACCGCCTCATGAATATAACGAGAATGTAGATGGCTATGCTCTCATATTTAATCAGGATGATCAGTTATTGAAGATATATAAGGATGGAGAGCTAGTAAGTGAAGCTAAAGGTTCAGCAGGACTATGGGACAACTTCACACCAAAGGGTGTATTTGAGATAGAAAAAGGAAGAAGAGGAGAATGGTTTTACGTTAAAAGATTTGAACAGGGGATGAAATACTGGGTAGGCTTTAAAGGGACATATCTATTTCATTCATTGCCATTTACAGAAGACAAACAACTCATACAAGAGGAAGCAGATAAGCTAGGGCAACCGGCAAGCCATGGATGTATACGCCTCCCTGTTGATGTAGCAAAATATATTTATGATAATGTTCCGGTGGGATCCTTAGTGATTATTAATTAAACAGGATGTGATATATTGAAAGCTCAAGGCAACAGATTACTAATAGCTTTTATGTTTGTTATAATGTTTTTAGTTGCTATGAATGATAATGTAAGAGGTGTGTTTATTCCTTCGTTTAAACAAGACTTTACGGCAAGTAATACACAAATGGGTATAGTACTTGCCATGAGTTCGTTAGGGTATATAACCTTCACATACATTGGCGGTACCCTTTGCGAGAAAATAGGACATAAAAAAGTTATGGTAATGGGTTTTTTATTTGTAGCACTTTCCTTAGTAGGTCTATATTTGAGCTCTAGCTTTATAGTCCTTTTAATAGGTCTTTTTTTCTCAAACGTAGGAGTAGCATTATTAGCCATCTCTATAAATACTTTAATACCAGTTATAGTGACATCATTTCAAGCTCTGCTTATGAATATGATTCACTTCTGCTATGGTCTTGGTGCAACAGTGACTCAAAGAACAACAGGTGTCTTATTATTTAATGGGATTGAATGGAGAACTATATATTTGTTTATAGCAATACTTTTTGGTCTTGTAATGATTGTTTTTTTAGGAATTAAGGTACCTTCTTTTGAAATGAGTAAGGAGGACAGGAAAATAGACTACAAAGCTATTTATTCCAATAAGCTTTTATATTTTTATATGATAGCTTTGGGACTATATGTTGCTGCAGAGATGAGTACTGGAAACTGGTTTGTAAACTTTATGAAGGAAGTATATAGATATAATGAAAGTCAAGGAACATATTATACTGCTTTATTTTTCGGACTATTTACTCTCGGAAGATTTTTCGGAGGATTTATAGTAGAAAAAATAGGTGCAACAAAGAGCGTGTTGATATCATCTATATCCGCATTTGTTTTGTATACAATAGGGTTTTTACTAGGACAGAGAGGAATAGCTATAATAGCTGCTTCAGGTTTTTTCTTCTCCATAACATTCCCCACACTTGTATTAACTATAAGTAAAGTATTTAAAAAGAACAGTGCGTATATAACGGGAATAGTAGTAACAGTAGCGTCGACAGTGAGTATGATAATGAATCTTCTTATTGGATGGCTTAATGATTTAATAGGTGTTCAGAGCGCATACTATGCAATACCTATAAGTCTTGCACTAAGTAGTGTATTTGTATTTCTCATATATAAGAATACAAAGGGTGTTTTGGAATAGTTTAAATAAATATTTAAGATAGAAGAGAGCAAAGAGTGTACACTTTTTGCTCTCTTTTTTTGTTGGCTTAGAAAGCTTGAAAATACAATAGATACTTTAGAAGTAAATGCAAAAAAATAATGTATCCAATAATTTTTGTGAATAAAAAATTGCAGCAAGCATATAATTTTACAGTAGATGAACAGAATAATATGTATACAATTACACTTATTAGTAAATAATTCAGTAATGAATTGTAAAGAAACTAGAGTAAAGGGGATGATTACAATAGGAAGAAAAATTTTAAAATGGATAGGAAATATTATTTTTTTATTTCTAATTGTGATAGCTGTGTTGTCACTATATTCAGGGATACAAGCAAGAAGACATCCAGGAGTTATACCATCAATACTAGGATATAAACCTATGTCTGTTTTGTCTGGAAGCATGAGACCTCTACTCCAACCAGGAGATATGATAGTGGTAAAAGATGTTGATTATGAAAATGTGAATACAGGAGATGTAATAACTTTTAAGGTTAATGAAACTACTCTAGTAACACATAGAGTAGTAGATATATTGGAAGAAGATGGAACAAAAACATTTAGAACAAAAGGAGATGCTAATAATACAGAAGATAGTGGATTAATAACTCCTGAGCATTTTGTAGGAGTATTAGCATTTAGAATACCCAAAGGGGGTTACGTGGGAAATTTTATTAGAAGTCCTATTGGATTTGTGTTATTAATTTTACTGCCTATATTTTTCCTTATAGGAGGAGAAATAAAGAACATGTTGTCAGCGATGAATCAAGATAAACGTGAAGACTCTAATCATCAAGACAATGTGGAAATATAAATCATAGTATTTTCCTTATACATACCTTGGCAATGGAAGAGAAACTGCAGTACAGGAGGTGAACATTTATATATATAAAAATGGAAAAGGGATATCTCTGCCAAGATAGCCCTCCATAAAAAGAAAGACTTAAAAAAACCTTTCGTTATTATTGTATCAAAAAAGCCAAAAAAAATTATGGGACTTAAGGAGGAAATTTAAAAATGAGTAAAAAAGCGATATTAAGTTTAGTATTAATTGGTTTATTAGCATTTGGTGCAGGATTAGGATCATATGCATGGTTTACAAGCCAAGCAACTAGTACAGGCAATGTATTTGAGACTGGAACATTAGAAATTGGTGGAGACGACGGTGTTGTTCAGCAGCTAACTTCTGAAATGTCAGTGGATAATATTTATCCAAGCTGGACTTCAGGTGTTAAAACTATAAACGTTGAAAATACTGGATCATTAGAATTTAAATACAGAATGAGCGTAGAAGCTTTAGCTGAAAATCTTTTATACGATGGAGCTACTCCTTTACAGGTAAGTGTTAATGGTGGAGCATTTACAGATATTGATGAACTTGGATATGTAGAATTAGGAAATATTGCAGCAAATTCAACTGGCACATTTACAATTGAATTTATGCTTCCACAAGAAGCTAATAATGACTATCAAGGTGCAACAGCAGCTTTCACGTTTGTATTTGATGCAACTCAAGTTAATGCTCCTTGGACAGAATAATATTTAAACAATAAATAATTTAACCTGATGTGCTAGTAGAATTACATCAAGATAAATTTACCAATTTATTTTTAGAAAAAAATATGCTTCTTATAAACTATTACTGGATATATT
>NZ_JBNPXI010000040.1:0-26956 GCF_050433385.1 Brassicibacter mesophilus
GAGATGTAATGACAATGCCAGGATTACCAAAAGTTCCAGCAGCAAACAAAATGGATGTTCTACCAGATGGTACTATTGTAGGATTATTCTAATAAAAATTCTAAATATCACAAATCTAGAGGAATATTACTCTAGATTTGTGAAAACATATCCGTGAAAACGATAACCCAAATTATAATAATTGTATAAAAGGAGGAGTTAAAATGTATGATGTAATTATTAAAAACGCCAGAATTCCTCAAGGCGATGACACAGTTGTTACTAATATATTAGTAAAAGATGAAAAAATAGCAGGATTTACAGATTGCGTAGAAGGTGCTAATGCAAAGGAAATAATCGATGCTGAAGGAAAATTAACTATCCCTGGATGTATTGATTCACATACTCATTTTATGTATCAAGGATTCCCTCATAGAGAAAACTTTTTAACTGGTACTGCTGCAGCTGCAGCTGGTGGAGTAACTACTGTTATAGATATGCCTTGCTGTTCAGTTCCATCAGTAAGAACTGTTGAACAATTAGAATTAAAGAAAGATTTATGTGATCCACAAGCTTTAGTTGACTATGCTTTCTGGGGTGGAGTTACTGGAGAAGACGTAAGAGAAGGACAGTTACACCATGTACAAGAACAAGCTGATTATGGTGTAGTAGCATTTAAAGTTTACATGACACCATCAGTTCCAACATATCCAAGAGTTACTGACCCAGAAATGTATGAGGCTTTTAAAGCAGTTGCTAAAACAGGACTTCCAATAGGAATACACGCAGAAAATTTTGCAATGTGCGATTTCTATGTTAAGAAGTTCCAAGAAGAAGGAAGAATGGATGGTCCAGCTTGGGCAGAAGCTAGAATGGAATTAGCTGAAAAAGTAGCTATTGAACTAGGAATAAGCTTTGCTGAAGCGTCAGGTGCTAGACTTCATATAGTACACATGAGTACAGGCATAGGTGCTAAATTAGTAGGAGAAGCTAAGAAAAGAGGTTTAAATGTAACTTCAGAATCTTGTCCTCATTATTTAACACTAAACTATCAAGAGGCAATGTCAAAACACGGAGCATGTGCGAAAATAGCTCCTCCATTAAGAACTAAAAGAGATAACGAAGAGCAATGGGAAGGAATTCAAAATGGAAGCATTGACTTCATAGCTACTGACCATGCTCCTTATGAATTAGAAAGTGAAAAAACTAAAGAAGGTCTAAATATATGGACAGCATTCCCAGGAATTCCTGGTGTTGAAACTATGGTTCCTGTTATAGTAAGTGAAGGTTATAATAAAGGAAGAATTTCACTAAGCAAATTAGTAGATATTCTTTCAACTAACGCATCAAAGCATTATGGACTATATCCAAAGAAAGGTGCTATGCATATAGGTTCAGATGCTGACTTTACAATAATAGATTTAGATAAAAAGTGGACTATTAATCCTAAAGAACAAGCTTCAATGTGTGGATATACTCCACTTGAAGGAATGGAACTAACAGGAAAGGTAGCAAAAACAGTAGTACGTGGACATTTAGTATATGAAGATATAGATGAAAGCGCATTAGCATCAATGACTGATCAAGAATTAAATGATTTAGTTCATGAATATCCAAAAGGAGTAGCAGATAAATATAAGAAAATATTTGATGTATATCCTAACCTATACAGTGCTGAATATGAAAGAAGTTATAGAAAAGTTCATCCAGAAGTAATAGATAAGCACGTAAGAGGAATTAGAGGAATGAAAGTTAAGCCTGGATTTGGACAATTTGTGAAAAGACAACAAATAATGAAGCTAGACAGAACAATAAAATACTAATATAATAACATACTATACTGCTGTTTATGGCGTATTTAGCGCATAATACGCCATAAACTTTAAAACCTGAAAATATGGTTTATAAAATTAAATTATAATTATTTTAAAGGAGGAAACACAATGTCAAGACATGCTATTCTTGTAATCGATATGTTAAATGATTTTGCAGATCCAAAAGGAGCGTTATACTGCGAAGGTACAACAAAAATAACTCCAACTCTTCAAAGAATATTTAAATGGGTTAGAGCAAGAAATGCAGAAGGAAACGATGATGTTCAATTAGTACACATCCAAGAAGCTCATAGAGAAAACGATGCTGACTTTAAAGTAAGACCAGTTCACGCTGTAAAAGGAACTTGGGGGTCAGACTTCGTAGAAGCGCTTCGTCCAGCAAAAGGCGAATACATTGTTCAAAAAAGAAGACACAGTGCGTTTGCTCACACTGACTTAGATTTATATTTAAGAGAAGAAAATATAGACACTGTAGTTGTTACTGGTACATGGACTAACGTATGTGTTAGAAGTTCAGCATCAGATGCTCTATACAACGCATACAAGGTTATAACTTTAAGTGATGCAGTTCATTCAAAAACTGATGAATTACATGAAAATGGATTAAAGGACTTAAGCATCTTTACAAAAGTTATGACAACTGACGAATATTTCGATGCATGGGAAAAAGGCATTGACCCATGGTTAGGCGGAGGAGACGCAGAAAATAAAGTAAAATAGTTTAACAAAGACTGTCCTCAAAATGAGGACAGTCATACATACCCATAATTAAAGAACATACAAAAGAAACCATCCTGAGTATAAAAAGTCGCCAGATTAAAATTTTTATAGACGGCTTTTTATAGTCTGATAGAATGTTATACTATATTTGATGGTAACAATATAAATGTATGTAATACGACTAATGGCTTAGAGAGAAAGTGAGGGGACAGAATGAGAATAATAGTAGGAATTTCAGGTGGAAGCGGTGCAATATATGGAGTTGCTCTATTAAAAGTTCTTCAACAGCTTGGTGTTGAAACTCATCTAGTAGTATCCACTATGGGAGAATATGTTGTGGAACATGAATGTGGAATAAACCTAGAAGAACTTAAGGGACTTGCTTCATACTATCATGACAACAAAGATTTGGCAGCACCAATTTCCAGTGGATCTTTTAAGACAGATGCAATGATTATTATGCCTTCTTCAATGAAAACTGTAGCTGCTGTTGCCAATGGACTATCTGATAGTTTGTTGACAAGAGCTGCAGATGTTATAATTAAAGAGAATAGGAAGCTTGTAATAGTACCAAGAGAGACCCCTCTAAGTGTTATTCATTTAGAAAACATGCTGAAGCTCGCTAGAATGGGCGTAACAGTATTGCCTGCATCTCCAGGGTTCTATAATCATCCAGAGAGCATAGGGGATATAGTAAGTGCTATTGTAGGAAGAGCATTAGATCAAGTAGGAATTGAACATAACTTGATTAAGAGATGGGGAGAATAAGACTGAAAGGAGGGAAAGAAAAATGGAGACACAAATGTTAAGAGCAACATTAGATAAGTTAAATCAATTGGGTGAATTAGAACATTGTAATGTAGAAGTTGATCCAAAATTTGAGTTAGGTGCAGTGCTTAGATACTTTCAAAACAGAAAACCAATAATATTTAATAAGGTTAAAGGGTACAATATGCCTGTAATAGGTGGATTGTATGGGAATAGAGAACTTTACTATAAGATGACTAATACAATGCCTGAAGACAGAATATTTAAGTACATGAATGCTATAGCAAATCCACAACCTACTAAATTAGTAGACAATGGTCCAATAAAGGAAAACATAATTACAAGAAATATAGACATACAAAGAATGTTGCCAGTGCCTACATCGCATGGTAAGGACTCATCAAGTTTTATAACTGCAGGCATGTTTATAGTAAGAGACCCGGAAACAGGTCATACACATATGGCGGTAAGAAGGTTTCAGATAAACAAAGGCAATATAATAAGTGCACTAATATCTGGACATTCACCTGCATTGAGAGAACAATTTGCTGAATTTGAAAAAATCAATAGACCTTTAGAGTGCGCTGTCGTACTTGGATACGACGCTACTTTCCTTTTAGCATCTCAAATAGGTTCTAGAAGATATGGACTTAATAAGTATGAAGTTGACAGTGCTTTAAGAGGTGAGCCTCTTGAACTTGTCAAGTGTCATTCAGTTGACTTAGAGGTTCCAGCTTATGCAGAAATGGTACTAGAGGGAGTATTAGTACCAAATAGACGTGAAATAGAAGGACCATTTGGTGAACTTATGGGATACTATGGAGAAGTAGCTCCAAACCCTGTAATGGAAGTTAGAACTATAATGCATAGAAATAATCCAATATTCCAGCATGCATTTCCTTGTAGGGAAGAGCATCTTGCAAATGGCCTTATTAGAGAAGTAGAATTATATGCTGCTCTTAAGAACACAGTAGATGTTAAGGATGTAAATATCACTATAGGTGGTGGATGTAGATTACATGCTATTGTTTCTATAAACAAACAAAAAGCAGGTGATGGTAAGTCTGCAATCTTAGCTTCACTTGGTGCTTTTTATGATATTAAGCATGTTGTTATAGTAGATGAAGATATAGATATATACGATCCAAGCAGTGTAGAACTTGCATTAGCTTCTAGAGTTCAGGCTTCACAGGATGTAGTTATAATACCTGGAGCTTTAGGCTCAGGACTTGAAGCATCACATGTTGCCCGTGGAATAACTGATAAAATGGGTATAGATGCAACAAAACCTTTGGGTGAAAAGGCTCATCTGTTTGAAATGGCAGAGATACCTGGATTCGAAGGTGAAATAAACATTCAAAAATATTTTCCAGGAATGAAAAAATAAGCGAAGGTGGTAGTTGAGTATGAGACAGGCCATAGGCATGGTAGAAACTAGAAGTTTAGTGGCTGCAATACAGGCAGCTGACACTATGGTTAAGTCTGCTGACGTACACATTGTCGATGTTAATTTTGTTGGCTCTGGTATAGTAGCAGTAATAGTGTCAGGTGAAGTTGCCGCTGTAAATGCAGCTGTGGATAATGCAAAAGAAACAGCAGGTCAAATAGCAGAGATTATTTCAACTAATGTTATTGCTAGACCTCATGAAGAAGTAGATAAAATACTATAATAGCTAAATGGTGGTGAAAATAATGGCTAACCCATTAGCAAGAGTGGTTATGAATAATATTACACAGCGAAGTAGTAAGATTGACACAAGATATAGCTCTTCAAATAATTCTTTTAATTCAGTTCATGTAGACAGTAAAGGTGAGCAGTTGCTTAAAAGCATTATTGGCAAGAAGAAAAATGGAAATATGAATTCTAATCAAATGCTAAGAACACTAGACAGTTTAACCAAGGGTAATACAAATAGCAATACATCGAATAGTTTTAATGATGTTGCAAATGCTAGGAGTAATCCTATTAATAAAATCAATCTGGAAGATTTGATTAAAGGCAATAATAAAACACAGAAAAAAGAAAATCCAATAACTCAAAAGTCTAATACTATGACAACTTTAAGCGAGTTAGCAGGTAAAGCTAAAAAGAACATAGAACCAAAAGACACTTCAGTACAAGATAAAAAGTTTCAAAAAACTAGTACATCAAACTATGTAAGGACAGGTGTAATAAATAACTTAGAGGCTTATATTCCTAAAGTATCTTTAGACTCGATAGGAAAAAAAGGCTCCTTACTCAAGTGATAGTATATAAGGAGGTGTAATTGTGAGAGCAGCTTTAGGACTAATCGAAACAATAGGATTAACAACAGCAATTACAGCATTAGACGCAGCAAGTAAAGCAGCTGATGTTACATTAATTGGATATGACAAGGTAATAGGAGTTGGTAAGGCAGTTAGCGTTACAGTTCATATAGCAGGAGAAGTTGCCGCAGTAAAGGCTGCTGTTGACGCTGGAGTATCAGCAGGAAACAGAGTAGGTACTGTAGTTTCTGGACACGTAATACCAAGACCACATGAAGAAGTTGATAGACTTATTGCAGAGTTTGAAAAAAACTTAAAAGATAAGAATGAGGTAAGCAAAACAGAGCAAAAAAAAGATGATAAAAAACAAAAGAAAGTAAACACTGAAGAGATTAAAAATAAAGAAGAAAATAAAAAGTAATATTAAGGAGGAATAATGATGAGTCAAGCATTAGGAATGGTAGAAACTAAAGGTTTAGTAGGTGCTGTAGAAGCGGCTGATGCTATGGTTAAGGCAGCTAACGTAACTTTAGTAGGATATGAAAAAATTGGTTTTGGTTTAGTAACAGTAATGGTAAGAGGAGATGTAGGGGCTGTTAAAGCAGCTACTGACGCAGGTGCAGAGGCTGCAAGAGGAGTTGGCGAATTACATTCAGTACATGTAATACCAAGACCACACTCTGAAGTTGAAAGAGTGATATTAAAGAGTGAATAATGTTGTGTTGAGCTACCATAATTAGATTATGGTAGCAGCAACTTATGAGGTGTTAGAATATGGATAAGTACAATCTAACAAATGATATAATTAATCAGCTTGTTCAGAAAATAAATACTGAAGCTAAAATTAATGTTAATACAAATAAAGGCTATCAAAACATGACCTTTGTAAATCAACATGTATTAGCTGTATTTACTGGAACTAGCTTTGGATTAAATGAGGTGCTAAGAGAACTGTCCAAAGCAAGAAGATATGGCTTTACATTTGATGTAGCCGTATCCGATAACGGTATTGACGTTATAGGCAGTGACGGGTTACAGTCAATAAAAACCTCACTTAAACCATGTAAAATTTATACTGAAGAAGATAAGCTTGTTTTTGGAGAAATCATTGAGAGTGTTGACGGTATAATAGTGCCGATGACTACTCAAGATACTGCTGCTAAGCTTGCTCTAGGCATACAAGATAACTTTGTATCTACATTGCTTTGGCAGGCATTGTGGCATGGAAAATCAATGCTTGTTGATTTTCATAATGTAAGTACTTATAGAGGAAATAAATCGCAAACATTAATGCTTCAGCAAATAATGGATGACTATATAGATAGAATACAAAAAATGGGTGTGACTAGGGTTGAAAGAAAGGATTATGTTGTTCAAATGCTTAATGTATTTAAGAACAGCGTAAGTGAAGAACCGCAAGTTGAGAGTACCCATAAGTTAGTAAGCGAAGAAAATATCACTACTAAAAACGTGATAACTGAAAAGGATTTGTTAGAATTAAGCACTCACAGGAAAGAACTAACTGTACCTATGAGAGCAATTATTACTCCTCTAGCTTATGACACGGCAAAACAACTAGGGATAAAGATTATTAAGAGATAACACTTTAAACTTAAAGGAGAGATAAAATGCATATAGGTAGAGTTATAGGCACAGTAGTTGCTACTAGAAAGGATGATTCTTTAGTAGGCTGCAAGCTGATGCTTACACAACCTTTAAATATAGAATATAAACCGATAGGAGAGCCTATAATTACTGTAGATACAGTAGGTGCTGGTATTGGTGAAGTAGTTATCTATACAAAAGGTACAGCGGCGAGAATTGCCGCTTTAAGGAAGGAATCATCTATAGATGCAGCTATTGTAGGAATTGTTGACAATATCGATGTTTACAAAGAATTGCTAGAGAAGTAACAAAAGAAAGGAGGCGTAAGCTTGTTAAAACCACAAGATGTAAAGCAAGCAATGGAATACAGAGAATTAATAGATGTTTTAATGGCTGATGATAAATTTGCAGATATAGTTTTATATAGTGGGAATGTTGTAAATGTAATCACCAGAGAAGTTTATACAGCTGATATTGCTATAAAAGGAGATTATATTGCCCTTGTTGGTGATTGTCAATCATTAATAGGACCAAATACAAAAGTTGTAGATGTAAGAGGAATGTATCTATCACCAGGTTTCATGGATTCACATATGCACTTTGAAAGTAGTATGTTAACTATTACTGAATTTTCAAGATTATCAATACCGTCAGGAACAACTACTTTAATAGCTGACCCACACGAAATTGGTAATGCTTTAGGACCAGTAGCTATGAAAGCTATGGCTGATGAATGTAGTGCAGTGCCAAATTTTGTAAGATTACAGGTTCCGGCTTTAACTCCTGACGCGCCAAGTCTTGAAACAGCGGGTGTTGACGTAAATTCAAAAGATATGGAAGATCTTTTAAACTATCCAAATATATTTGGTATAGGAGAATTACAAGGATTCTCATTAGCTAAACACGTGTATAAAAACACACCAGATATAATAACAGATCTTTTAACATCAACAATGTATGCTAAAAGTATAGGTAAACCAGTTGATGGTAATGCTCCAGAATTATTTGGTGCAGACTTAGCAGCTCATATAATATGTTGTGGAGGAACCTGTTCTTGTCACGAAACAACAACCAAAGAAGAATGTGTTGAGAAATTAAGACAAGGTGTTTATGTGTTTATGAGAGAGGGTTCTACTCAAAGAAATATGGCTGAATGTATAAGAGCCGTAACTGAAGAAGGATTAGATTCAAGAAGACTTGTATTAGTTTCAGACGATATGGTAGCTGAAGATTTAGAAAAATCGGGCCATATGAACGATATCATAAGAAGAACAATAAGAGAAGGGGTAGATCCAATTGAAGCTATACAAATGGCAACAATAAACCCTGCGACTTATTGGGGATTAAATGATAGAGGAGCTCTTTTACCAGGAAGAGTAGCTGATATAGCAGTTATAAGTGATTTGAAAGAAATGAATGTAGAAGCTGTGTTCATAAAAGGACAATTAGTAGCTTCACAAGGACAATTGTTAATAGATTTACCAAAATACACTTATCCAGATGTAGTTAAAAATTCAGTAAAAAGAGCACCTATAACTGAAGCTGATTTAGAGATTGCTGCAGATGGAAATACTGCTACAGTTAGATACATCCAAGCTATACCAGATCAAAACTTAACAGAAACTGGTGAAGCTCAGGTTAGAGTTAACAGAGGAGTAGTTGAAGCTGATGTTAGTCAAGACGTAATATATTTAGCTAACTTAGAAAGATATGGACGTAATGGAAACATCGGTAAAACTATGGTTAAAGGAATTGGACTAAAACAAGGTGCATTTGCACAATCAATCGCTCATGACACCCATAACATAACTGTTACAGGAACTAATTTGAGAGACATGGTTGCTGCAGTTAATAGAGTTATAGAAATGGGTGGTGGAGTTGCTGTTGCTAATAATGGCAGAGTTATAGACGAACTAGCTCTTCCGGTTGGAGGACTTATAACTGACGAATTAACAGGTTCAGAAGTAAGTGCTAAAATAGCTAGTCTAGAAGCAACTGTAAGAGATCAATTAGGTGGAACACTACATGCTCCATTTATGCACGTTTCATTCTTAGCATTATCGACAAGTCCAAAATGGAAAATAAGTGATAAAGGATTAGTAGATGTAAACAACTTTGAAATCCTTGAGTCAGTAGTGAGATAGTATTTAAATAGGTTCTATTATAAGTAGGCTTTACGCTATATATAATATGTAGCGTAAAGCTCTACAATAGAAAATCATAATTAATTTTTTTGAAAATATATGAAAAACGTTTTCCAATATATAGAGTATTGCTTTAAAATGGAAAAATGGCATTATGAAGCTATTAAATAGTTTGAGTATTATGATTATTAAGTATATAATCTTTACTTATATATTTAATAATTATAATAGTGGATGTACTATAGAATGCACTCTAAATCTAGCAAAGATAAGAACACCGTTCATATCACTAAAACTAATCGGAAGGGGGGTAAAAATAGAAAGCTAGAGCAGTTTAGTGTTTAAGGGGAAAAATAAAATTATAGGGGGTTTATTATGAGTACATTAGAAAGAGTTTTTAAGCTTAATGAACACAAGACTGATGCAAAAACCGAAATTCTTGCTGGTATTACCACGTTTATGACAATGGCGTATATTTTAATTGTAAATCCATTGATACTATCTGAAGCAGGGATGGACTTTGGTGGAGTATTCACAGCTACAGCTTTATCTGCAGCTATTGCAACGCTTTTTATGGCTTTTACTGCTAACTATCCATTTGTTTTAGCTCCTGGTATGGGACTAAATGCATTCTTTGCTTATTCAGTAGTACTTACAATGGGGTATTCATGGGAAACTGCATTAACAGCTGTATTCTTAGAAGGTATTATATTCATAATATTAACTTTCACAAATATTCGTGAAGCTATTGTTAATGCTATACCATTAAACTTAAAAAATGCTGTTTCAGTAGGGATAGGTTTGTTTATTGCATTCATAGGACTTGCAAATGCAGGCATAGTAAAAGTAGGAGAAGGTACTCCTCTAGCATTGGGAGATCTTACAGCAAGACCAGCATTAGTTGCTTTAATTGGGGTACTAGTTACTGGGTTCCTTTTAGTTAAAAATGTAAAAGGCGCTATATTATTTGGAATATTAATATCAACAGTAGTTGGTATACCTTTAGGAGTAACACCAATGCCAGAAGGATTTATAAGTGCACCTCCTTCACTAGCTAAAGTTGCATTTAAACTTGACTTTTCACAAATATTTTCATTTAAGATGATTGTAGTTTTATTTACATTCTTATTTGTTGATATGTTTGACACAATAGGAACATTAGTAGGAGTTGCATCAAAGGCTGATATGCTTGACGAAGAAGGTAAATTACCTAAAGCTAAGCCAGCATTATTTGCAGATGCAATTGGTACAACATTTGGTGCTTTACTAGGAACAAGTACAGTTACAACTTATGTTGAAAGTGCTTCAGGAGTTGCTGAAGGTGGTAGAACAGGTCTTACTTCTTTAACATCAGCAGTATTATTTATTCTTGCATTATTCTTTGCACCTATATTTGGGATAATACCATCAGCAGCTACATCACCAGCTTTAATAATAGTTGGATTATTCATGATGTCACCTATTATGAAGATTAATCTTGAAGATTTTACAGAGGCTATACCAGCTTTCTTAACAATTATAATGATGCCACTTGCTTATAGTATTGCAGAAGGTATTGTATTTGGTATTGTATCATATGTAATATTAAAAACTATAACAGGAAAAGCAAAAGACGTATCAATAATGATGTATATTCTAGCACTATTGTTTGTTCTTAAAACTGTTTTCTTATAAAATCTTGCAAAGATAATAAGTCCGCTCCCATATGGGAGCGGAAATATTAAATATCAAAATCATTATTACATTTATGTAGCAATAAGAAGTAAGTTCAGAAAAAGTTTTTGAACTTAAGTTTCTGAATTTACTTTTTACTGTAAATAATTTCAAAACATATACTAAAAGCATATGAGTATATGCTTTTAATTATAGTAAAATCTTTAGTTAACTAAACCGTTGTCGAAAAAGAAAAATAGGGTATAAAATTAAGAAACCTTAATATTATTCCTACACAAATAAAGGAGGATAGATATGTCAGTAAAAAATGTATATAAGGCAAAAAATGTAGAAGAGGTAATTGATCTACTTGATCAATATAAGGGAAAATCTAAGTTAATTGCGGGAGGAACAGATATTGTAATCGATTTAAGACATCATAAGATATCTCCAGAAGTGCTTATAGATATATCGAGTGTTGAAGAGATGACATATATAAAGGAAGTTGGAGAATATATAGAAATGGGAGCTGCAGCAACGTTTACAGCTATAGCAGGTTCTGATGTGCTAGGACAAAGGTTATTTGGATTAAAGGAAGCAGCACATTCAGTGGGCTCACCTCAAATAAGAAACAAAGGAACAGTGGGAGGTAACATCTGTAATGGTTCACCTGCTGCAGATACAGTTCCACCATTACTTGCATTAGATACAATAGCTACTATAAAGAGCAAAAACTCTGAGAGAGAAATCCTTATTGAAGATTTATTCTTAGATAAAGGAAAAGTAGATATAAAAGATAATGAAGTATTAGTATCATTAAGGTTCAAAAAACCAAATGAAAAACAGATTTTGTCTTTTAGCAAATTAGGACTTAGAAAGGCCCTAGCCATATCAAGGATATGTACTAGTGTATTTATTGAATTTGATGAAGATAATATATGTAAAGACATCAGAATAGCTAATGGGTCACTAGGTAAGCATGGGATAAGAGAAAGAGCTGTTGAAGAATTTTTTAAAGGTAAAAAGCTTACTGAAGAAATAATAGCGCAAGGAGCAGAGCTAATGCAAAGCCAAGTGCAGGAAAGGCTTGCTGGTAGATCTACTGTTGGCTTTAAGAGTGTGGCTGTTAAAGGTGTATTAAAAGACGCTATAGATAATGCTATAAAGCTTTATAAATAGTTAAATATAATCCTAAGCATATGGAAGGAAGGAGAAAGATATGAAAAAGATTGAGCTTAAAGTAAACGGGAAAAATCATACTGTTGAAATAGAGGAAGATATGAGATTGCTTGATGTCTTAAGGGACAAATTAGGTTTAACTGGGACAAAGGAAGGTTGTGGAGAAGGTGAGTGTGGAGCTTGCACTGTTATCATGGATGGAGAAACAGTTGACTCATGCTTAGTTATGGCATTTCAAGCTGAAGGTAAGGAAATTCTAACTATAGAAGGATTAGAAGATAAAAATGGAATACATCCTATTCAAAAGGCTTTTATAGAAGAAGGTGCTGTACAGTGTGGCTTCTGTACGCCAGGAATGGTTTTATCAGCTAAAGCACTACTAGACAAGAACTCTTCTCCTGATAGAAAACAGATAAAAGAAGCTATATCAGGCAATCTATGCCGTTGTACAGGATACAATAAGATTGTAGATGCAGTTGAGAAAGCATCAAAGGAATACAAAGGGGGTAAGTAGCAGTGAAATTAGATGTAGTTGGAAAAAGCATTATTAGAGTAGATGCACTTGCGAAAGCTACTGGTAAGGCAATATATCCACAAGATATATACATGGATGGAATGCTTTATGGAGCAACTTTACGCTCAACTAGACCCCATGCAAATATAAAAGTTGATACATCAAAGGCAGAAGCTATTGAAGGGGTAGTTAAAGTATTAACAGCAAAAGATGTACCAGGACATAATAGTCATGGTGTTCTTTTTAAAGACCATGAGGTTCTTTGTGAAAAGAAAGTTAGAAGAATAGGTGATCCTATTGCTTTTGTAGTGGCGACTTCACAGAAAATAGCTGAAGCAGGCGTTAAGGCAATAGAGGTAACCTACGAGGACTTAGATGCAGTGTTTGATCCAGAAGAAGCAATGAAGGACGAAGCACCGCAGGTACACGATGGAAAGAGCAACATAGTATATCATTATAAATTGAGAAAAGGCGATATAGACGAAGCGTTTAAAAAATGTGATGTGGTAGCTGAAAATGAATACTATGTTCCAATGGTTGAGCATGTTTTTTTACAGCCGGAAGCTGGTATAGCGTATTTAGAAGAGGATGGGGTTATTACCGTAGTTGCCTCAACGCAGTATCCTCACTTTGATCAACTTGAAGTAGCTGAAGCTATGGGAACACCAATTGAAAAGATAAGGATAATCAATCCAGCTGTAGGCGGTGCTTTTGGAGGAAGAGAAGATATCACGATGCAAATACACTTAGCTATGGCGACTAAATTAACTGGAAAACCTGTCAAGGTTATTTATTCTAGAGAAGAATCTATTGCAGCTCACTCAAAAAGACATTCGATGCGTATGAGATACAAAACAGGTGCAACAAAAGATGGTAAGCTTGTAGCCATGGAAGCTACTATTATTGGAGATACGGGAGCATATGCTTCTTGGGCGATAAATGTACTAAGGAAAGCAGGAGTTCATGCGACAGGTCCTTATGTGATTCCTAATGTTAAGGTAGATAGCTATTCAGTTTACACAAACAATCCTTTTGCAGGTGCTATGAGAGGATTTGGAGCGACTCAAGTGCCAGTTGCATATGAACAGCAAATGGATATACTTGCAGAAAAATTAGGCATAGACCCAATAACATTTAGAATGAAAAATATTTTTACTGTAGGAAGTCAGACTGCTACAGGTCAGACACTAGATGAAAGTATTCCTTTAGATAAATGTATAGAGGAAGTAGAAAAGAGAATGAACTTTATAGAAAGATACAAGGGTGGTGTAGGCCAATGAAAAAGAGAGGAATAGGATTTGCAACAATGTTTTATGGTACTGGATATGGTAATGGATTTCCAGATGTTTCAAAGGCCATAGCTGAACTCACAAAGGATGGTAAAGTAGCCATATATGTTGGAGCTACAGAAGTAGGTCAAGGTGCAAAAACTATAATGAGTCAAATACCAGCAGAGGTTTTAGGAATAACTGTTGATGACATAATATTTATAAATGAAGATACTAGTATAACTCCTGATGCAGGAACTGCAGCTGCAAGTAGACAGACTTATAATACTGGTAATGCAATTAAAAAAGCAGCAGAGGTATTAAGAGAAGAGGTAATAAAAATAGCTGTTGAAATGCTCGCTGTTAATAGTGATACTGGTCTTATGGTTAAAAATGGAAGTGTATATATTAAAACATTTCCAGATAAAAAAGTAACTTTTAAAGAAATTGCTGATAAGCTTGGAGATGAGATTTTAAGAAAAGAAGCTACATTTATAGCTCATTCGACTCAAATGGATGATGAAACAGGTCAAGGGTCTCCTTATTGGCCATATACTTTCGGGGCATGCGGAGTAGAGGTTGAAGTTGACACTGAAACAGGAAGAGTTGAGATAATTGATGCAGTAGTTGCACAAGATGTAGGCAAGGCAATAAACCCTAAACTTATTGAAGGTCAAATAGACGGTGGATTTGCAATGGGATATGGATATGCAATAATGGAAGACTTAAATATTGTTAATGGTAAAATTAAAAACAATAGATTTACAAATTATTTGATACCAACATCCTTAGATATGCCTGAAGTTAACGCGGCTATAGTTGAAGATCCTGAATCAACAGCACCTTTTGGAGCAAAAGGAATAGGAGAACCTGTAATGGTATATGTTGCGCCGGCTATATTAAATGCTATATATAACGCTGTAGGAGTAAGAATGACAGAGATACCTGTTACACCAGAAAAAATGTTAAAGGCCCTTAGTGAGAATAAGTAAATCTAAATGAAATGGTAGGGGGGATAAACGTGAAATCTGAAGTAAAGCAGAGGATAGATTTAGCATATGGAAGAATAAAGCCTCAGTTGGTATTGAAAAATGCTAAGATTGTTAACGTATTTTCACATGAGATTGTTGAAGGAGATATAGCAATCAACCAGGGAAAAATAGTTGGTATTGGCGAATATATAGGAGAAAAAGAAATAGATTTACAAGGAAAATTTGTAGCGCCTGGTTTAATAGATGGACATGTCCATATAGAGTCTTCTATGGTTTCTCCAACCCAATTTGCTAGGGCGGTAGTTCCTAGAGGAACTACTACAATTATAGCAGATCCTCATGAGATAGCTAATGTAAGAGGTATAGAAGGAATAGAATACATGTTAGAAGCAAGTGAAGGACTGCCTTTAAGCGTTTATTTCATGCTTCCGTCATGTGTTCCAGCCACTTCCTTTGAAAACTCAGGTGCAGTTTTAAAGGCAGAAGATTTAAGACAGCTTATAGAACATAAAAGAGTATTAGGACTTGGAGAGCTTATGGATTATCCAGGCGTAATATTTAGAAGTGATGATATAGTAGATAAAATTGAACTAGCGCAGGAACATGATAAGCTTATTGACGGACATGGACCAGATATTAAAGATAGAGAGCTAAATGCATACGTTGCTGCAGGTGTCATAACTGAGCACGAGTGCTCTACTGTTGATGAGATGTTAGATAGATTAAGATTAGGTATGCATATTCTGGTAAGACAGGGTTCTGCAGCAAGAAATCTTGAAACGTTAGTAAGAGGATTAACAAAGGAAAACATGAGAAGATGTCTGTTCTGTACAGATGACAAACATCCTGAGGATATACTTGTAACTGGACATATAGACAATAATGTTCGACTAGCCATAAAAAATGGTATTGACCCAATATCAGCTATTCAAATGGCTACAATCAATGCTGCTGAGTGTTATAGGTTAAGAAATGTTGGAGCTATAGCACCAGGGTATGATGCTGATTTAATAGTGATAGATAGCCTAAAGGACTTTAATGTACTAAAGGTAATTAAAAAAGGTGAACTTGTTGGAGAAGATAAGAAACCTTTGTTTAATGTAAAGAGTATAGATATTTCTAAAGTTACAGATACAGTGAGAATCGGTAAGATAGAAAAAGAAAATCTAAAAATAGAGATTGGATCAGATATTGTAAATGTCATCAGATTATTACCACACAGCTTAGTTACAGAAAGGGTATCTAGAAAAGTCGAGACATCTAACGGTGAATTTAAATATAATGATAAGCTTGATATACTGAAACTTGCAGTTATTGAGAGACACAAGGTAACTGGAAATATAGGGCTAGCACTGGTAGAAGACTTTAAACTCAAAAACGGTGCAATTGCTTCAACTATAGCTCATGATTCACACAATATTATAGTCATTGGTGATAATGATGAGGATATGCTTTTAGCTATAAATGAAGTAACAAGAGTAGGTGGAGGAATAACAATATGTTCTCGAGGAAAAGTCCTTAAGACTCTTGAATTGCCAATTGCAGGATTGATTTCAGATGAGCCTATGGAAAAAGTTAATGAAAAACTAGAAGAGATGCTTCAAATCGCATATGAAGAGCTTCATGTTAGCAAAAACATAGATCCATTTATGACGTTATCATTTTTAGCTTTGCCTGTTATTCCTGAGATTAAATTGACAGATATGGGACTTTTCGATGTAACTAAATTTAATTTTATAGAGCTAGAAATTCATAAATAGACTTGACTAAATAGGGAATGACGGATTCATTCCCTATTTTACATAACTACAGTTGCTCAAAGAACAGAGAGTTTGTGGATAATACTATTAGAGTATTTATTAATTAATTTATATTTATGTACTTTTAGGGATATAAAGTCTTATATGATAAAGGGGGAATAACTTTGACTAATAAAGGGTTTAGTGGATTAATTAAACTGTTTGGGATTTTGGTTTTAGTCTTTGGAACTATGTTAGTATTAACTGAAATAATAGAAAATCTGATATTCAGTATAGTTTTAGTAGTCCTATTTTCCGGTATAATAGCTTTTATTATTAATAAAGTTTATAATGCAAATATAGATGATATAAAATACTATTTAAATTGCATAAATAAAAATGATTTAATGATTAATATAAACAAAAAAGGTCAAGGGATTAATGTGGAAATTATTTCAGAGATTGAAGAAATGCTTGAAGGAATGAAGAAAAATTTTAAACAGCAAGTAAACATTTCTACTAAGATATCTGAGATAAGTGATCAAATTAACGCTATTTCAACTGAAACACAAACTGCTATGGAGTCTATAGCTTCATCAGCCGAAATAACAAGTCAAAATAGTGAAAATCAATTTCAAATGATGAACCAAGTATCTAAAAAGACAGAGAGTATTGTAAACATTTTGAACAATACAAAGCAAGAAATGGAAGCTACAGTTGAATTTACTTCACAATCTATAAATTCAACTCAAGAAGGAATAAAAGCTACTAGTCAAGTTCAAGAGAAGATAAGTATTACTAGGCAGCTTGTAAAAGACAATGCCGATAGAGTAAATGACCTTAGATTATATTCTGAAGAGGTCGTAAAATTAATAGATTTAATAAATTCAATATCACAGCAAACAAATATGTTATCTCTTAATGCTTCAATAGAGGCTGCCAGAGCTGGTGAACAAGGTAAAGGATTTGCAGTAGTAGCAAGTGAAGTGAGTAAATTAGCCAAGGAAACAGGTGAAGTTTCTGCAAGAATTGAAGATGTTATTTCTACGTTAAAAAATGATATTGCATCAATTTCAGAATCAATGCGACAGGAGACTAATCAAGTTGAGGAAAGTTATTTTGTAATACAGAAAACTATGAATGATTTTAGTAAGATAGAAGAATCATTAAATACAAGTATTAACAAGATAAAGAGAATGAATAGTTCAATTAGCGAAGTAAATGAAAGTGGTAGAGAGATACAATCAAGTATTTATGATGTTACAAGCTTTACTAGAGAAATATCTTCACAAATGCAGGAGACCACTGCACAGGTTATAGTTCAGAATGAAAAAATGTCTATGCTTCAAAGTATAATAAAAGAACTACATGAAACATCTGATAGCATGCAGCAATATGTAACTAGTAAAGTAATGGAAGGCAAGATGCTCAGAGATGTTGAATATATTCAAAAAGAGATAAAAAGAAATAGTATAAATGATGATCTGATAAAGAGATTGTTAAAAGAAATTGGAGCAGATGTAATATATTTATCTGATAAAAACGGAGAAGTAAAGTATTGCAATGAAAAAGAGAGTATAGGTCTTAATCTCTATCAAGTAGATGAAAGCTATTCAGCACTTAAAAATGGTCAAGCTACTTATATAGCAACTCCTGTTAAAAAAAGGGTAGAGGATGGAAAGCTTTTTAAATTTTTAGCTGTTATTGATGAAACTGGGATTATTTATCAAATAGGATTATCTATTGAATCTTTAATGAAGTTTTAGTAATATTAGAATATGTATACAGAAGGGAAAATCTAATCGGTCAATATCCAATTAATAGGAGGGTAAAAATGAAGAAAATAAAAGTAGAGGATTCTGTAGGAATGGTTTTGGCACATGACCTAACAAAGATTGTTCCTGGTGAGTTTAAAGGGGCTGCTTTC
Organism: Brassicibacter mesophilus; assembly: GCF_050433385.1. Lineage (NCBI taxonomy): Bacteria > Bacillati > Bacillota > Tissierellia > Tissierellales > Thermohalobacteraceae > Brassicibacter > Brassicibacter mesophilus. The sequence continues at coordinate 18,571 of NZ_JBNPXI010000040.1, forward strand.
AAGAAAGGCTACATTGTTAAACCTGAAGACATAGACAAGCTAAAAGATATGGGTAAAAACCATGTCTATGTAATCGATCTTACGGAGAATGATGTCCATGAAGATGATGCAGCAATAAGGATGGGTAAGGCAATAGCAGGAGAAGGAACATATCTATTTGGGCCGTCAGAAGGGAAAGTAAACCTTAAGGCAAGTCAAAAAGGACTTTTAAAGATTAATGTAGAGGCATTAGAAGCTATCAATGATATTGATTCAATAATACTAGCAACAATGCACAATAATTCTGTTGTGGAGAAAGATCAGATAGTAGCAGGAACAAAGATAATCCCATTGACAATTCATAAAGATAAGATAGAGAGAATAGAGGACATCTGTCAAAAACTTGGTAAGGTAGTTAGCATTAAAGAAATAAAGCAGCTGAAAGCAGGGATAGTTGTAACTGGATCAGAGGTGTTTCATGGAAGGATCACAGATAAATTTGGACCAGTACTAGAAGCAAAGATTAGAAATTATGGTGGAGTTTTAGCAGGAGTTAGATATGCGCCTGATGATAAAGATAAAATACAGGAAGCTATAGAAGCTTTTATTTCAGAGGGAGCTCAAATAATTATGACCTCAGGAGGTATGTCTGTAGATGCTGATGATTTAACACCAACATCTATAAGGAGTATAGCTGATGATGTTATAACATATGGATCCCCAGTGCTCCCAGGTGCAATGTTTATGTTAGCATATAAAGGTGATGTGGCAATACTTGGTGTTCCTGCATGTGGCATGTATCATAAAACTACAGTATTAGATATTGTCTTACCAAGAGTATTAGCTGGTGAAAGAGTATCAAGAAAGGAAATAGCAATATTGGGGCATGGTGGACTTTGCTTAAACTGTAAGGTTTGTCACTATCCAATATGCCCATTGGGTAAATAGGTGAGCTATGAATATTATTGAATATTTTGATATTAATTTGAAAACAAAAGAGCTGATAAGTATTGTTGGAGGCGGGGGAAAAACAACTACAATGTTTAAACTCGCCAACGAGCTTAAGGCTTTAAACAAAAGAGTACTAGTTACAACTACTACAGCCATATATAATCCTGATGCCGATCAATACGATAAGTTAATTATTTTAGGGAAGGATAATGCCTATGGTCGTTATCTTAACAATACTATTACGGTGATGGGAAGAGAAGTTTCTGCACAAAACAAGCTATTAGGAGCATTTCCTGAATATATAGATTATATATACAAAGAAGAACTGTTTGATTATATAATCGTAGAAGCTGATGGATCAAAAGGTAGGCCAATAAAAGCACCTGCAAGTCATGAACCTGTTATTCCTTCATGTACTACTAAGACAATAGGGGTAGTGGGTATGGACTGTTTAGGAAAAAGAATAGATGATGAATATGTTCATAGATCTGAATTATTTGCACAGATAACAGATAGCAGCATTGGAGAATATATTAGAGAAGAAACGATACTTAAACTGATAGTATCAAAGAATGGAATTTTCAAGGGAGTACCATATAGTAGTAAGAAATATTTGCTTTTTAATAAAGCTGATTACCAAAAAGATAGAGAGGCTGCTATTAAGATTAAAAATTTAGTTGTGGAGAGCGAGTATGATGTAAATGGAATTATAGTAGGAAGCATGAATAGTGGGAATATTATTAGATTTTAGAATGCAAAGAGGGTGTAACTGATGATTACAGGTATAGTTATGGCATCAGGGTTTTCTAGAAGAATGAATAGAAATAAGTTATTACTTACTTTAGGAAATGAAGCTATTATTGAAAGGGTTATTAAAGCAGCTAAAGATTCGGATATAGATGACATAATATTAGTATACAACAATGAAGATGTTAAAAAATTAGCGGAAAAGCATAATATAAAGACAGTATTTAATGAAAGACCAGATAAAGGACAAAGTGAATCCATGAAGATTGGTATAAACTTCGCTTGTTCAGAAACGCAAGGATACATGTTTATAGTAGGTGATCAACCTTTTTTAGATAGCAGGACAATAAATACTCTGGTTAAATCTTTTAAAGAAGAAAGCTGTTATATTGTGGCACCTGTTTATAATGGTAAAAGAGGGAACCCGGTTATATTTTCTTCACATCTTAAGGAAAAGCTTCTTGAAGTTGAAGGAGATAAGGGAGGGAGGAAGATAATCGAGGAATGCATTAAACATACTAAGCTTATAAACATAGATAATAAAGCCATAGGATTAGACATAGATACTTGGGAAGAATATCAGCGAATTAAGAATGGAGATGAAAAAATTGATTAATGATATTGTTATAATAAGAGGTGGAGGAGATCTAGCAACAGGTATAGCACATAGACTTCACAGGAGCGGTTTTAAAATTTTGATATTAGAAATAGAAAAACCATTAGTCATTAGAAGAACAGTCTCTTTTGCACAGGCTGTTTTTGATGGAAGTATAGTTATAGATGATGTGAAGGCTGTAAAGGTAACTGATATTAATGAGGTACATGAAAATTGGAGACACGGTAACATCCCAATTTTAATTGATGAAAGCTGTGATATATTGAAACACATAAAAGCAAATATCTTAGTTGATGCTATATTAGCTAAGAAAAACCTAGGTACTCATAAAAGTATGGCGCCTATTACTATTGCGGCAGGACCTGGATTTGAAGCAGGAGTGGATGTAGATGTGGTAATAGAAACAAATAGAGGTCATTACTTAGGCTCACTTATTTTTGATGGGTTTGCACAATCGAATACAGGTGTGCCTGGTATAATAATGGGTTTTGGAAAAGAAAGAGTGATAAAATCACCATCAGATGGAATAATAAGGAATATAGCTGAAATAGGAGATATAATAAAGAAGGATCAGATAATTGCGTATGTTGGAGATACTCCAGTAATATCAACTTTAGATGGAGTACTTAGAGGATTAATTATGGACGGTATGGATGTTTTTACTGGACTTAAGATAGCTGACGTAGATCCTAGAGCGGTAGTAGAACACTGTTACTCTATTTCTGAAAAAGCAAGAGCAATAGGTGGAGGAGTGCTTGAGGCTATATTGTATATGAAAAGAATGAGGAGCTTATAAAATATAAACCTAATTACAATTAAGGGATATTCTTAAATTGGTATTTGAGGAGGAGCTAGGATGGAATACAAAATACTTGAGAAAATAACTGAGCAGATAAAGCAAAATAGTCCAGTGGCACTAGCTACATTAACTAATATAGAAGGATCTACTCCCGGGAAAAAAGGAGCCATGATGGCAGTTTTAGAAGATGGAACTACTTATGGGACAGTAGGTGGTGGAAGAGTTGAGCTAGTTATAGCAGGCGTAGCGAAAAAATGCATAGAAGAAAGAGAAAGTAAATCATATTCATTCAAGCTAGATGATGATCCAGGAAGTCTTCATATGCAGTGTGGTGGAGAGGCTGAAGTTTTTATAAAAGTCTTTAAGCCTGATAACAAGCTTTTAATAGCTGGAGGAGGACATATTGGCATAAATCTATATAAGCTAGGAAAGATATTAGGGTTTCACACAGTAATTTTTGATGAAAGAGAAGAGTACTGCAATAAAGATAGGTTTCCAGAAGCAGACGAGCTTTATCCAGGGGATATAGAAGAGAATTTAAAGAATTATCCTATAGGACAAAACTGCTATATAGCTATAGTAACTCATGGCCACAAACATGATGAAATAGCACTAAAGACAGTTATAGAAAGAGATGCTTCATATATAGGAATGATAGGAAGTAGCAATAAAACTAAGCATGTCATGGGTAACCTAGCAGCAGCAGGTGTTTCTCAAGATAAACTAGATAGCGTATATGCACCAGTAGGAATAAATCTTGGTGGGCAGTCTCCTGAAGACATAGCACTTGGCATTATGGCTGAAATAAGTCTTATTAAAAACAAAGGAACTCTTCACCATACGAAAGAAATAAAAAAATAACTTATTTTTATTAAATATTTTGATAGAAGTCTGGGATTTTATAGGATTTTTAAATAATATGTTCTTCTAATAGTATTCTAAATGTAATATGTTATATTTATAGAAGAAGTATTAATAGGAGGTGGATTTAATGATATATTTAGATAATGCTGCGACGTCATTTCCAAAGCCAGAGCAGGTATATCAAGCTGTAACGGAGGCTATGAGAGATTATGGAGCAAACCCAGGGAGGTCAGGGCATAAGCTTGCTCTTCAGGCAGGAAGAGCTATTTACGAGACAAGAGAACTTCTAGGGAAGCTATTCAATATAGATAATCCTATGAATATCATATTTACTCATAATGCTACAGATGGGATAAACCTTGCAGTTAAAGGGCTACTTAAGCCTGGCGATCATGTTATTACAACTTCCATGGAGCATAACTCTGTATTAAGACCGTTAAAGGTATTAGAGAAGATAGGAGTAGCACTAACTATAGTTCAATGTGACGAGACAGGTAATATTAATATAAAAGATATTGAAGAAAGCATTACAGATAACACAAGACTAATTGTAACAACACATGCTTCTAATGTCACAGGAACTATATTTCCCATAAGAGACATAGGCAGGCTTGCCGCTCAGAACGATATCATATATATGGTAGATGCCGCTCAGACGGCAGGCGTCTATGATATAGATGTTAAAGAAATGGGAATAGATATTCTTGCATTTCCTGGCCATAAAAGCTTACTTGGTCCACAAGGCACTGGAGGAGTATATATAAGAGAGGGACTCGAAGTAACACAAATGAAAGAAGGGGGTACGGGTAGCAAATCAGATTCATTGATACAACCAGATATCCTTCCTGATAAATTCGAAAGCGGAACACCTAATATGCCTGGTATTGCAGGACTTGGTGCAGGGATTAGGTACATTTTAGAAACAGGTATAGAAAATATAAGGAAGCATGAAAACGAACTTACTAAGTATTTTATTGACGAGTTAAAAAAGATAGAGCATGTAAAAATATATGGCCCATGTGATGTAAAAAAACAAGCTCCGGTTATATCAATAAACATAGGAGAAGAGGATTCCTCAGAAGTAAGTTATATACTTGATCAAGTTTTTGATATAGCTGTACGGCCAGGGCTTCACTGTGCTCCATTAGCCCATAAAACTGTAGGAAACTTTGAACAAGGGTGTATTAGATTTAGTATTGGACCATTTAACACAAAATCAGATATAGAAAAAGCAATAGAGGCAGTTAGAAAGATATCACAGGAAATATAAGAGCCTGTAAGTTTTTCTCATTATAATATCTTCAAAATTTAATATTATTGAAGGATTTTTTAGTTTATAATAGAAGTAATTCACGAAGATATTGTTTAGCAAAGGAAGGAGAAAAATATGGGCTTTTTAGAAGATATTATTGGAAACTATAACACAGAAATTGTTTTAGCAATTGTTGGACTCAATTTATTACTGTTAATGTTTAACTTTATTAACCGAATCAAATTTTCTTCTATAACCAAAAAATATGATAGACTTGTGGCAGGTGTAGAGGCTGCATCATTAGAGGACATGCTTATTGAACATCTTGACGAAGTAAAAGAGGTTAAGAGTGAACTAGGCAGTATAAAAAAATATTGTGACGATATTAATAGCAGACTTAAATTTTCTTTACAAAAGATAGGATTTATCAGATATAATGCATTTAATGATATGGGTAGTGATTTGAGTTTTTCTATAGCTTTATTAGATGAGAGCTTGAATGGATTTGTTATTACTAGTATTTATGGGCGAGATGAGAGTAATGTATATGCAAAGCCTTTAGTTAATGGTAAATCAAGTTATGCTTTATCAGTAGAGGAAATGCAGGCAATAGACAGAGCAAGAAAACAAAGCATCACATTATAGAAAAAGACTTAGGCCAATAGCGGGGGATAATTGTGAGGATACTTTTTGTAGTTAACCCAATAGCGGGAACTGATAAAGCTAAAAACTTGATACCTTTAATTACTGATAAAATGGACGACACTGGATTAGATTACAAAATAATTACTACTAGTAAACCTAAGGAAGCCACTCAGATAACAAGGACTAGTATAAGTAAAGGGTATGATTTTATAGTTGCAGTTGGAGGCGATGGAACTATTAACGAAGTGGCTATGGGGATTATATTAGAAAGCCGCGGAATACTTGGTATAGTTCCTGGAGGAACGGGGAATGATTTAGCAAGAAGCTTAAACATACCTATAGATCCTGAGGCGGCGATAGATTTATTGATAAAAGGTAAAAAAAGAGGTATTGATTTAGGAATTACGAAACAGAGATTGTTTCTCAATGTAGGAAGTGTCGGTTTTGACTCAGAGATAGCTAAAAATACTGAAGATATAAAAAAATATGTCAAGAGTAAATTTGCTTATACTATAGGATTATTAAAGACATTATTAACATATAAATGTAAAAAAATAAAGATTGAACTAGATGATATAGTTTTAGAAAAGAGTATACTACTAGTAGCTGTAGGAAATGGAAGCTATTATGGTGGAGGAATGAAGATTTGTCCTATGGCAATAATGGATGACGGATATTTCCATGTATGTATAATAAATAAAATAAATAAATTGAAGCTTCTTTCTTTATTTCCTCTTGTCTTTAATGGTAGGCACCAGACTAAAGAAAAATATGTTGAGTTTTATAAATCAAAGCACGTAAAGATAAACTTTAATGATGAAATGTATCTTAATCTGGATGGAGAGATATTTGATATAGAAAAAGAACTCTTTTTCAGTATAGGAGACAGAAAGATAGATATTATATGTGATTACTAAAATAATGTGCATAAAAACACCTCCGTTGATAATAATAATCGTATATTATTGTTACCGGAGGTGTTTTTATGCCTAAGAGAATAGCAGTTCAAAGTGGACTTGATAAAATTAAGAATGAACTAGGTGGATTAGGATATGAAGTAGTTGATATAAATGATAGCAATAGCGTGGATGCCGTAGTTTATATGGCAGATGGCTACAATATAAATTATCATAACCAAATAGTCAACATGAATGAGGGAGAAGATATATCTGACAATAAAGGAGTAGTGCTCATTAATGCTACTGGCAAAACTGTAGAGCAAATAGATTATATTATAAACAATAGAATATACAGCCCACTTTTTGAATAAAAAAATGATTTCTTGTAGGATAAACCCCTTATAGTAGGCACATAAAAAAGTATTATATAATGATACTGAAAATGTGACTGCATATAAGGGGTTTTTAATTTTTAATTGTTAAGTAGCGCTTTTTCTCTAAAATATTTCCACAATGAAATTTTAATGGTGGAAGAAATCGTATCAGCCATTTTCATTACTATACTAAGTCTAGTATTCTGCAATATTATATATTCCATAAAACCTCCTAAATTAACTACACCAGTTATATGGATATTTCCTATTTCTGGCAACTCCTTGTTTACTCCTGCGCCAGGTTTTAAAGCACCTTTAGATACGTTTATATATCCTACTCTTTCAAGCTTTCCTAGGCACGCATCTATAGCCATAATGAAAGGCTTATTATAAGTTGAATATATATGGGTTATTTTATCTTTAAGGTTTTTGGCATGTACAGGGTCATCCAAAGTTCCCAGCACATGTACTTTTGGATATAGCTTTAACATGCTTGAAAGCTTATATCCAATTAGAGGCCCTAGACAATCACCAGTAGACCTATCAGTCCCTATACATACTATTAAAAGGTCATCATAATTGGTATCGTAAAAATCATTTAAGTATTCAAGAATAATATTACTTAGCTCAGACATAGCAAATGGTGAATTAGAGTTAACCGAATTACTTTTCGTTTCAAAGAATACAGACATTTATTTGCCTCCTAGACATGTTATTGTAATATGAATTTTTTAATACTAGGCCATTTAATATGAATCATATATAATTTGAGTTTTTCCAAAATAACATTCAATAATACAAAAAAACAATAAAGCCATGATTGTATTACAAATTATAATTATGCCTCTTTGCATTAAATTATCCGTATTAGTTTAGTACATGCATAAATATTAATGATGTGGGAATTATAGATAAAGCTATATAACGAAATAAGGAATAGGGGTAACACGTGGCATGAATTACCATTGATTATATTCTGTTACTATGGTATAGTAGTCTTTGTCGTCAAGACAGGAAACATAACAGAAAAACAAAAGAGAAAAAGAAATTCAAAAAAACAGTTGACATAGTGTCGGAAATCTGATATAGTAGTAAGAGTCGTCACTAAGCGACAACGTAACAAAAGTAAGATAAAAAAGCACTTGACACAAGGAAACAAAAGTGTTAAGATAATAAAGCTGATGTTTGGCCTTTGAAAACTGAACAGTGAAAAGACAAGTTTAATAACAGCAAAGCTGTTAAAACAACTTATGAATTAAC
>NZ_JBNPXI010000041.1:0-19181 GCF_050433385.1 Brassicibacter mesophilus
TTGAACAATGTGAAGGCCAGCGTCTTTAGGCGCTGGTCGGTAACAGCCCCTTATAGGGGCAGAGCAAACCACCCGTTAGACGGGTGGTGCTGATTGTTTTGCCTGATAAGTAATAGGAGTTAAGAGATAATATTTTTATCCTCCATGAAGTAAGGCAAGTCTCATTGTACTTAGCAACAAAAAAAGTAGGTGCCTTCACACCTGCTTTTCTTATTGAGTCTAATTGTTCTCTTTACAATTTTTATTGTTATTAATTTAAATATACTAAAATCATTAGATATATACAACTATAAAGAAATTAATGTAACATTTATATAATAGAATTTATTTGAGCGAATTGGAAAAAATATTAGAGTAATAGCCATGTAAAATTACATGTATCTTGAAAAAAACATGAAAGGAGATTACTTACGAAGAAAAGATTACTTATGATTATGGTAGCTGCTATGTGTTTCTCTTTGGTTATAGTTGGATGTAGCAGATCGATGAAAGAAGTCCCAGGAGAAAAACACGAGAGTCAAGAACAAGAAGAACGTGAAGAATATGAAGAAAGAGAGGAAAATACTACAGGAAGTGTACCGAAATCACTTGAAGCCATTGAATCAAACTCAGAAGATATAATTGATGATGTTGCTAAAAAGGACTGGACGAAAGCAGATGAGAGAGTATCTTCGCTAGAGAAAGAATGGTCTGTTTATGAACCAATAGCAAAAGAAAAAAAAGCTTCTCAAAAACAGATTAATGACTTTAGAGACGATCTAAACAATCTAAAGCAATTAGTTGAAACAAAAAAACAGTATGAAGCTTCATTAGCAGCAAACAGACTAACCTTAGATACTATTAGTTTAATGGATTTATATAAACCGAAAGTACCTACTGCAGTAGGTAAATTAGATTATTATGGAAGACAGGTTATGATTACTGCTGAACATGGAGATTGGAGTCAAGCAAAAAAAGACAGTGAATCGGCAATAACTACTTGGGATACAATAAAAAAACAGGTTGAAAATATTAGCACAGCTCATGCTAAAAGCTTTTCAAGTACTTTAAATAGCATGTATGAAGCAGTAAAGAAAAAAGATCTGAAAACAACAAAAGAGCAATCAAAAAAATTACTAGACGAGGTTGATGTTTTAGAATCAGATTATAAAAAATAATGCACTATAACTCAAGTTAACTCAAGCTATTTTCTAATTCTTTAAATCCCAATTACTTTATAACCTCAAGTGCTTGGGATTACTTATTATTAGACAAAAACGTATATAAATGTAACTTAATTAATTATAAAGAGGCACAGCCGGCGAAAACAATAAATCCATTTTGAGTCTATAAACTACAATATGTCTGCATTTTGGGACATCAGTTTTTGATGACATAAAAGTAATACTTTTATGTGTTAAAAGCTAATATAGATTCTAAGTAATAGTTCTTTAGTCTTTTGTTTGAGTTGAAAGTGTGCTTTTATTTAGTTATTTTATTGGTACAGAAACTATTGGAAATGCTGGTTGCCTCAAAAAAATATCATTAGTAGCTATAGTATAGTTTAATTTTTAATATATTCTATGACTCCTTCAGAAATTGCTAAAGCGACACTATTCTTATACCCGTCATCTTGAAGTAGTTTATTGTCTTCAGTATTTGTTACAAATCCGATTTCAACTAAAACACCTGGAACACTTGTTTCTCTTAATATATAATAGTCTCCACAAAAGATTTTTGACTTCAATCTTTGATTCTTTAAATAATCTTTATATACGATACTATCTACAGCATTACAAATTGTTTTAGCTAATTTTTCTCCTTCTTCAGATTTGTCATAATAAAAAACTTTTACACCTCTTGCTTTAGGGTTTTTGGGATGAGCATCAACATGAATGCTTATAAAAGCATTTATATCACTGCTATTAATAATAGTTTTTCTTGCGTTTAAATCTTTTCTGTATCTTGTGGAATTTAAGCTGCTTTTATTTTCAAGTGACACATCCTGCTCTCTTGTCATTATCACGTTAATATTTCTATTACTTAGTAATTGTTCTACTCTTAAAGAAACATCGAGATTAATATTTTTTTCTAATAGGCCCTTACGATCACTTGTACCTCCGTCAATCCCACCATGTCCAGCATCAATAACTACACTTTTATCCGAACTTTTAAAAGAAAAACATTGTGGATTATTTTCTTTAAGTTCTTTAACAATGAATATTGATGACAGAAACATAATAAATATTAAAAGAAGCTTTTTATTTAGCTTTATTGTTATAAAGAAATAGCTTCTAATAGCTCATCCCACCTTTATCTACTATTTAAACTATTTAAAATAGTAATAATATATTATTATTGATTGGAGAGGAAAAAAATGCAAAAAAAGGTGTGCTTAAAACTTTTATTTTTTTTGCTCTTTTTATTTATAACTTTTTCAGATTTAATTATATTTCAAAGAACAGTGAACGATGATACTGATGCTCACATAGTTACTGAAGATGGCTATATACAACTTGTAAAACAGGGTCCTAATAATAAGAAGGTGATAGCCTTGACATTTGATGATGGTCCACATCCAAGGATTACTCCTCAAATATTATCAATATTAAAAGAAAATGATATTAAAGCAACTTTTTTTGTGCTTGGCAAGCATACAGAGTCGTACCCAGAAACATTAAAAATGGTAGCAGACGAAGGTCATGAAATAGGCAATCATACATACTCACATGTAGATGTCAGTAAAATATCAAAAGACAGAGTAGAGCATGAAATCGAAGGAACACAAAAAATAATAAATGAAGTGACTGGACGTCAATCTGAATTAATAAGACCTCCATTTGGATTTTATAATGAAAATCTATTAAATATTGCTAGTAAAAATAACCTTACAATTGTATTGTGGTCACCACATCAAGATTCCAATGATTGGAGTAATCCAGGTGTAAGAAACATTATAAAATCTATTCTTTCGAATATAGAGAATGGAGATATTATATTGCTACATGATTATGTGGAAGGTAAAAGTCATACAGTAGAGGCACTGAAGACTGTAATACCTGAGCTTAAAAACAGAGGCTATGAATTTGTTACTGTTTCTGAATTGATAGAGCTATTTAATGAAAAATGAAAGACTAGAATATCTCTATTTTATTCTTTTTCTTTTTCATGTTCTTCTTGCATTTTTTTCAAAAATCAATAATACATATAGCAGAATGTATAAATTTTAGCTTTCACGAATTTTCAGCTGTTTTCCTTGACTTTACATATCTATACAATCTAGTTTTACTAATCTCTGTAGCTTTTGATATTTCAAAAAAACTTATTATCCATTAGAATTATTGGGGGTCTCGCCAACATTGTAGGATTGTTGGTGGGACCCTTTCTAGAATATCTCAAAATATCCTCCTTACGCCACATTACTATGAGGATAAGGAGGATATTTTTTACTTACTTTTCATATGTTTTAATTATATACTCTTGAATTTTAGATGTTATCTCTGTGTTCATTTTTATCATTTTTTCTTCGAATTGCCTGTCAGGCATTAATTCTACTAGACCTATAGTAGTGACTTGAATAAATATTCCATTAGTAGAAATAGAATTACTAAAAGTAGGATTTACATCTAGTTCTAGTTTTTTAGCATCTATAGGATTAGTAAAAATGCGATTAACAGAGAAATACGCTTTATGATGTAAGTTTGGATCGTAGTTGAAAACGACTTTTGTAACAATATTTTTTTCATTATTTAGTATATAGATTGATTTTTGTTTAAGAAAAGCAAGATCATTATTAATAGCATTATAAACGCTTTCGGTCCAATACTTATTTAACTCTGCATGTCCTGGATAAACGGTTAGTGTAGGATTAGCAATAAAGGAATTAGGATATTGCTTGTTCAGATTATCTATATATTCATTAGATAAAGTTGCAAAGTTGCTGTAATCTAATTTTGGGGTTTTAGTAAGATAATTGCTAAGATTATAAGTTACTCCTATGCTAATTAGATTACTTACTATAATAATAGCTATAACAATGCTGAGTTTGTTTTTTTGTTTCATTTTATTCGTAAATTAGCCTTCCAAATTTAATATATGAGTCTGTATACTTAGTGTATGGTAAATAACTTTCAATATCTTTATATTTATACCCTGTATTGCCAGCTACATCTGCCCACTTATATTTTATTGCACCGCCTGTTTTATAGCCATACGCATAAATTGGAATTACCCCTACAGAATCTTTTTTTATAGAATAGGGAGCTTTTGCAGAAACAGACGTAGAGATAGTTGAAGTTCTTGATACACTTATTCCTAGTTTTGCTTTAATTACTTTAAATTCTGCCTCTCCTTCTAGAGCACCTGCAATAGTCCATGATACTGTATCTCCGCCTGTATATATTACGTCAACCGTTTTATACTCTTCATTATGCCCGTATGTGTCAAACGTAAATTCAGCAACTTGAAAAGCTTCCTTATCAACAAATTGATAATCTGGTAAATAAGAAACTGGCCATTCTTCATAAAAACTACCAAGAGGTTTTACTTCTAAATCATTTTCTATATCATTTAGTTTATCCAGTGCACTTTGTTTGATTTGTTGAGTGGTTAATTTTCTTAGTACACCTGAATCTGTATCATTACCACTTGCTAGAGCAATGCTACCAATTGATGTAAATAGCATTAGTGAGCTAAGCAATACAGCAAAAAATTGTTTTTTCATAATATACACTCCTTGTTATGTATTTAGTGGCCACTACTTAATATATTCTATAAATAGAATTATTTTCCTTCTTTTTTTAAAAAATTTTCCAATTATTATTATTGTTTGCTAAAATGTCATGATATTCATATTATGGAAGATTGTATATGGAAAATAAACTTTCTTGATCAGTATCGTTTTAGTTCAAATAATAATCCTCAAAAGAATTTCCTGCGTCAATTAAATATCTGAATTCTTCAAGAGGCATCTTATTTGTACATAAAAGTTACTGTACAATATATCCAATCGACAAGTTTTTTTCTTCAGAGACTATAGTTTATTCAAAAAAGTAGCGAAAGAAAAGCAGGTGTTCGCAACACCTGCTTTTCTTATTGAACTCTATCGACTCGACTTAACAATTTTAATTGTTATTAATTATAATATACCAGATTAACTTACTTTATACAAGTTTAAGTATTTCTTATGTTCTGATAAGGCTAAGTAGTTTTCTAAAAAAAAGTTTTTTACTCCGTTTGTCATATATTTCTCATACCATGCTTCATACTGATCTGCTTTAGATTTTATAAACCAACTTTCAAATTTTAGTAAGTGCTTTCTAAATTCATTCATTTTAACCGCTTTGTCCGATACATTTAGATTTATAAAAGTGTTATAAAATTCTATTATCATATCTTCATTATATAAATATATGCTAGAAATATTAAATTTTATTTTGAATACTTCCCATTTGTGTTTGTTATGTAGTCCTGTAAGAGTATTATAATAAGAATGTGAATCACCTTCCAAACTAACATCAAATCTGAGATTTGATATTTTTTTAAAGAAGCTTTTGTGAAATTCCGATGTTTCTAATTTAAGTACTGGAGCTAATATGCTTTTTATTCCTTTTAATTTGGCTATAGTAACTCGATGATTTCCACCATTTACATAATAATCATCATCTATTTTGATGAAACTAAGATGTTCTGGCTGTATTTCTTCAGATTCTAGCTTGTTATAATAATCAGGCTTCATTAGCAAATTTATTATATTTCTAGTTTTCTTTAAATAAATAAACATTTCAAACCAAGTTCTTCCTTCATATCTTCCATGTTTACTACCAACAACATTTTCTAAAAAGACATATTCTATTTCATAGCTTTTTGGATTTTTAGATGCATATGTGAAATTATCATCATATTCTTTATTAGGAGCAGTAAGCTTTTCTGGGATATTGTTTAATCTATAATCGTAGCTATGATTATAATTAGAATATGCAACTTTTCTTCCTTCAACACTACAGAAATCCATTTAAACCAATAACTTCCATAGAATAATTTCCCTAAAAAGAGGTATATACGGAACATCTATTGCAATATCATGATCCTTAACCTTATGAACTAAATTGTATTCTTCATCAAATGCTAAAAAATAAAAATCTTCTGTAATATGAATAATGTCTTCTTTTAACTCTACTTCAATAGCAACTAAATATTCTAAATTAGGTTTTAATTGATGAGGTGCATAGTCATAGTCATACTTTCCGCCTCCTATGTAATATTCCTTACCATCAACTTTAAATACGCATCGATTTTCAGGGATTTCACTTCTTTTTATGCTATCTTTCCCCAGTTTAGCTATAATCACAATTATCTCCTCTTTTATTTTTCTTTATTCTACCAACCAAGCAAGGGAAATGTATACAAATTTTAGCAATTTTTTCTTAAGTTTTGTGTCTATGTATAATTTTGTAAAGCAATCAAAAAAGCTTAGAACTATTGCATCCATCATTCGATAGTTCTAAGCTTTTTATCTTCATTTAAGTATTTGTATAAAGTTGATTTTGACACACTCAAAGCTTTGCATATATCTTTAACAGAGATGCTTTTGTCAGCCATCATGGACTTGGCCATAGCAATTTTATTTGTATCCATTACAGGTGGTCTGCCACCAACTCTTCCCCTGGCTCTTGCGGATGAAAGTCCAGCTAAGGTTCTTTCTCTAATGATATCTCTTTCAAATTCTGCTAAAGAAGCAAAAATATGAAACATTAATTTCCCTGTTGAGCTAGTTGTATCTAAATTTTCTTTAAGGCTTATAAATCCAATTTCTTTTCCATTTAATTCATTTACAATTTCGATGAGATGCTTCAATGATCTTCCAGCTCGATCTAATTTCCATACAACAATAATATCTCCTTTTCTTGCATATTCAAGAGCTTGTTTTAGTCCAGGTCTTTCTTCTTTTGCTCCTGATACTTTATCAGTAAAAATTTTCTCGCATCCTGAACTTTTAAGAGCATCTATTTGCAGATCTAGATTTTGTTCTCTAGTTGAAACTCTAGCATATCCTATTTTCATAAAAATTACCTCCAGATCATTTCGATATAATAAAATTGTCCTATAACTCAGCTGGAAAGTCAAGTTTTAAGACTATATTTTTAGGATAAGTTCTAGGATTGTTTTTCATCTTTTTTTATATGTTTCTAATGCTTTTAAAAGGAGTCCGAAAAACCTTCGTTTAAAGGACTTTTTGGTAATTTATTATATGAAGTTTAGGTAAATTATTTACCAATGTTTCTTCAAATAAAATTGCTTGCGACAACTGAAGAAAGAAGCAATAAATATAGAAAATGAAGTTTTACTTCTAAATAATAAAAGTAAATAACTTGTGATGTCGATATATGTACAAAAATGACGAACGATTTTCAAAGGTGCAATATGATGTCGTATTGAATATAAAATTAAGTAGTTGATTTCTTTACAAAAGGGTGATGTATATAATAGCATTTATTATCAATAATAGGAAGTTAGATATAAAAAATAGAGACAAATATTTACATAAATCAGTACAATCATCCCTGCAGTTTGTTCGATGATAAAATTAGTATATATACATAAAAAAGAACAAGACAAAATAGCCGCTTATTTCTATGTAGTGGATACAAAAATAATAAAACTTGAACTCCTAAACCAATGGAAAAAAGGCTTACTTCAACAAATGTTTATTTAGTAGTGTAAGTAAAACCAAACAAATAGCAGCACAAATTTTGAATAAGTTAATTATTTTTGGTTTGAAGTGTTCTAATTATATGCTAATCAAAAAAAGACATAAAAAATAAATTGTAGAGAAAGAAGAGAAGAATATGGCATCAATTGAATATGGCATAGACGGATATGGAAGAAAAGTTTATCCTGAGAAAGCTGTTCATGGGCGCACATATGCTTGCCCTTATTGTTTGGAAGAAATTATGGTACGGGATCGTAATGGAAATTATTATGCTCATAAACCGATTAAAAACAGGACACCTCTACAGAGAATCTGTCCAGGATATAAAGGAGTTGTAAATTATAAAAGGATTGATGGGGCAGTTGATAAAGTATATATAACTAACGGTGGATTACCACTGCATTTATGTGTTTTTAGAGAAGGGAAATATCAATTAAATGCATACTTCCCTCCCTTAAATCAATCCAGTATGAAGAAGTTGGAAGAGTGGGGGGCAAAAGTAGTTATTAGTGAAGATGGAGCAAAAGAAGAATACTCTGCAAGTAATATAAGGTTTTACAGAGTGAAAACAATAGTTGACTGGATAAAGGTCAAATGTAAAAAAGTAAAATATTCAATACCGGAAGTTCAACAGAAATGGGAATGGGGCATTCGAGGATTGGATTGCGAAAAGGATATATTTCATTCTTACTATGATGGAGGCTTTAGAGTAGCATTACATTCCAATATTGTGGTTGGAAAAGAGTATCTTATTGTAAAAAGGAATAATCTTGTTTCTTCGGTAAAAGGAATTTCCTTTGCAAGAAAGGGATTCCTTAGTATTAAAGATTGGTATGATAACCGTGAGTATGCCATACATGCAATGACTGTTAACAGCGTAACAGATGAAGCAATTGCATATATTCAAAATAAAGGATATCAATTAATTGAAAATAGTGATGAGATAATACCTATGTGGCCGCCAGCTATTATTGAGGGCAAAGAGCTAATATATCCGCGACACTCGAATAATGCATTTTTATTTCATGGTAAACGATCTGGTCAACGTATATTTAATGTTAGCGAATACGGCATAACAAATATTGATGAAAATAACAATATATTCGAAATAAGAACAAACAATAAAACTTTATTGCTGTCAGATTACAAATTTAACAGTTTGTCAAACGAGATAAGGTTCATGCTAACTCAGACCAGAAATAATTTTGATAATAAAAAGGTATATAAACCCGATATAATGTGTAAAACGGACGAGAACCCATTAAAGCTACTAGCAGTTGATGAGGCTGAAATATTTAAAGCAAAAAAGATTTTCTTCGAAACAGATATCAAGCTAAACATTTGTATCTTGAATAAAAATTATGTTGAAATGTCTTCAAAAAGAATAGTACAGAATCTACAACGAAATAGAGTATTAGTTATAGATATCGGAGGTTTCGGGAAAATCTGGTTAGAATCTAAAACGATTAAGAAGAGAGAAAATAAGGATAGTAAAATACATATTAATACAATAGTTGAACATTTATATTGTTGTAATTCAATAACTGTTCCGATTCCTAATGAAATTTTACAAGTTTTTGAGTATGCACGACAGAATTCGCGAGAATTGTATAGGATTATGTTGCCGTGGATACAAAAGCAAGAAATACCATTAGCAGCTGCAAAATACTTGTATTCTATAAAGGAGGTACTGAAAAATGGGTAGGATAGATTTGAAAATACTTAATGATTTGACAGATGAAGATATTGAAATCTTATGTAGAAATACAGATTTAAATGAGATGCTGGAGCCAATAAAACGTAATGAAAAACATTATTTTCAATATAGGCCCAAGCTAGGGAGAATGGATAAGAAGTCAGTTTTAGTACAGAAAAATTTACCTGAAATTGCTTTAAAACTTTATAAAAAAGGTGATATAAATTATCAAAAGTTTTTTGCGATGACGGCAAGGAGAATGAAAAGGGTCTTTGAGTCAATCATACATGAATGTATGGGGAAAGAAATTCAGATGGAAGATGTAAAGAATTTTTCAATTGACAATTATAAGAAGTTATTTATTCATATAATTAAATCTCCAAATTCGTCATTAGATTTAGAGTTGTTTTTCTTGCAATTAAAAATGTCTGGTGTAGATATTACCCTTGATATGAAAGATAATATAAGGAAAGAGTGGAATTTGATACAAAAAATTGAAAGTATACGAAAAGAGATACTAGATATTCAGGAAGAAGAAATGAAGAAAAAAGAAGACGAGTGGCAGAAGAAAATGGCAACTCAAAAGGATAAGCTAAAAAGTAAGATAATGGAACTTGAGTTAGAAGTCGAATACCTAAATGCTGATATTAACTCAAAAGAAAAGACAATTGTATTGTTAAAGAAAGAGAATGAAAATGTACATGATGAGTTGATACAACAGAAAAGTATTGTCACAAGTAAAGAGGATGAAATAAAAGATTTAAGAAGGGAATTAGAAAAAACACAATTAAACTTGGATGATATCACAATAAAACTTCAGGCGAAAACTAGAGATATATACGTCCAAGTACAGAATGCTTGGCAAGAAGAAAATGAAGAAAAGGTAAAAGAAAATATAGAATTAGAAAGTATAGTTGCAGGGCAGAAGGAGTTGTTGAAAGAGTTAGAGACAAAAAAAGAACAGCTTAAAAGCAAAGTTGGAGAGTGGGAAGGGTATATTAAAGATTATTTTGCTAAGATAGACCAAAAAGTCATTGAGCATAAAATAGAATCACTTCTCTATCAAAGAGGGTACGAGAGCAGTATTCAAATTGCTGCTGCAAGTGAAAGTACACCGAAATCTGGTGCCCTTTATATACAGAAAGGTTGCAAAGTTAAAGAACTTGAAGAATCTACCGATTATGAGGATTACATAGATGTTGTAGAAATTAATCTTTCTAATGCAGGAGATAAAATGCCGGCTGGAACAATGTATGGTTCATTTAATGCGGCTATTGGAGCAGGATTGTGCCCGTTGATCTGTGGATTTGGTGCCAGACAGCTTGCACTTTCACTTACGGCAGCGCGCTATGGAGAAAAGTCTGAAATTATAAGCATTCCGGTTGGATTTAATAGTATAAATGAGTTAGCAGGTGCGATTTCTGATGCACAAACTGATTCAGTTATAGTGGAAGACGCTTTTGGAACAATGAATGAGAATATTCTATTACCTATTTTAAGGAATGATAATGGGAAAATAGTAGTTTTTACAGCAGAGAGCAAAGAAGACTTAAGATACTTACAAAAGCATTTTTATAATTATATTCAACTTATTGTTTCAACTAAGAGAGTGAATGTTAAAAAACATAGCTTAGTGTATTCTGATGCTGACAAACTATTTAAAGAACGTATATATACATGGAAAGAACCGGGGCATAAAATGTCAAGGAAGATATTAGAGCATATCGGAATGAGCAATTCATATGTAGTGACAAGAGGGAATGTATTGTGTGAACTTCTAGAAGAGGAAAAGAATAATTCTGAAGATGATGCATTATACAAATTAATTGAGACAGAGTTGAAATGGATTATTGATGAAGAGCAGTATGAGAAACTAGTAGACCTAATCCAAGGTAATGAGGATAGGTATTCTCAGAAACTGATTGAATGTGTGGTAAGGTAAAATGAAGGATAAATTAATTAAAACACTAGCTAGAGACTTAAAGATAAATCAATTTACGGATGAATCTGAGTGTGAATATAATCAACGCTTAATTTATTCAGCTGGGGCGGCTTGGGCTAAGACTTTGGTATATGGGCGTTCATATGCTGATAGTAAATTAAGTGATAGTTTTATTAACACAGATATTATGTACATTGAAACTCATCTGTCTAAAGTGCTAGAAGCATATTTACTGTGTTTCGATATCAATCACGATTGGATAGATAGTACTTCGACTTCTGGCTATGAAGGACGTGCACGAGCTTTGGCAAGTCAGATTATCAAGGAGGTTGTGTATACTTACAATTTGGTACAAATTTTATCTAGAAGAATTACCACCGTACAGACCTCATTCTATAAATATACTGATAATTTATACTTAATTAGAGGAAATGTCTTAAATGAAAATAATGTATATTCTGTTGGAGTAGCTCAGTGGAAGAAAGATGACAATCTAGAAGATTACATGACTGATAGAAAAATCATCAATGTTGCTGGTAAAGATTATTGTAAGATAATGGATAAGGAATTTGATTGGAAAGAATCTGACCTTAATGGCAATTATCTGATTTTCAAACTAGGCTCTAAAGATGCTTACTCAAAGTGTTGGAAACCGATTGGGCTTAATGAGATCCCACAAGGTATTAGTATTATAAGATTAGCTAATGAATACAATGGAGGATATATTTTAGTAAAGAACAACAAAGGTAAATTGCATATAGCAGAGTTAGACCCTTGGTATATTGAGCAAAAAGAGATTTATAGAATACTTTACGCTTTAAATTATGAAAATGGAACTCCCGCTGAATTTAAGGTGAGAAAGAAAGAGGATTATTATATATTAAGGTGTAGGGGAGGGTTTCCTACCTATGAAGATAGAATAATAACATGTTGTTCGTGGCCATACATGACATTTAATAATAAATACTTAAGAATTATTCCTAATTTTTTGTGGGAGGTTGTAGAAAAACAGATTAATAAGTTAGGAATAAAACTGGTTGGCTAGCAAATAAGGGGAGGAGTACCTATGAGAGAAATAGGCATAAGAAAAACACATGATAGTTTAAAAAAGAAATTGATAGATTATATAAAAGCACAGTATTTAGCAGAAAATGATTTGCTGATGGATGCTGCTGATGAACTGCTATTAGAAAAAGAAGTTCTTTATCAGGAACCGTATATAGAAGTTACAAAAAATTATAAAATGCTAAGTAATGGTTTTGTAAATGCTAAGCTAGATGTAGAAAGAAAAGATATATTAAAAAGTTTGATTGATTCTGGATTAGGAGTTTTCAAAACTCCATTTCAGCACCAGGTTAATGCCATTGAAAATTATTATGAGGGTAAAAACATAATGGTTACAACAGGTACTGGTTCTGGTAAAACGGAATGTTTTTTATGGCCAATTCTTACGGATTTGATATATGAATCATATCATAATGAAAAGTCATGGAAACAGGAAGGAATCAGAGCGTTGGTTCTTTATCCTATGAATGCACTGGTTTCCGATCAGTTAGGAAGAATGAGAAATATTATCGGTCGGAAAGATGATGTATTTCACAAAATACTATGTGGAAAAGGAAAAAGAAGAAGAGTAAGATTTGGTATGTATACAGGTAGAACACCATATGCAGGACAGGATGATGAAAAGAAAAACAAGAACTTAGCGAGCTTAATTCGTAAAAACTACATAGAGTCAAATGCACATGATGAACTTAAAGAGATAGGACGTATACCTTCAAAAAACTTAGAAAAATTCTATAAAAACCTATCAAAAGGATTACAAATAACAGATTCTGAAGATGCGGAATTATATACTCGTGGTGAGATGCAGAAGATATGTCCAGATATATTAATTACGAACTATAGCATGTTGGAGTACATGCTAATGAGACCCATAGAGGATAATTTCTGGAATAAAACAATACAGTGGATTAATGCGGCAGAAGATAACAAACTGTTATTAATAATTGACGAAGCGCATATGTATAGAGGGGCAGCTGGGGGAGAAGTATCACTCCTTATTCGTCGATTAATGGATAAACTAGGTATAAATAGTTCTAAAGTGAAGTGTATTTTAACAAGTGCCAGTGTACCTGCTGATAAGAATAGTGAGTTACAAAAATTTGCATGCGGTTTGACTGGAAAGGATCCTGACCATGATTCTTTCAAGATAATTAGAGAAGAAACAGAGAAAATTGATAACTATAAATTGGGCACTATGGAGCAAGCTAGTTTTTATGCAAGTTTGTCATTGAGTAGTTTACAAGGAGAATTTGAACAACAATTAAGTGAGTATAATAAATTAGTAGAGATGTATAAGTGGTCAAAAGTGCCTATAGAAGCAGATAAAGTAGGACATTGGTTATTTGAAAAATTAGCGAAAGATAGCTTAATGCGTCAGTTAATACATGTATGTAGTGAAAAAGGAAAAGCATTTTCAGCAATAGCGAAGGAAATATTTGAAGAAGATGTACCTGTCTCTACTTCAGAACAGGCATTAGAAATTCTTATGCAATTGGGGACAATGGCAAAAACTAAAGCTGGAAAGGTCTTGCTTGGTTCAAAAGTGCATATGTTATTTAAGGGGCTACAGGGACTTTTTACTTGTGTAAATCCTAATTGTACCCATAGTCACGAAGGAATGGGTATTAAGCTTGGATATATTACAGATAAGAATATTGAAACTTGTCCACATTGTGGAGGAAGAATGTTTGAACTAATGATGGATAGAAAATGTGGAACATTATATGTTCGAGTATTTATAGATGATGAAATGTGTAATGTAGAGCCATTTGATTTCTTATGGCCAAGGCATAATCAAATTATTAAAGCAACACACGAAATGCATTTGTGGATTATGCCGGAAAATAGAACTGATCTTTTTAAGCTTAATAAGAAGAGCGGTAAAACTAAAGAAAAATCTGTAGTTGGCTATTTAGATTCAAAGACTGGGTTGCTTTTTAGAGAAGAATCTCATGCAGGAGAAGAGGGGTATTTAAAGGTTCTAATTTCAGATGATTTTAGTAAAGAGAATGAAGCATATTCATTTGCAACTTGCCCGAATTGTGGTAAAGACTACAATAGGATTACCCCCTTTGTTACTAGGGGGAATGAACCTTTTGCCAATATTGTTAAAGCACAGTTTGAGTCTCAGGTAAGTAAGGATATGAACCTGAATAATGAGGGCAAAAAAGTTTTGCTTTTCTCAGATAGTAGGCAAAGAGCGGCAACGTTAGCAAGAGATATGACAATTTCATCAGATGGTGATGCAGGTAGACAAGCTATCTTTATAGCTCAAAAATTATTAGAAAATAGTCGAGGCAGTGATAATACGCTTGATTTGTTATATTATGCATTTTTGAAAGTTGTATACGATAATAAGTTGAATTTTTTCTATGGGGAAGAAAAGGATATATTTAAGAACCATTTAAAGAAATATGAGGAGTTCTATGCTTCTAGTTCGCGTGTTAAGTTTAAATATATGCGTGAAGATATAGGTAGTCCACCACAAATGTTTTACCAGCTACTGCTAAAAAATATAAGTGATAGTTACCGTTCGTTTAATAATCTTGGACTTGGACAAGTAGTGTTGGCTGAGTCAGGTGATGCAGGAGAAAGATTGGAATTTCAAATATTAGAAAAAGTTGAAATTCTTACGGGGATAAGTGAAGAAGATATAAGAGCAATTTATAATACTTGGATTCAATATTTGTTGGTCAGAAAAATTGCTATTTTTCCTGAGATAGGTGATGATGTCAGAAATAGTATTTTGGCATATGATCGTAGAGGATTTGGAGTTGATGAAGTAGCCAAATTTCCACAGTTTATGAATGAAATACTAAGATATCATGGCGTAACTGATGATAAAGTACAAATTCTTCTTGATAAATTTGATTTTATGACAGAGAGATTACAGTCATCTGAAAGAAATCATAACAGAAAATTTATATTTGGATCAAGGTTGGAATTAAAGACCGCTGAAAATTCAAAATGGTATAAGTGTCACCGATGTGCAGGTGTTTCTACCTATACTTTATGGGGGCATTGTATTTATTGTGGAAGTAATGATCATGTACATCTAATAGATGAGGAACATCTAAAGCGATATTCATTATGGAGACTGCCGGTTCTAAATGCAATTACTGGAGAGAAAATCAGAAATATTACTACAGAGGAGCATACAGCACAATTGTCATACAAGGATGCAAAAAAAAATGTATGGGTAACCACTGAAAAGCATGAGCTTGCATTTAGAAACATTACACTTGAAGAAGATGAAGAACCTATAGATGTGTTAAGTTGTACCACTACAATGGAGGTTGGTATTGATATAGGTTCTTTAACAAGTGTTGGGTTGCGTAATGTTCCACCTATGCGTGAAAACTACCAGCAAAGAGCAGGGCGTGCCGGGCGTGCTGGTGCAGCTGTTTCTTCTATTGTTACTTATACAGAAAATGGACCACATGATGCCTGGTATTTCAAACATCCAAGTGAAATAATATCTGGGATACCAAGAATACCATGGATTGATGCAACGAATATGAAATTAGTGAAACGACATATTAATCTGATTTTGCTACAAGAATACTTAAGAACAGGGAATATGGGATTGGATGATATCAATACTATCAACTTCTTTGATGCTGGGGAAAATTTAAATTACTTGTCATTCATAGATTGGGCTAAAGAGAATATATCATCAATAAGAAAAAGAGAGAATATTCTAATTCCTGTAAATGATTTCAATTGGAAGTCTTATGTTAAGGAACTAGATGATAAGATTGGGAGTATTGCTGCAAAGGTCGAAAAAGCTCCTTTTATGTACACTCCACCAGTGAAATTAGATGACTCACGATCTTATTTGTATAGATTGATGGATGTATTGTTTTCAGAAGGGGTATTACCAAATTATAGTTTTCCAAGAAATATAGTTCATTTTTGGATTGAAGATTTAAATGGGGTGGTAAAAGAGAGTCCTGAAAGAAGTATTGATATTGCATTAAGTGAATATGCACCGGGTCGTTCGCTTGTTGTAAATAAGCAGACGTATATATCTGGTGGACTATTTGATTATTATACAAAATTTCAAAAGGATAAAAAATTTAATGCAGCTGAGGCGTGGCTTGGATTGGATGAATATAACAAAAACGTTACTTGCTGTACTAATCCGTTTTGTGGATGGTTTGGTGTTAACGAAACATATGGGAAGTGTCCACTGTGTAGTAATACCTTAGAATCACATACTATGATTAAACCATGGGGATTTGCTGCAAGAGAAGGAAGAAACATTCCTGAAACTCATGAGGATCAAGAGATGTCTTATGCAAGTCAACCATCTTATTCATCCATGCCATCTGGTGGTGAAATGAAAGAAGTAGGGATTGTTGGATATATCAGGATGGAGAATAGGGATAATCAGAAACTTGTTATTATAAATAAGGGGCCTGAGGAAGAAGGTTTTGAACTGTGTAAAGAATGTGGGGCTATTGAGCCTAACATTGGTAATCCTACCGATAGAAAAAATAGAAAGAGACCATATAAGATTCCGTATATGAAAGATGACTCAATGAAGTGTAGGCATGATTATTCAAACGTCTATCTAGGATATGAGTTTAATACTGATATGATGGTATTAGAACTGAAGTTAGATGAAAGTAAATTGGACTTAGAAGCCCCATTTTCAGTTTGGCTAATACCTGCGCTTACTACTTTCACTGAGGGATTGGCTTTGGCTGCCAGTAGAGAACTAGATGTTGAATTTAGTGACATGAAAAGTGGGTTTCGTATAAGAACCGTTGGGAACAGCACGTATGCTGATGTTTACCTTTATGATAGCTTAAGTTCTGGAGCAGGATACGCAGGAAGAGTTTCAAAACTTATAGATTCTGTTTTGAATAAAATGAAAGAAATATTTGAAGGTTGTAATTGCTCAGCCTCTTGTCCGAATTGTCTACAGCACTTCTGGAATCAGAGGCAGAAGAGTAATTTAGATAGATTCTTAGGAAGTGACTTCTTAGAATTTATTAGAGGTGGGAGGTTAAGGGTTTCAGTTAAAAAAGAGGAGCAAAAAAAGTATTTTGATCAAATTATTAGAATAGCAGAAATGCAAGGGTATTATAACATTATTTATAAAAACAATGGTAAGTTCTATTTAAAAACTAGAAATGGTAAAAGAGAAATGATTATTTATCCAGCCATGTGTAACTTGAAAGTACTAGAAGCTAAGAATAAGATTTGTTTATCTGACAGAATGTGTAGATATGCTATTTCGGAAATCTGGCAGAGGATACGTCAACAACTATAAAGGAGTTGAAATATAAGATACTCTATTTTTTGAATGATAAAATGCTTTGAGGATGAGGAGGGGATTTCTATAATCCCTACCTTAAATAATTCTTCTAAATCTCTTTCCTAGCTTCCTGAGGAAGATCATCATTATACCCATCTGTTTTATGTAAAGCAGCAGTAGTAATCGGAGTTTATAATCAGTTCTACCAAGAATGTAAGTATGTATAACTATGAAAAAATTCATCTAATATATTAGTTTGTTTGTATCTATTCATTTCTTTCATATTAAGTTCAATCATCTGTCAATAAAAAACAAAACCTTTATAAATTCCGACAACAATTTACAAACTTTTCAAAATTACTTCGATATAATAGTAATGAATAATAATAGAAATAAAGATCAAAAGCTTATTTCTAATGAGAAGAATGAAAGGGACTGCAAAAATTTAGTTGTTTAAATTATTTAGCAATAGTGTTACTTAATAAACAAAGAACACTATTTTTAAGGTTTACGGTTACATAGTATATGTATATTATGTTTATAATGGGAGTGCGACAAGAAGCGGCTTCTTCTTGAAAGATTAGTTCAGACTACAGTCTGATGTCTTAGTAGTAGGGATATTCCCATCCAAAACTGCGTTCGGGGTAACCTGGGGGTGGGTTGCATGAGGAAAAGCCCAACTGGCTGCCTAGTATCCATGGCAAACAGGGGTAAGGGAAAGGGTGGTATGGTTTCTGATTAAGCATCGTAATAGACAGCAGCGGTTGGGATATGATTGCCGCTGTATTGCAGATTGGAAAGCGCAACTTCCTATGTGCGTGTGTTACTACCTACATATCTGCCGGTGTATTGAAGAAACCTAACCCATCCGAAACTAACAGAAGTTGAACTTGGTAAGTCCTATGGAGTCCATTTTTGGTAGGTCGAACGCAAGGAAGATACAATTCTCTAGAGGATAACGGAGCGTTGGAAAAAGCAGAGGTCGCTAGGGTGCAAACCCCCAGAAATAAGAAATAACTGGGCGAATAATGTAAACTTACATACCTGAAAGGGTGCTGACTTCCAACTGGTAATCAACACGGAATAAAACGAAAAGCAAGATCTCAAAAGTGAGGTAACAGATGCGAAAAACTTCAAACTATAGGAAGTCCACATTATCTCCCGATACCCAATGGGAACTAATTGATTGGTCTCAGATTAATAGGTATGTAGAAAAATTGCAACAGCGGATATACCGTGCCGAATGTCTTGGTGATAAGCGTCAAGTAAGAAATCTGCAAAGACTCTTAATAAGAAGTAAGGCAATGTTACTGGCATCCATAAAAAGGGTTACACAAATAAATAAAGGAAAAATAACGGCAGGTGTGGATGGTGAGATAGCATTATCTAACGAGGATAGATTAAAACTATTTTTTGATTTATCTAAGTTAACTCGTTGTGCTAGTTTTGTTGCAGGTAAAAATTGCGAATGAAAAACTCCAGCATAATATTGTAACCTATTATTAACCGCAAAATTAATGAT
>NZ_JBNPXI010000042.1:0-18840 GCF_050433385.1 Brassicibacter mesophilus
ATACCATCAGCCCCAGCAATAGCCATAGCCCTTCACAATGCAGTAGGAGTAAGAATGCATCAAATACCATTAACCCCAGAAAGAGTCCTTAATGCGATAAAGGAGAAGAATCAACAGAAGTAGATTGTAAGAAAGAATATGTATCTAAAAAGGAATACTTAAGACGAAATCTTCACGTCGAATAACTAAAGTTGATTTTGTTACAAAAACAAAGGTAGAAGGAGGAATTTTAAAGAATGGAAACGACTGTTAGGCTTCAAGAACCTATTCGTGACGCGAGTAAGCTATCTGTACCTAAAAGACTTATTCTTGGATTACAGCATACGTTTACAATGTTTGGTGCAACTGTATTGGTACCAATAATTACTGGACTAGATGTATCTGTTACATTATTTATGGCAGGGGTTTGTACTCTTTTAAGTCATATGATAACAAAGAAAAGGGTGCCAGTTTTTCTAGGTTCATCATTTGCATATATTGCTCCAATGATAGCAGTTGCAGAAATGATAACTAAGCAAGGTGGAACAGATGGACTTGCATATGCTAGAGGCGGTGTAGTTGTAGCCGGGGGTATATACCTTATAATGGCTGGACTTATATATGTCTTTGGTGTAGAAAAGGTTGTAAGCTTTTTCCCTCCAGTAGTAACTGGACCTATGATTTTAGTTATAGGACTTAAGCTAGCACCTACTGCGGTAGGAATGGCATCAGGGAATTGGTCTCTAGCTGTAGTGAGCCTTACAGCTGTTATAATAGTATCCATATTTGGTAAAGGATTTTTACAGATTGTACCTGTAATAGTAGGCCTTGCTGCTGGATACATAGTGGCAGTTTTGACAGGAAATGTTGACTTCTCTGCGGTAGGACAAGCATCTTGGTTTGGAGTTCCAAACTTTGAAATGGCTAAATTTAGTTTAACAAGCATAATGATGGTTGCGCCAATAGCTCTCGCAACAGTAGTTGAACACATTGGAGACATAATAGCAATAGGTGCTACAGTGGAAGATGATTTTCTTAAAGATCCAGGTCTTCATAGAACTATGTTGGGAGATGCAATCTGTATACCATTGTCTGCGATGGTAGGTGGACCTGCTACAACAACTTATTCAGAAAATACAGGAGCTCTAGCTATAACTAGAGTATGGGATCCAATGATAATGAGAATTGCAGCTGTGTTTGCCATAATACTAGGTGGAGTACCAAAGCTTGCAGCAGTAATTAGCTCAATCCCTACATCAGTTGTTGGTGGAATATCAATAGTACTGTTTGGAATGATAGCTTCAATTGGAGCTAGAACACTGATTGAAAATAAAGTAGATTTTACTCAGTCAAGAAATCTTATAATTTCTGCAGTAATATTAGTATTAGGTCTTGGCGGAGCAGCGCTTCCAATTAATATTGGTGGAGCAAACCTAGTTTTAGAAGGTATGGCGTTAGCAGCTATAATAGGAATAGTATTGAATAAAGTACTTCCACAGGCAAGATGATTGCTATATAAATATATGAACTTTAAAATCTAAATATCGAATGTAAACTTAGGGCTATATCTTTGTATATAGCCCCAATTAATTAAGTAAAATTATCATTCAATAACCAAATATTAAAAAAATTTAAAATATTATATCAAACATTTGAGAGGAATAAGTTCCTTAGTGCCGAATAAACTAAACAAGGATATGCAATAATTATTTCAAACCCATAAAAAAATTGAAATAATTATTGCAAAAAATATCTTAGTATAATAGTCTATAAATGAGTAGAAAAAATGTTTTTACAATGATAAAAGTTAACAAAAATAAAATCAAAATATAGTAAATTGTTACACTTAAAAATAGTCTATTATAGACAAGGAGGCTTAAAATGTTTGATAATGAAAAGTTAAGCAAGTACAAAGAGTCCAAAGCAAAGTGGGAAGAAACTAAGCTTCAAAAAACTCTTTCAAAAGCACCAGAAAGAAAAGAAGAATTTACAACTGGTTCTGGTGAAGTGGTTAAAAGACTTTATAGCCCAGAAGATATTGAGTACTTAGACTATGACAATGAACTTGGATATCCAGGTCAATATCCTTATACAAGAGGGGTTCAGCCTACAATGTATAGAGGTAGGCTATGGACAATGAGAATGTATGCAGGATTTGCTACAGCTGAAGAGTCAAATAAAAGATATAAATACTTGGTAGAGCAGGGATCTACAGGATTATCTGTAGCTATGGATCTACCAACTCAGATAGGATACGATTCAGATCATCCACTAGCTGAAGGTGAAGTTGGAAAAGTTGGAGTTGCTATAGATTCTCTTGAAGATATGGAGATTCTTTTTGACGGAATTCCTTTAGATAAAGTAAGTACTTCTATGACTATAAATGCTCCTGCAGCAGTTTTACTAGCCATGTATATTGCCGTGGCTGAAAAACAGGAAGTGTCTTCAGATAAACTAAGAGGAACAATACAAAATGATATTTTAAAAGAATATATAGCTCGTGGAACTTATATATTTCCAGTAGAGCCTTCAATGAGACTTATAACTAATATTTTTGAGTACTGTTCAAAGCATGTGCCAAAATGGAATACGATAAGTATATCAGGATACCATATAAGAGAAGCTGGCTCAACCGCAGCTCAAGAAGTAGGATTCACTCTTGCAGACGGAATTGCATACGTTGACGCTGCAATTAAGGCAGGACTTGATGTAGATACATTTGCACCTAGACTTTCATTCTTCTTTAATTCACATAATGACTTGTTAGAAGAAGTTTCAAAGTTTAGAGCAGCTAGAAGATTATGGGCTAAAATAATGAAAGAAAGATATGGAGCAAAAGACCCTAAATCAATGGCACTCAAATTCCATACACAAACTGGCGGATCAACACTTACAGCACAGCAGCCAGATAATAATATAGTTCGTGTAGCAATACAAACACTTGCTGCAGTTCTAGGTGGTACGCAATCGCTTCATACTAATTCAAGAGATGAGGCGTTAGCATTGCCAACAGAGGATTCAGTTAGAATAGCTCTTAGAACACAGCAAATAGTTGCACATGAAAGCGGTGTAACTGATACTGTTGACCCATTAGCAGGCTCATATTATATAGAAGCTAAAACTAAAGAAATTGAAGATAAGGCTATGGAGTATATCAATAAGATTGATGATCTTGGTGGAGCTCCAAAAGCAATTGAAGTAGGATATATTCAACATGAAATCATGGATTCTGCATACTATTATCAAAAAGAAATCGAGACAGGTAAAAGAATAGTTGTTGGTATGAATAAATATCAAATCGAAGAAGAAGCACCAAAAGGTTTGCTTAAAGTTGACCCAGCAGTTGGGGAGCTTCAAAAGAAAAAGCTTTCTGAGCTAAAAGAAAGAAGAGATAACGATCTAGTACAACATAAGCTTGAAGAATTAAGAAAAGCTTGCGAAGGCGATGAAAATGTAATGCCTTATATTTTAGAGGCTGTTAAAGCTTATGGTACTTTAGGCGAAATCTGTGGTGTTATGAGAGAGGTATTTGGCGAGTATCAACAATCAGTAATAATATAGTCAATTAAAATACACTTAATATTATTGAAGTATAGAAGGAGGAAATCCAATTGGATAGACTAATAAGAGTTTTAATTGCAAAACCTGGACTTGATGGACATGATAGAGGTGCAAAAGTTATTGCAAGAGCTTTAAGAGAAGCAGGGATGGAAGTTATATATACAGGATTAAGGCAAACACCAGAACAAATAGTGGCTGCTGCTATACAGGAAGATGTTGATGTAGTAGCTATGAGTATATTATCAGGTGCTCATAATCACCTTTTTCCAAAGGTTGTTCAACTAATGAAAGCAGAAGGTGCTGATGATGTATTAATTATAGGAGGAGGAGTAATTCCAGATGATGATATTCCTGGCCTTAAGGCTGCAGGGATAGCAGAGATATTTACTCCTGGGACCCCAACATCAGTAACTATTGATTATATAAGAGACAACGTAAAGAGAAAATAATGATTGCAATATTAGGTGGTGTTTGATTTGGAACTTACCAGAAGGCTGTTAAATGGAGATAAGAGAGCTTGTGCTCGCCTTATCTCTATAGTCGAAAATGACGAAATACAGTCAGCTAAAATAATAAAAGAGATATATAAATACACAGGTAAGGCACATGTAATAGGTATAACAGGTCCTCCAGGGGGAGGCAAAAGTACGTTAACTGATAAGCTAGCGAAAGAACTTAGAAAAAGAGACAAAAAAGTTGCCATAATAGCTGTTGATCCTACAAGTCCTTTTACAGGTGGTGCTATATTAGGAGATAGGATAAGAATGCAAGATTTAGCTACTGATCCTGGCGTATTCATAAGAAGTATGGGAACAAGAGGGTATCTTGGAGGATTGTCTAAGGCTACTCAAAGTGCTATAAAGATATTGGATGTTTATGGTGCGGATTATATATTTGTAGAGACAGTTGGCGTTGGTCAATCAGAGGTTGATATCGTTAAAACTGCTGATACAGTTGTTATGGTTATGGTTCCCGGATTAGGCGATGATATACAAGCTATAAAGGCAGGAGTAATGGAAATTGGAGATATATTTGCTATAAATAAAAGTGACCTAGATGGTGCTGGAAGAACTGCGGCCGAGGTTAAAGCCATGCTTGATTTAAGTCAAAACAAAGAGTATAGACCACCAGTAGTGCAAGTAATAGCAAGCAAGAACAAAGACGTAGATATTTTATTGGATGAAATACTAAAACACATGGAAGACATGGAATCAGCTGGAAAGCTTCAAGAGAGAAGAGAAAAGAACGCTAGGATGGAAATAATAAAACTAGTAGAGATTGAAATCATGAGAATGATACTTAATAAAGCTGATGCGGGAGATACTTTAGATGCAATTTCAAAAGATGTAGCACTAAGGAATGTTGACCCATATAGTGCTTGTGAACAATTGATTAATTTAATCAATAAAAATATATAGCTTGTAGTGGTATATGAATGTTTTTGAAAAATCAAGAGGAGGAGTATTATGGTTAAAAAAGTGGATCATATTGGAGTAGCAGTCAGTAACCTTGAGGATGCATTAAAGTTCTATCAAGAAGTAATGGGGTTAAATTTGCATGGAATAGAAGTAGTTGAAGAACAAAAAGTAAAGGTAGCATTTCTTCCTATAGGAGATACTGAAATTGAACTATTAGAATCAACTGATAAAGAAGGCCCTATAGCAAAATATATTGAGAAAAAGGGTGAAGGAATACAACATATTGCGTATAGAGTAGATAACATAGAAGAAGCTCTTAACGAGATGAGAAGCAAAGGAATTAGATTAATAGATGAAAAGCCGCGATATGGTGCTGGTGGAGCTAAAATAGCGTTTTTACACCCCAAAAGTACATATGGTGTGTTAATTGAACTTTGTCAAAGAGACTAGTGAAAACAAAGGAGGGTCACTTATGGCTAACAGTAAAATAGAACAATTACGCTCTATGAAAGAAAAGATACACGAAGGTGGCGGGAAAGCCAAAATAGAAAAGCAGCATGCCCAAGGAAAACTAACAGCAAGAGAAAGAATAAACCTATTATTCGATGAAGGAAGCTTTATCGAAATAGATGCATTTATAGAGCATAGGTCAACTAATTTTGGAATGGATAAAACGAAAGCACCAGGCGAAGGAGTAGTATCAGGATACGGTACAGTAGATGGACGATTAGTATTTGCATATGCACAAGACTTTACAGTATTAGGCGGATCATTAGGAGAAATGCATGCAGCAAAAATAACAAAAGTTCAGGAAATGGCAATAAAAATGGGAGCACCAATCGTAGGAATCAATGACTCAGGAGGAGCAAGAATACAAGAAGGAGTAGATGCATTATCAGGATATGGAGACATATTCTACAATAACACGAAAGCATCAGGAGTAGTACCACAGATATCAGTAATACTAGGCCCATGTGCTGGAGGCGCAGTATACTCACCAGCACTAACAGACTTTATACTAATGGTAGACAACACAAGTAAAATGTTCATAACAGGGCCACAAGTAATAAAAACAGTAACAGGAGAAGACGTATCAGCAGAAAGTCTAGGAGGAGCAATGACACACAACAAAATAAGTGGAGTAGCACACTTCATAGACAAAAGCGAAGAAGAATGCGTACAGACAATAAAGAAGCTATTAAGCTTCCTACCATCAAACAATCTAGAAGATGCACCAGTATTTCATAGCACAGACGACATAAACAGACTAGAAGAAAAGCTAAACAATATAATACCAGACAATCCAAACAAGCCATATGACATAAAAGAAATAATCGCAACACTAGCAGACAATACAGAATTCTTCGAAGTACAGCCATACTATGCCCAAAACATAGTAACAGGCTTCATAAGACTAAATGGCAAGTCAGTAGGAGTAATAGCAAACCAACCAAAAATATTAGCAGGGTGTCTAGACATAAATGCCTCAGACAAAGCAGCAAGATTCATAAGAACATGCGATTCATTTAACATACCATTACTAACACTAGTAGACGTACCAGGATTTCTTCCAGGAACAGACCAAGAATACGGAGGAATCATAAGACACGGAGCAAAAATGCTATTTGCATACAGTGAAGCAACAGTGCCAAAAGTAACAGTAATACTAAGAAAAGCATACGGAGGAGCATATATAGCAATGTGCAGCAGACACTTAAAAGCAGACATAGTATTAGCATGGCCAAATGCAGAAATAGCAGTAATGGGACCAGAAGGAGCAGCAAACATAATATTCAAAAAAGACATAGAAAAAGCAGAAGATGCACTAGCAACAAGAGCAGAAAAGATACAAGAATACAGAGAAACAGTAGCAAGTCCATATATAGCAGCAGCAAGAGGATATATAGACGACGTAATAGAGCCAATGACAACAAGACAAAGAATAATAAGCTCATTTGACATGCTATCAAGCAAGAGAGAAAGCCTTCCAGCTAAAAAGCATGGAAATATGCCTTTATAAAGAGGTGATATAGATGAATCTAACAGACGGAGTATCAATAAACGAAGCGTTGATAATCACACTATTTAGTATGGGGTTAGTATTTGTAACACTGCTAACAATATCATTAATACTAGATGGATTTAGAGCAGTATTCCATAAAAAAGGACCACAGAAAAAAGAAGAAAAAGCACAACAGCCCCCTGTAAAAAAAGAGGCGCCAATAGTAGAAACAGAAGAAGACGAAGAATTAATAGCAGTAATAACAGCAGCAATAGCTTCAAGTCTATCAAAAACAACAAGCGATATAGTAGTAAAAAACATCCAAAGAGTACCACAAAATACACCAGCGTGGGCTAAAGTAGGTAGACAAGAACAATTTAACATAAAATAAAAAACAACTTAAAATATTACATTCCTTAAGGAGGCATTAATATGAAAAAGTTTATCGTAAATGTGAACGGAAAAAGCTATGAAGTAGAAGTAGAAGAAATAGGACAAAGTGCACCATCCCAAACAATAAGCACTCCAGCACCACAACCAAAAGTTGAGACCAAACCACAGCAAAGAGCGCCACAGCCAAAGCCAGAAGTAAAAAAAGAAGTTCAAAGTGCACCAGTACCACAAGGAGCAGAAACAGTAGAAGCACCAATGCCAGGAACCGTTCTAGATATAAAAGTGAACCAAGGAGATACAGTAACAGAAGGTCAAGTATTAGTTATACTTGAAGCAATGAAGATGGAAAATGAAATAGTTGCACCAAGAAGCGGAAAAGTATCAGCCATAAACACATCAAAAGGTTCATCAGTTAACGCAGGGGATCCACTAGTTTCTCTTGAATAGAAGCAAAACTAAATTCGAAAGAGAGGTATAACTAAATGCTTTTAGATATATTAAAAGAATTTTGGACAAGCACAGGCTTTGTATCACTTACAGGCAAGCATATAATAATGATAATAGTAGCATTCGTACTATTGTACCTAGCAATAAAGAAAAACTATGAACCACTACTACTAATTCCCATTGCATTTGGTATGCTGCTAGTAAACCTGCCACTAGGAGGGTTAATGTCTGAGCCAGTAGTACAAATAGTCAGAGACCCAAACACAGGGGAGTTAGTATCAGAGACAAAACAGCTAGGCGGACTATTATACTATCTATACCAAGGAGTAAAAAAAGGAATATATCCACCATTAATATTCCTAGGAGTAGGAGCAATGACAGACTTTGGACCACTAATAGCAAACCCTAGAAGCATACTATTAGGAGCAGCAGCCCAGTTTGGAATATTCTTTACATTCATAGGAGCAATCCTACTAAAGTTTACAGGACCAGAAGCAGCTTCAATAGGAATCATAGGAGGAGCAGACGGACCAACAGCACTATACTTAACAAGTCAGTTAGCAGACCATTTACTAGGACCAATAGCAGTAGCAGCATACTCATACATGGCATTAGTACCAATTATACAGCCGCCAATAATGAGAGCATTAACAACAGAAAAAGAAAGAAAAGTAAAAATGGATCAGCTAAGACCAGTATCAAAAGTAGAAAAGATTATATTTCCAATATTAGTAGCAACATTCTGTATACTACTACTTCCATCATCAGCACCACTAATAGGGATGCTAATGTTTGGAAACCTATTAAGAGAATCAGGAGTAGTAGAAAGACTATCAAAAGCAGCACAAAATGAGTTAAACAATATAGTAGTAATCTTCCTAGGAATAACAGTAGGAGCAACAGCAACAGCAGAACAATTCCTAGCATGGAATACACTAAAGATTATAGGCTTAGGGCTAATAGCATTCTCAATAGGAACAGCAACAGGAGTAATATTCGGAAAGATAATGTACAAGACATCAGGAGGAAAAGTAAATCCACTAATAGGGGCAGCAGGAGTATCAGCAGTACCAATGGCAGCAAGAGTAGTGCAAAAAGAAGGACAAAAATACAACCCTTCAAACTTCCTACTAATGCATGCAATGGGACCAAACGTAGCAGGAGTAATAGGCTCTGCAATAGCAGCAGGAGCTTTACTAATGTTCTTTAAATAATAAATATTAAGGACAGTACATAGACCGTACTGTCCTTTTTAGTATTACTATTATATTGAATATTAATAAAAAAGAGCATTGGTGATATGAAGATTTTTTCGTCTCTTTAGCTTAGTTTTCTTAACAAAATCTTATAAGCATTCTATTATTTTTTTATTAATATTCATTTTTTGACAATGATTGCTTATATATATCTTTAAAAAACTAGCGAGTTGTGATTAAATGTTAAATATAAAGTGAAACTTCTTTTATAGCTTATATTATTAAAGCTTATTATAGGGAGGCTATTTAACTTGAAAGATAAAATATTAAGAGTTTTAAGAGATAATAAAGGAGAGTTTGTTTCTGGGCAGCAGATAAGTGATGTTCTAAATGTGAGTCGTACTGCTGTTTGGAAATATATTAATGTATTAAAAGAGGATGGATATGATATAGAATCAATATCAAGAAAGGGTCATAGGCTAGTAGCATCGCCAGATACACTAACCTATATCGAAGTATCTGAACATCTAGCTACAAAATATATAGGTAGAGAGATAATACACTTTGATTGCATAGACTCAACAAATATAAAAGCAAAAGAACTGGCTTCTAAAGGATGCGATGACGGGACGGTAGTCATATCTGAGCAACAAACTAGCGGCAGAGGAAGATTAGGACGAAGCTGGGTGTCGCCTAAAGGTAAAGGAATTTGGATGTCTGTTGTCCTCAGACCAGAGATTAATCCTACTGATGCTACAAAGATTACACAAATAGGGGCAGCAGCAGTATGGGAAGCTATGAACAGCTTAGGCATAATTGCTTACATAAAGTGGCCAAACGATATAGTGATAAATGGTAAAAAGGTATGTGGCATACTTACAGAAATGAGCGGAGAATTGAACAGATTAAACTATTTAGTTATAGGAATAGGAATCAACGTCAATATAGATGGAGATAGCTTTTCTGAAGAGGTGAATAAAGTTGCGACATCTATAAAACAAGAAATTGGGAGAGAGGTTCCAAGAAGAGAATTAGTGGCTATGATATTGAACAAATTTGAAGAACTGTATGAAGAATTGGTTAATCATGGAACTATAAAGAAGTCTATAAAAATCTGTAGAGAAAACTCTATTTTGATAGGCAAAAAAATAAAAATAATATCTAAAGAGCAAGAAGTAGAAAGAAAAGCAATAGGGATAAATGACGAAGGTCAACTATTAATAGAAGATGATATGGGGAATGTTTCACCACTGATATCAGGAGAAGTTTCTGTAAGGGGAGTGTATGGGTATGTATAGTGGATATATAACTGATGTACCTGGAATTAAGGTTGGACATGAACAAAGCGTTGAAGGAATGACTGGGTGCACTGTAATATTATGTGATAAAGGTGCAGTTGCAGGTGTAGATGTAAGAGGCTCGGCTCCAGGAACAAGAGAAACTGATTTACTTAGTCCTGAGAAACTCGTAGACAAGGTTCATGGTATTGTGCTATCTGGAGGAAGTGCTTTTGGGTTAGATGCTTGCTCTGGGACAATGAAATGTTTAGAGGAGAGAGATATTGGTTTTGATGTAGGAGTTACTAAGGTTCCAATAGTCTGTGGGGCAGTTATATTTGATTTAAACATCGGAAACCATAAGATAAGACCTGATTATCAAATGGGATATAATGCGTGCCTTAATGCCTCTGCAGTGGAAAATAGGCAGGGAAATATAGGCTGTGGTATGGGAGCGACTGTAGGGAAAATTTTAGGGCCTGAAAATGCGATGAAATCCGGATTAGGAAGTGCAAGCATTAAGATAGGAGATGTATGGGTTGCAGCCATAGTAGCAGCTAATAGTTATGGAGATGTATATGATTATAAAACAAATCAATTGTTAGCAGGAGTAATAGATAATAATTCAAAGACATTACTAAATACTTATGAACTAATGAAAAGTGATGGAAAAACAGCAGGATTTCCTATGAGAAATACTACAATAGGAGTAGTAGCTACAAATGCTTTATTGACTAAAGCCTATGCTAATAAAGTAGCTCAAATGGGTCAGAATGGATTAGCAAGATCTATAAATCCTATTCATACTATGCTCGATGGAGATACAGTTTTTACAATGTCCACAGGCGAAATAGAAGCAGATGTAAATTTGATTGGGACACTAGCGAGTGAGGTTATGTCTATGGCTATTACAAATGCAATTAAGCATGCAGAAAGCTATAATGGAATAATAGCATGGAAAGATTTAAAGAAATATTAAAATATGTTAAGAAAGAATAGAAAACTTAAAGATAGTATTGAATATATATAATATACCTGTTAGAATAAAAAGGTAAAAAAGCCAGTATCCTTTTGGAGCTGGACTATGCTACACAAAGTTTTTATTATTAAAAAACGACTGGTATCCATTTTGGAACTAGAGCGGGAGGCGATGTAAATGTTAAAAATCAGTTCAAAGCCATCTTATTCAGTTAAGAGGCTGACAATCGTGGGCGTGTTAGGAGCAATTTCGGCTGTATTGGGAATGACTCCTATAGGGTTTATTCCGGTAGGACCTACTAGTGCCACGATAATGCATATTCCAGTAATTATTGGAGCAATACTTGAAGGACCTGTTGTAGGAATGTTAGTTGGTCTTATATTCGGAATCTTTAGCTTAATTAGGGCTATAACAGCTCCTACAGTAATTTCACCAGTTTTTTATAATCCATTAGTCTCTATTCTTCCAAGAGTATTGATAGGCTTAACAGCATATTATTCTTTTATTTTGTTTAAAAAGCTAGATAAGAAAATTTCTGTAATTACTTTAGCTGCTGTTTGGATTTCTTCAATATTATACTTGGGGAATAGCTTCGTGAATCAAATTAGTCAGTATGGTGCAGGTTCAGTGGGGTTATGGGAGGTAATTTTAAGTGGATTGCTAATCGTCGCGTCACTATCTATTGGATATTTTTCTTACAAAAAGTTTAAAAAACAGGCTATAGAAGTAGTACTTTCGGCTGCAATTGGAACACTGACAAATACAGTAGGAGTACTAGGCATGATATATATTTTTTACGGTAAGTGGTTTGTAGAGAAGGTTGGAGGAGACACTGCTCTAGTAGGAAAGGTAATAATGGGTATAGGTGTTGCCAACGGTATACCTGAAGTAATAATTGCTATGCTTATTGTAACCAGTGTTGTTATGGGCGTAAGAAAACAATTATAGTAGATGAAATAAGAACAAATTTAAAAACTTAAAGAGAAGGTGGACTAATGATTTTAGTTTTTGATGTTGGCAATACTAATATAGTTTTAGGAGTATACCAAGAGAAAAAACTCTTGAATGATTGGAGAATATCTACTGACAGAGAAAAAACATCAGATGAATATGGACTTATAATTGATCAATTATTTAAATATAATAAAGTTGATATTGAAGATATAGAGGCTGTAATTATATCATCCGTAGTGCCGACCCTAATGTATTCTCTACAGGCTATGAGCATTAAATACTTTAAGAAGGAGCCTTTGATTGTTGGGCCTGGCATAAAAACAGGTATCAACATAAAATATGATAATCCAAAGGAAGTTGGTGCGGATAGAATAGTTAATGCTGTTGCTGCATATGAGAAACATGGCGGACCACTAGTAGTTGTTGATTTTGGTACAGCCACAACATTTTGTGCTATTTCAAAAGAAGGAGATTATTTAGGCGGGGTTATATCACCAGGTATAAAAATATCTAGTGAAGCATTAGTTCTAAGAACTGCAAAATTGCCAAAAGTTGAGCTTGTTAAGCCAAAGGAAGTCATAAATAAAAATACTATAAATAGTATGCAGTCTGGAATAATATATGGATATGTAGGGCTTGTGGACTATATTGTAAATAAGATGAAGCTAGAAATACCTGGCGAAGTAAAAGAAGTTGTAGCAACAGGTGGACTGTCTACGTTAATAGCCAGTGAATCTACTACTATAACTAAAATAGATAAATTGCTAACACTAGAAGGATTAAGAATAATTTATGAGAAAAACAAGTAGCGAAAGCTACTTGTTTTTCTATAGATGCGGTTGTTTTGAA
Organism: Brassicibacter mesophilus; assembly: GCF_050433385.1. Lineage (NCBI taxonomy): Bacteria > Bacillati > Bacillota > Tissierellia > Tissierellales > Thermohalobacteraceae > Brassicibacter > Brassicibacter mesophilus. Next base: position 13,056 of record NZ_JBNPXI010000042.1, read on the forward strand.
AACTGAAGTATATGTGTATAATATAAATATTATATAAATAAGCAGGAGTGATTAAATGAAGATAGGCAACATAGTTTTAGATAACAATGTATTTTTGGCACCAATGGCTGGAGTTACTGATCTAGCATTTAGGTTGATATGTAAGGAGTTAGATGCAGGTCTAGTATATACAGAGATGGTAAGCAGTAAAGGGCTTTATTTTGACGATAAGAAAACACAGGAGCTTATGGCTATTGAACAGAGAGAAAGGCCTGTAGCGTTACAGATATTTGGCTCAGATCCTAAGATTATGCATCAAGTTACAATGGAAAAATTAAATCAAAGAGAAGACATAGATATTATTGATATAAATATGGGTTGTCCAACTCCTAAAATAGTTAAGAATGGTGATGGAAGTGCACTAATGAAAGATCCAATTCTTGCAGGGCAAGTGACAAAGGCGGTTGTTAAAGCTTCAAACAAGCCCGTTACAGTGAAAATAAGAATGGGATGGGATGACAACAGTATAAACGCAATAGAAGTTGCAAAAATAATAGAAGAAGCTGGAGCCGCGGCTGTGACTATACATGGTAGAACTAGAGAACAATTTTATACAGGAACAGCTAATTGGGAAATTATTAAACAAGTAAAGAAAAATATATCTATACCAGTCATAGGAAACGGAGATGTTTTTGAGCCTGAAGATGGGAAAAGGATGATAGATGAAACAGGCTGTGATGCCATAATGATAGGTAGGGGAAGTAGAGGGAATCCATGGATATTTAACAGAACGGTTGCTTTATTAAAAAATGGTGAAAAAATTCAAATGCCATCAAATTCACAGAGAATAAAAATATGTATTAGACATTTCGAACTATTATGTAGCTTAAAAGGTGATAGAGTCGCAGTGAAAGAAATGAGAAAACATATAGCTTGGTATATAAAAGGAATGAGAAACTCTGCAGAGATGCGTAATAAGATTAATACTATTCTAACTAAAGCAGAGCTTATAGAAGAACTTCATAAATTTGCTGAAAATATTTTGGATTAAAGTAATTAGGTTTAGAAGTCTTTCAAAAAGGTTTTTAAGCCTTTTATTTACCAAATATACAAAAAGTGCTAATATATATTTAGTCGGGATAAATTTGCAGATGAACGGAGGTTAATTATGAAAAGAGTAGTTAGTGTAAGCATAGGCTCATCAAAACGGAACCACAGTGTAAACGTAAATATATTAGAAGAAGAGTTTACAGTTGAAAGAATAGGAACAGATGGAGATAAAGACAAAGCTATAGCTATGATAAAAGAACTAGATGGAAAAGTTGATGCATTTGGGTTAGGAGGAATAGATATATATCTAAGGTGCAAGGATAAAAGCTATACTATTAAAGATTCTATTCCTTTAAAAAATGCTGCTGATAAAACTCCGGTTGTAGATGGAACATTTTTAAAGGATACTTTAGAAAGAAGAGTTATAAGATATATAAATAAAGAAGGTATAATAGATTTAAAACGGAAGAAAGTACTAATAACTTCGGCTCTAGATAGATATGGAATGGCGGAAGCGTTTGAAGAGGCAGGAAGTATTGTGACATATGGTGATGTTATTTTTGCATTAGGAATACCTTTTAGGGTTAAGTCATATAATACCTTATACAATATTGCCAAAATAGTTGCTCCTATAGCTGTTAAGTTACCTTTTGAGATGCTGTATCCTACTGGCAAAAAACAAGAGAATACAACTGAAAGTAAGCTTTCTAAATTTTATTTAGATGCAGATGTAGTGGCTGGAGATTACCTGTATATAAAGAAACACATGCCTAAGGATATGAAAGGAAAAGTTATTATTACTAATACAATAACAGCTAGTGATGTAGAAGATTTAAGGAATAGAGGAGTTGAATTACTAGTTACTACAACACCTGAATTAGAAGGAAGATCTTTCGGAACTAATGTTATGGAAGCAATGATTGTTGCAATCGCAGGTAAGAAACCAGAAAATATGACAAGTAAAGACTTTGAAGAAATATTAGACAGGTTAGACTTTACGCCAAGGGTAGAGTTTCTTCAACAAAATCATTTTGAGAAAGTAGCAGGGAAATAATCAAATAAAGGGGGACTGGGATGTCAGGGTGAATTTATATACATTATAGATCCTATACTTTATAAAACTTACTTAAAGAAAGGCTTTTATAAGTATATACCTGAAAGACTACTTACTAGATATCAGCTGAACATAAAGCCTAGAAGAGTATGTGAATATATAGATAAAAATGACAATACAATAAAGGGCTATGGGTTAGGTATTTTTATTTCATATGAAAATGTATCTAAGCAAGACTATATATCAAGAATAATTTATGGGATCAATTTTACTAAAACAGAGGATACAGTAAACATCATACTAGAGGACACGTATAAATTGAGTGAGTCTGAATATAATGAAATTGAATCTCAGTGTAATCTTAAAATATTTAATGGGAGAAAAAAGGTAATAGATTGTATTGTCAATTCTATTAAAAAAATATGCTCTATAAGAAAAAGTGAGCTTAAAGAACATGACGTTTTAATAATAAGTGATGATACTGAAGATACTAAGAAGATAGTATTAGAATTATCAAACGAAATTAAATTTTTAACTATACTAGGAAATAATAAAGAATACATAAGCGAACTAGAGAAGCTAGTATTACTAGAGACAGGTTTATCAATTCACTCAACCAGCAATGTAAGTAGGACATTAACAAATTATGATTTTATAATTTTTATGCAAGATTGTACAGATACAGATATAGATATAAATAGAATAAGAAAAAAGACAATAGTTATTGATGCAAGTCCATATAAAAAAATAAGTAGGATTATAGAAAATAAAAGAAGAGACTTACTAGTTATAAATGATTTTATTTTTATGAACATGGGAAATATATTTAGTAGGCCAGAAGAGTTTAGTTTTAAAAGAGAGATTAACTCATATATATATGAAGCTTTAGATTGCCAGTATAGAAATGAGTTTATCAAAATAAATATTAATGGCAAAAAATACACATTGGATAGTGCATTGCGTCTATATACTGGTAAGAATCGCAACATGTCAGTTTTTAGGGAGAAATAACTTTTTTAAACCTGTTATATACTCTTGACAACGTTGGCCTACTAAATTATAATAATCATCATAAATAAATGGTAAGCACTGTAAGTAACTTACGGTGCTTATTGTTTAACATAGATGAAGCTATTTATTTGATATAATCATACTTTAATTATAATAAACAGAAAAAAATATATTCATGAACATACTACAAATGATAGGACTTATTTAATATTATCAAAAAGGAGAGAGGGTAATGGCAGAAAAAGAGATTTTCTTAACTGTAGAGGGATTAGCGAAGATAGAGGAAGAATTGGAAACATTAAAAACTGTCAGAAGAAAAGAAGTAGCAGAAAGAATAAAACAAGCATTAGCTTTTGGAGATATAAGTGAAAACTCAGAATATGATGAAGCAAAAAACGAGCAGGCATGGGTTGAAGAAAGAATTGCAAAATTAGAAAGAACACTTAGAAATGCTAGAGTTATAGATGATGAGGATATATCTATTGAAGTCGTGAGCATAGGCTCTAAAGTAACCGTTAAAGATATTGAGTTTGATGAAGAACTTAAATATACAATCGTAGGTTCTGCTGAAGCAGATCCTTATGAAGGAAAGATTTCTAACGAGTCTCCAGTGGGTAGAACTTTAATAGGAAGAAAGGCAGGCGAAATTGTAGAGGTACAAGTACCAGATGGAGTAATTAAATATGAAATCCTTTCTATAGACAGATAAATTAGATGTAATTAGGAGGGTGTGTCAAATGATGAATGAGGAAAACAACCTTAACGAAATGCTTCTTTTGAGAAGAGAAAAGCTATCAAAACTCAGAGAAATGGGCAAAGATCCATTCAAAATAGAAAAATATGACGTGACTAATTATAGCCAGCATATTAAAGATAATTTTGAGGAACTTGAAGGTAAAAAAGTGAGTATTGCTGGTAGAATTATGTCCAAGAGAGGTCAAGGAAAAGTTGGATTTTATGATGTACAAGATAGTCAAGGCAGAATACAACTTTTTGCTAAACAGGATTTATTAGGGCAGGAAGAATATGAGCTATTAAAGACCCACGACATTGGAGATATTGTAGGGGTTAAAGGTGAAGTGTTTAAAACTAAAATGGGTGAGATTTCAGTAAAAGCAGAAGAAATTTCTTTACTATCAAAATCTTTACAAATCCTTCCTGAAAAATGGCATGGCTTAAAGGACCCTGAATTAAGATATAGACAACGATATGTAGATTTAATAGTGAATCCTGAAGTTAAAGAAGCTTTCTTAAAAAGAAATAAAATAATAAAAGCAATAAGAAGATTTTTGGATGAGAGAGGGTACTTAGAAGTAGAAACGCCAATACTTACTACTGTTGCTGGTGGAGCAGCAGCAAGACCTTTCCTTACTCATCATAATACATTAGATATAGATATGCAGTTAAGAATAGCAAATGAGCTTTATTTAAAAAGACTTATAGTTGGTGGATTTGATAAGGTTTATGAGATGGGAAAAATGTTTAGAAATGAAGGTATATCTGTTAAGCACAACCCAGAGTTTACGAATATTGAGCTTTATGCTGCTTATGAAGACTATGAATCTATGATGGAGATAACTGAAAACTTAGTAGCTTATTGTGCTGAGGAAGTTAATGGGAGTACAGTTATCAGCTATCAAGGAAAAGAGATAGATTTTAAGCCACCATGGAAAAGAGTATCTATGCATGATATGGTTAAAGAAAAGACTGGTGTTGATTTTTATGCCATAGAAAGTGATGAAGAGGCAAGAAAGGTTGCAAAAGAACAATTACATTTAGATGTTGAAAAAAATATGACAAGAGGACATCTTGTAAATTTAGCATTTGAAGAGTTTTGCGAAAAAGATTTAGTGCAGCCTACATTTGTATTACATCATCCAGTTGAAGTATCTCCATTGGCTAAAAGAAATCCAGACAATCCACTGATTACAAATAGATTTGAAGCTTTTGCTAATACTTGGGAGATAGCCAATGCATTTTCAGAGCTTAATGATCCAATAGATCAAAAAGAGAGATTTGAAGAGCAACTTAGACAGAAAGAAGCTGGTGATGAAGAAGCACATCCAATGGATGAAGATTTTATTAATGCTATTGAAGTTGGACTACCTCCAACTGGCGGGTTAGGAATAGGTGTTGATAGATTAATAATGCTTCTAACAGACTCTGCATCTATTAGAGATATTATTTTCTTCCCAACAATGAAGCCTATAGATAATAAGTAGAATTATATAAGTACGAATTGTAGCGATAATCGGTTATTAAGAATTAGTGTATTAATTGTTGATTTTTAGATATAATATCAGTATAAAAGCTATAAGGGTATGATAGTGATTGAAAGATTTCTATCATACCCTTTGAATTTTCCATATATCACCATTGACTCAAGGGGTATAGGCATGATATAGTAATCTTTGTCGTCAAGACAGGAAACATAACAGAGAAACAAAAGAGAAAAAGAAATTCAAAAAAACAGTTGACATAATGTCGAAAATCTGATATAGTAGTAAAAGTCGTCACTAAGCGACAACGTAACAAAAGTAAGATAAAAAAGCACTTGACACAAGGAAATAAAAGTGTTAAGATAATAAAGCTGATGTTTGGTCTTTGAAAACTGAACAGTGAAAAGACAAGTTTAATAACAGCAAAGCTGTTAAAACAACTTATGAATTAACGTCAACGTTAATACATTTG
>NZ_JBNPXI010000043.1:0-15293 GCF_050433385.1 Brassicibacter mesophilus
ATAAATCCTATTGTGTTTTGTCTTGGTGTAAAGTCACCTAACACAGGATGTACGTGTGAATCTATAAATCCTGGTGCTACTGTTGTTCCTTTTGCGTCTATTACTTTGTCACATGCAAATTCTTTTAAGAGGCTTTCGTCTCCTACTTTTTTTATCTTGCCATCTTCTACTATGATTGTATTTGCCTTCGATACAGGATTCTTTACATCTCCTGTAACTAAGATACCTATGTTTTTTATAGCTAAAACTGACATTAGAGTAACCTCCTTTTATTTTTATGTAATATATTCTTATACTAAGAATGTCTGCATATTCCATGCCATAATTTTAACAAACTACTATCAAGCGTTTTTGCGTGTTTACTTAATTAATTTAGCATATATATTATATCCAGCATTTCAACATTGTAATGCTATTTGTCAAAAATTGCTGTAAAACTCTATTAATCTCATTTACAATATATTGCATAACTGAAACCACTATTTCAATTATGCAATATATGGATAATTATAATTTTTTCTACTGTTAATCAAAAAATGGTAGGACTACTCCTACCATTTTTTAAATAATTTTTAATTAATATGATTTTTAGCAAGATAGTACAAAATCCTAACTCCTACTCCTGTACCGCCTTCTGTACTATAATCAGAAGCCTTATCAGCCCATGAAGTTGCAGCAATATCCATGTGTATCCAAGGCTTATCTTGAACAAATTCTCCAATAAACATACCTGCTGTTATTGTACCAGGATGTCCCGCAGAATTTGTAAGATCTGCTACATTAGATTTTAGCAGTTCTTTATATTCTTCAAAGCATGGCATTCTCCATATTTTTTCTCCTGTAATATCAGAGGCTTCTTGTAATTTACTAAAGAACTCTTCATTATTTGATAATACAGGAGTTGCAACTCCACCTAGAGCAACTCCTGCAGCTCCAGTAAGTGTAGCTATATCAAGCACTTTATTGACTTTTTCTTTTTCAATCAGATAGTGAACTGCATCAATAAGCGTAAGTCTACCTTCTGCATCAGTACTTCCTACAAATATTGTCTTTCCAGCCATAGATCCAATTATATCTCCAGTTCTATATCCCTTACCAGATATCATATTTTCACAAGCTGCAATTACTCCTACTACATTTGCTTTAATCTTAAGCTGAGCAATAGAAGCCATAGTACCTATTACGGCTGCAGCCCCACCCATGTCCGCTCTCATATTAAGCATTCCTTTTGGACTTTTTATACATAGTCCTCCACTATCATAAGTTAGTCCCTTACCTGCAATTCCAAGTATATCATCTTTATTTTCATCATCTCCAAAATATCTCATAACTATAAATCTTGGAGGATTATCAGAAGCCTTTGCAACAGATATATACGCTTCCATTCCAAGCTCTTTTATTTTATCTTCATCAAACACCTCGACTTCGAAGCCATATTTGTCTCCTGCATCTTTTGCTCTATTTGCAAGTTCAATAGGAAGTAACACATTTGCCGGCTCATTTACTAGTTCTCTAGCAAATACAGTTTCTTTAGCCAGTACTCTTCCTTCATGACATGCAGCTTCCATAATTGCAAGATTTTCCTGGATATTGCACAGTATATTTACTTCTTTAACTGTAGAAGTTTTTTTCTCTTTTTGATAATTATCAAACTTATAATCAGCCAACAGAGGAATTTCTGCCAGTATTCTCGTGCTAGTTTCTAGATTGATGTCTTTGCTTACTCCCATAGGTTCTAGTAATATTGAGTTTGATTTCATTCTATTTCCTTCTTTTATTGATTTAGCGACTGTCTTTCTCAATTTCTCTGCATTTAATTCGTCCTTTTTACCAAGACCAGCAAGAATTATTTTATTGGGTTTTTCCTCTCTTGCCAGCTTAAAAGACTCAATCTTTCCAAATTCTCCTTTAAACTCTCCAGTCTTTGCAAGATGGGAAATCATGTCTTGAATAGCATTGTCCTCGATTCTACGAAACTCATTTTCATAAAACCCTAAAACTCTCGTATCATAAGAGCAATCTAAAGATTTAACTAATTTGATATCCATGCATATCAACCCCTTTTAATATTAGATTATAATTGTCACTCTGTATGAGTATCAATCCAGTCCTGAGTGGCTTTAACATATGTAGTTCTGCCATTAGAAAATGATGCAATGTATACAGTAGGCTCTAGACTTTCAGTAGCTACAACAAAGGAAAATTTGCTGATATTTGTTCCTACTCCCCATTCGCCTTTATTATTCATGCATACAACAGATATATCTCCTGCTTCTCCCCTTTTATCAATAAGCTTTTTATTCAAAGAATTCACAGCCTTTTCTGCAGCTTCTTGAGGATGACATCCTTCACCCATAAGTCGTACTATTTCATAGGATATACATCCTTTCATTATATCTTCTCCTAGACCAGTAGCACTTGCTGCTCCAATCGTACTATCTGCATAAAATCCAGATCCTGATAGAGGAGAATCTCCAACTCTTCCATGCTTTTTCATGAAAAGTCCGCTTGTAGATGTAGCAACTGATACTTTTCCACTCTTGTCTAATCCTACTATCCCCACAGTATCATGTCCATCATATGGATTCAGTTTCTTTATTTGATTTTCTTTTTTCTTCCTTTCCCACTCTTTTCTTGAGTACTCTGTAAGCATATTTATTCTTTCAAAACCCATTTTATGTGCGTATTCTTCAGCTCCAGAGCCTACAAGAAATACATTATATTTCTCATCCATAAGCTTCCTAGCAATTGATATAGGATTTTTATAGTCCCTAATACCCCCTATAGCACCTATAGAAAGAGTATCTCCATCCATAAAGGCTGCATCAAGCTCAACGTGACAGTCCTCATTTGGCAGTCCGCCATAACCTACAGATCTATATTCGGGACAATCCTCTACCATCTTTACTGCAGTTTCAACAGCATCCAATGATGATTGAGCATCCTCCAATAATTTCTGGGCCTCAACTACTCCTTCTAAAGCCATTCTCCAAGTAGCTATTATTCCCCAAGTCATTAAGCACACCTCATTTCATTCTATTATTTCTATAACTTATTACAGCCCAATTTGCTCAATGCAATATAGCATGCACCTACAAGACCTGCATCATTTCCTAGATCAGCTTGTACTATTTCAGTATGCTCTCCATAAGAAGGCATTACTTTTTTGGCAAACATTTCATTTAGTCTCCGAAAAAACGGGCTACCTACTTCAGAGATTCCTCCTCCAACAACAATAAGACCTGGATCTAGTAGGTGCGTAATATTAACTAAGCCCGTTACTATATGACTTAAAAATTTATTATATATATCTAAAGCTAATTCATCTCCATTTTTTACTTTGTCAAATATAATCTTTCCATTCACGCTTCCTCTTGGGAGTTTTGCTAATGATTCATACTGTCTCACTAAAGCAGCTGTAGATGCATATCTTTCATAGCATCCACTTCCTCCACAGCTACATCTTTCTCCACCTTCATTAATAATCATATGTCCTATTTCTCCTGCACCATTTTTGATACCCTTATATAACTCTCCGTCCATTATTATAGCACCACCTATACCCGTTCCAAAAGTAATGCATACAAAAGTATCTACATTTTTCCCGGCTCCTTTCCAGCTTTCTCCAAGAGCTGCAGCATTTACATCATTTTCAACAGAGCAATCTAACCCAGTAAGTTTTTCTATATCTCTAGATAGTTTTGCACCAGTATAATCCGGGAGATTATCACTCGAAAAAATAATTTCTCCATTTTTACTATCTACTTTTCCAGTAGTACTTATTCCTACAGAATCAATACTATATTTATTTGACATTCTCTCTATTTGTTCTACAATTTTAAAAGGTATATTTTTTTTGCAATTTTCTGTAGGTGAAGGAAATTTAGATTTGAATATAATATTTCCATTCTCCTTTAGTAATCCATATTTTACAAAGGTACCTCCTACATCAAAGCATGCTATGTTTCTCATTGTATCCCTCCGATGACTAAGCTAATATTAGAATAATCTGTATTTAAGTATATTTTTAACGTAAAATATCTACTACAGTCCTTACCGCTTTTTCGCTAGTAAAATAATTGTCATATTCAGATATTACCAAATTCCCTCCCATAGCTACTTTGTCATTTCTATATTCCATGGCACTGTCTACTTTTTCTTTTGCAGACATATGTATTTCTTTTACCCCTGTAGCATCTGCTATATTCTTTACATTCATCTCATTAATCCCTGCTCCTGGCATGATTATTATATTATCTTGAGCTTTTTGTACTAATTGCTTAATCAACTCTACACCACATACAGCTTTACTCTCTTGACCTGAAGTTAAAACTCTGTCAACACCAATATCAACCAACGTATCCAGAGCTTCAAAAGGATTTCTAGTCATATCAAAAGCCCTATGAAATGTAACAGTAAGTGGTCTTGCTAACTGAACTATTTCCTTCATCATTTCTACATCTATTTCTCCATTAGGCTTCAATGCACCTGTAACTATACCATTTACACCATAGCTTTTAGCAATTTCAATATCTCTTTTAATAACTTCAAATTCAAGCTCAGAGTAACAAAAGTCACCACTTCTAGGACGAATTATTACATTTATGTCTATATTTAAGTATTTCCTAGATAATTCAATAGTTGCTGCACTAGGAGTAGTACCCCCTGCAATGAGATTGTCACAGAGCTCTATTCTATCAGCTCCTCCTTTTTCAGCAGATATAGCTGATTGTAGAGAATCTACGCATATCTCTATAAGTATTTTACCATTCAAAAAATTACCCCCTATTCCGCATCCTCAAACTCTATAGAAATCATACTGTGTCCATTTAATTTAGGTAAGGTAAATAGCAGCCTTTCGTTTCTCATATTAAACTTAAGCTCTTCCATATCGGGCACAATCGATAATTTCTTAACCTTTGAAGAAGTCCTCATTGAAATATCAATATTATATAAAGGTATAACATCCTCTATTACATGAATATCTTCACACCTTTTTTCAGGAATATAATGAAGCAAATGCAATATCCATCGCTTCTCCTTTGCCTGCTCATTAAGTGTAGCAATCATTGTGCTTGGTCCATTATGTCTAACTAATGGTTCGGGCAATAGCATTTTCAAAGCATTTAAAAACAGTCTTTTACACCATCCCGATCCATTTTTACTGTACTGCGTAAATATAGGGTGTGCAAAATATATCGCCTCACCATTCTTAATAATTCCAGGATAACCAATCTTACCTGATGAAGGCGTATGCTGATGAGAACAGTAGTGCTCTTCAGTACGATTAAAATATGGAATATTTACATACGCTAAAACTTCAGATTCCTGAATCGGCTTAACCTCTAAACCTTGTAAATACATCACATATTCTGTGTTATAAAGCCCATATCCTATTTCATTTTGGGGAACAATGAAATCAGGACTATATGGCGCTTTCCCCTTATATTCTACTCCAAAGAGATCTATAGCAAATCTGCTTTTACTTAATTCAAGCCCTGATTCAAATGACGCAATTACCCTGCCACCACTATTTATGTAACCTTTAAGTTTATTTGCAAATTTAGTTTCTACACAAATATTATCAGGTAATATCAATACCTTATATTTATAAAAATTATCAGAAGAATCAATAACATCAAATTGATGTCCTGCCTCCTGCAGCATTCTAGTAACACCTATCATTGCAGGAGACAGTCTTGTATTGCCCGCTTCGTAAAACTCTTCTGGTGTAAACACCCCTATATCAGTTACTGCCTTAGCATCTATACACCACGGTTCCTTCTTTTTTACTTGTGAGTATACAGAGCCTATAAGCTCATAAACTGGTTTTGATATTTTTCCATTTGGATCTAACTGATCCCCAATTGAACATTTAGCATTTAATGCTAGCATATTAAAGCACTCAAACTCTAAAGCAGCTTTATTTTTAAAAGAATGAAAATCTCCCCAATATGTGTGAAATTTACCCGTCATTCCAACACAGTTTAATCCAAAGTTGCGAGCATATCTAGCAGTTATCGGAAAGTGCATATAGCCCCATCCTCCACTAGGCAAGGATTCTAACTCAAAATGAGAATAACAGTCTATAGCCTTTCTTTGAGCTGTCCCTACATGGGATGTGTTATAAAATATGCCGCAGTTTTTATTATAACTTCGTATGAAGTCAGTCATATCACACTTGAATTCATCCATTAGTAATTGAGAATATTTAAACCTCTCTTTTTTATTTGAAGAATCAAAACCTAATTTATCCATATTACTTTTACAAATATGACAATTACAATCCACAGGAAAAACAATGTCAAAAAACAGTCCATCCACTGGGTGAAACATTTCTAATACTTCTCTAGTCTGTTCTTTTAAGAAATCTCTATAACCCGTATTTAGACACAACGCCCTATAGAACCCCGGATTACACGGGAAAGTCTCAATAAAATTTCCATTTTGATCCATTGCCAGCCATTCAGGATTATGTTCAGCAGTATAATTATCCCACTGAACAGTTATATAAATGGGTACTTTTATACCTCGTTTACGACAAGCTTCTATTTGCTCTTTAAGTAAATTTTTATTCTTCAAATTAGGATGTATTCTTTCTGGGAAAAGCTTTGAATCATAATATAACCATCCATGATGACATCTAGCAAAACATGTTATTGAATTAACCTTAGCTTGCTCTAAGGTTAAAGCAAATTCTTCTGCATCAAACGCTTCAGCTATTCCTTGTATTTTTTCACTTGTATGAAAGTCAAGATGAACTTGACGTGATGCTGTTTGATACTTGTTCATATTAATCCCCCTATTTATCCCGGACACTAATTATACATATCCAATTCAAATTTAAAAATATACGTGAATATGAATAAAATAGATAAGAGAACGCTTATAAGCTTTTTAAGTTTATGAGCCTATAGCTTTCTCAAAATCTTGATGGCATGAACATTCTATTTTATTTATATTCAATTTAAATTTTCATGTCGATCATACGTAAACTATTGCTTAAGTCCCGACATGTTAATTCCCTCTATAAATACCCTTTGCATAAAAAAGAAAATTATCGCCATTGGTAGCATAAACATTGTAGAACCAGCCATTAAAAGCTTCCAATCTAATCCATGAGACGTAGTAAATTGAGTCAGCCCTATAGAGATTGTCCACTTAGTACTATCTGTCAGATAGATCAGTGGACCAAGGAAGTCTGTCCACGACCATATAAAGGCAAACAAACCTACTGTCACAATAGCTGGTTTAGCTAAAGGAAGTATTATATTCCAAAATATCCTAAACTCAGAAGCACCTTCAATTCTCGCTGCTTCTGATAGTTCCTCTGGTATAGAACGGAAAAATTGTCTCATCAAGAAAATAAAATATGCTTTGCCAAAGAAATCTGGAACAACTAATGGCAAGTAACTATTTATCCAGTCTAGCTTAACATACATGCTATAAAGCGGAATCATAGTAATTTGAAAAGGAAGCATCATAGTTGCAAGAACCAGCACAAATAACTTATCTCTCCCTCTCCAATGCAATTTAGCAAAAGCATATCCTATGGCAGGTGCTGATATAAGATTTCCTAGTACTGCAAAGAAAACAATTTTCACAGTATTCCATACATAATGCATGAAAGGTATTGCATTTAATGCATCTTTATAGTTACTCCACATAACTGGATCTGGTATCCATTTTGGTGGAAATGTGAATATCTGAGCATCTGTTTTTAATGAAGTACTTACTAGCCATACAAACGGAAAAAAGAAAAATATACCTACGACCACTAAAAGTAAGTACTGAAAAACTTTCTTCTTCTTAGATATAACCATAGTTATTTGTCACCCCCGTAATATACCCATTTTTTAGAACTTTTTAGTACAATCAACGTCACAATCAATACGATAATCAGCAATACAAGGGCAAGTGCACTAGCGTATCCAAACCTTAAATATGTAAAACCTTCTTGATATATGTTTACCGCATAAAACAATAAAGAGTTGTTGAGCCCACCTAATGATCCATTTTCAGAAGCTGCATTTATTATATATGATTGTGTAAACACATTAAATCCTCCGATAATTCCACTTATAAGCTGAAACAATGTTATGGGAGTAAGCATAGGCCAGGTAACATGTCTAAATTTTGTCCACATACCACCGCCATCGATTTCTACAGCTTCATAATATACAGTTGGAATATCTCCTAGTCCAGCCAAATAGATGACCATAGTACTTCCTATACCCCATAGCGACATTAAAATTACAGCTGGCTTTGCCCATTCAGCAGAAATTAACCATAAAGGTTCTGGAAGATTAAAAATTCTTAAAGCCATATTTACCAATCCATATTTGGGGTTTAATAGCCATACCCAAAGAAGAGATGCTGCTACAGGTGGCATGATTGATGGTAAAAAGTAAATTGATCTAAATAGACTTCTTCCCTTTACTTTCATATTTAAAAGAAGAGCTGTTATCAAAGATAAAAACAATTGTAGCCCCACACCAAAGATAACATAGTAAAGTGTGTTAGCGAGAGACTGATAGAATTCTTTATTTTTAAACATAGTATAAAAATTATCTAATCCAATAAACTTAGGAGCTTCAAACAGGTTATATTTTGTAAAACTATAATATATAACTGAAATTATAGGATATAAACTGAATACTAAAAAACCAATAATCCACGGTGCAATGAATATTGCTGCCAGTTTTTTCTGACTTTTTTCTACTGAGAAATTCTTACTTCTAGTTCTATTTTTCATTGTATCCCCCTTTCATTGCTATAGCGATATAATCCTAGCAAAAGTCTAAAAAGTCTTTTTTGCTAGGATTATATCCTTATTAATATCTATTTTTTCTCTTAAAATTTACATCTATTTATTTTTCTTTTTAGCCCACTCATCAGCTAACGGTTGTATCTTATCAACAACTGCTTTCATAGCTTCTTCAGGAGTTACTTCAAAGTTATAAGCCTTTTCTTCTTGAAGCTTTAATTCATTTAGATATTCTCTAGCAAACGGTACCGCAGCCATAGCTTTAGAAGTACCATTATTTAAAACTTCTATAAACGGTGCAAGTTCAGGGGCTGCTTCTACAAATCTCTTATCGTTGAGAGCTGAGAAAGTAGTTGGCATAGAACCTTTGCCTGCACAGAACTTGATATAAGCATCATCAGACTTTAAATAATTAATAAATTCAAAAGCTTCTTCTTTGTGCTTGCTATTCTCAGGTATGTAAAGCATTCCACCTTGTAATAGTCCTCCATTTGCAAGCTCCGGATGTCCATCAGGATATGGAACTGGTGCTACTCCATAGTTTAAATCACTAGCATATCTGTTAACAAAACTTGTATAATATTCACCCTCTATATCCATAGCCAATTGATTTTGGAAAAATGGGTTATTAGGTGACATGTATTTACCAAATCCGCTTTTGAATCTTTTGATTTTTTCTGGTTCATATGGTGCCTCATAGCTCTTAAGTTTAAATTTCAAGGCATCAATATTGGTTTGATTATCGCATGTAACCTTATCATTTTCAAAATCATAGAAGTCAGAACCAAACACAAAAGCCCATAGCATTTGATCAACCCAAGGATAATCAGAAATATAGCCAACTTGAGTATAATCACCATTATCATCTTTCTTAGTTAATTTTTGAGAGTATTCTATTAACTCACTTGTTGTCTTAGGTGGACCATCAAGTCCTGCTTCTTCAAAAAGGTCTTTATTATAAAATAGCATGTAAGTATCTACTGTATAAGGAATACCATATTGTTTTCCTTCATAATTACCTATGTTCCACATTTCTGAAAGAACATTTTCCTTATCCATGCCAAATTTTTCTATGTATGGGTCCAATTCAGATATAGAACCTACACTTGCTAATTGAGGTATATTAATATCTAGCAAATATCCAATATCAGGAGGATTACCACCTGTGATTGCTGTTAACTGCTTCTGTGTATCAGTCCCACCAAGTGATTCTACAAAAATATGGTCATTGGTCGCGTTAAAGTCGTCAATAACTTCCTGCAACATATCTGCTTCTTCACCTTTCCACACATGCCAAAACTTAATAGTAACCTTTTCTTTTCCATCTTCAGTTGTAACAGTATTACTATCACCACTGTTATTGCTGCATCCTGAAAGCATAACAGTAGCAAACATTGCAACTACAAGAAATAGAGATAAAATTCTTGTTTTTTTCATGACTATATTCCCCCTTGATTTGAAATAAGTAAATTTGTTAACATAAAAACATATTTTCTTTACTACTTACATCACCTCCATATAAAATTTTTATAAATCTAAAAAAGTTTTTGAGGCTAGTGTTGCTCCTCCAATTATGTCTGTTTTTTGCTCCAATTGAGAATATACAATCTTGTAATTTCCTCTAAGTGGTTCCCATGTACTAGCGTTATTCTTTTTCTCAATGAATGGTATTATCCCTGGATTTTCTTCAATCAGCTTTCCTGCTAATATTATTGAATCAGGGTTATACATACAGACTGTATTGTTAATAGCTATACAAATATATGTAGCAACTCTATCTAAAATATTTATAGCCCAATCTTCGCTATTATCTGCCGCTACTATTATCTCTTTTACAGTCTCAGTTGGCCTTATATTATTAGCCTCTAATAAGAGCCTGTCCTCTACAATAAATGTTTGCAAACACCCTCTTCTTCCACAATCGCAGAACATTCCGTTCGGATCTAATGTTATATGACCTATCTCACCTGCAATATTAGTTTCTCCTCGGAAAATTTCACCATTAATTATAAGGGCTGATCCTACACCACTTCCTATGCTTATTAAAGCAGTGCTCTTTGAATTTTTTGCACTACCATATAAGCTTTCTCCTAGTGCCTTCAGTTTAACATCATTATCAACAACTGCCTTTAATCCTAAGTTTTTTTCTATTTCCTTAATTACATTTACATTTTTCCATCCTAATTGAGCTGAAAAAACTACTACACCATTATGAGCATCTATAATTCCAGGTAACCCTACTCCTACACCTACTATCCTATTTATATCTACACCACTTTTAGTCAAAAGATTTTCTATTTTATCACAAAGCTTTTTGATTACTAGCTCGGGCTCATTTTTTGTATCTAATTTAGTTTTTTCATAAAATAGAACTTCTCCTCCAAAGTTAACAATCCCAATCATAGTTATATTTTTATTAAGGTATACTCCAATAGTCATTACAGACTCCATATCTATATCGAGTAAAATAGCTTTTCTTCCCACTCCATTAGAATACAGCTCAGTCTCTTTTACTAACCCCTGTTCAATCAAGCTAGCAGCAATTCTACTGACAGAAGTAGGGCTCATTCCCGTTATTTTTCCAATATCTGCTCTAGATATTGGACCATCTATTTTAATAATATTAAGAACCATGCTCTTATTGCTCTGCTTAATATACTCTTGATCTTTCTTAACAATTTTCTCCATACTCTCCACCCCGTTATTTATTCTCATCATGTTATTAATTAGTATAGGTTTAAGACGTTTTTATCAAATTATTGCGTATTTTGTTTAGTTACATAATTGTTGTGGTTTTAATTTCTCCACTGGTGTTATTAATTACTTAAGAATATTATATATTTTCAGAATATATATGTCAATTAATTTATTACATTTTGATAACGTTTACTTTATTGATAATATCACATTTCTATTTTAGAAGATAAAAAGCTTGATAGATAGTCGTCACCATCCATCAAGCTTTTTATATCAATAAATTATCTCTTTATTTAACTATCTTAAACCGTCTTCACACTTAGCTTCTTCTTTTTGAAGTCCACCTACTCTTGGATGTGGTCTTCCACAGTTTGTTACTGATAATATTAACACTAACTCATTGTCTCTTGGAGCATCTGGTACTCTTACTTCCATTGCATCGAAGTGAGTTCTTACGAATGCTGCATCTTTGTAGTGTAGTGGTACATCTATTGCACAGCCTGGGTAACCCATTTTCTTAGCTGAAGGGATTATTGACTTTCCTCCGCCTAATCCTTCTCTAAATGGCTTTCCTAGTGTTGGGTGAAGTAAAGCTGCTCCATGCTCAAGCTCTCCATTTCCTCCAACTATAGCTGCTTTACCATAGCTTTCTGCTTCGCTTTTATCGATTCCAGCTGCTTTTAATGCTTTTTCAACTAGCTCTGGTGTAATTGATGCACTCCAGTCTGATAATGGGGATAAATCTTCTACGTATTTTCCTGCATATGGGTTTTCAAATACTACTGCGATTGATACTCTTTTGTGGCTGCCATCTACTTCTTTTCCACCATCAGCTTTTATTTCTTCTACAAATGTGTAATACTTTCTGATTTTAACGTCCATTTATATAGCCTCCTTAGAATAAAATTTATAATTACATCTATTTTTGAATATGAATAAAATAGATAAGAAAATGCTTATGAGATTTTGTTAAGAAAACTAGGCGAAAGAAACTAAAAAATCTGTTAAGATACTTATGAAACTCAGCTTACGCTGATTAAGGAGTAACAACGAAATCATAGATTTCTGTAGCTCCATCATGTCTGAGCGTAGCGAGTTTACAAATTTTAAGATTTTTTAGTTGATAAGCCTAATAGTTTTCTCAAAATCTTCATCGCATGAACGTTCTATTTTGTTCATATTCGATTTCAATCTATAATTTTATACAAATTTAACATCTAAATCTTCCGGACACTTTACTATATCACTGCCGATACATATAACCGCACCTTTGATTATACCTTTTTTATACAAATCCTCGGCTGCGTTTAATCCGTTAAATAATGCCTTGTATTTGTTAGTTTCACTTATTTGCCCTACTTTTAACGTCACCAGCTGTCCAGGTATATCTGTTCCCGAATCTATTTCTTCAGCTAAACACCGAACTATGTTTTCATCATCAACATTAGTTATATTTCCGAGGTATGTGGCACATGCATCTGCTGTAGCTGCATTTGGCGCCAATGCCACTGCAGCAGTAGCTATGCCCTTTGTAAAACTTCTTCCGCCAGTTCCGCTCGTACATATTCCGTGGATATTTAACTCTTTAGTGATAGTCAACACAACCTGACCTTTACTAGGATCATCGTATAAAGGTATACCCACCTTTATTGGTTTTCCGGTTATATCCTTTAGAGCTAAATCTCCTCCATTGTTAATAATTACTCTTGTTCCGCCCAGTTCTATTGCTTTTTCTAGTGCAGTATCAGAAAACGATCCTGCTACTGCACCTAGAGTATTAAGTTCTTGATATCCGCTCTTTTCAACCGCCGTTATCATTTTATTTAATACTTCCGGAAACTCATCACTCCTATGTGTATAAGTTCTCATTTTTTTAAGTTGAGGTAAATACTCAACTAGCTGCTCAAATTGGTTTAATACGTGCTGTGCTGTTTTCATTCCTAGCTCAGATACTCGTTCATCTTCGATACATGCATCTATTACCATTTGAATCGGGCCATGGTCTATAAATACCCTTTTATCTGGAAGCTGCTGAATCATAATTATGCCTCTGTTTCTAATCTTTTTAGAAGCTCATCTTTAGTGATAATATGTCCTGTATGTCCTCCAAGCTCCTCATATTTATCTCTTGTCATAGTATATTCAACCGGAGCAACTGTTGCTGGAGTTGGTACCCAAGTAGTTGCTTCTGGAACCATCTTACCTGCGTCAACCATGAAGTTGATTCCTCCTCCTGGAAGTACGAATGCTGGTGCTCCTGCTATTGTCATACGAATTTCTTCGTTATGAATTGCATCTGTTAATTTTCTAGGTAATGTTGTAACACCTGCTCTAGCACTTCCACCAGTACCACCAGTGTATATAACAGAAACCTTAGATTCTTCACATGTATCTGAGATAAGCTTAACTGTGGCAAGAATTTCTTCAGTCATTGCTATTTCTTTTACGCTACCATCAGCTTGAACTTCTAATAATGCTGCTTTTTGTCCAGTAGTTTCAGTTACTAAAACCTTAAATCCTGGCTTTGCAATATTCATATCTACTGATGTTACTGCATCAACTGGGTTTATGATTTCTGTTCCACCCCAGCCATGTCCATGATTACCGAAATATCTTCCTCTAGTACTCTTAACTCCGTAAGGAACTACACCGCTATATGTCATTCCTACTTCAGCACCTGCAAAGTGCTCTGAAAGTAATCCTATTACATGGTAGTCAAGAATTATAGCTTCATCTACAACTTTACATAGATATCTTGCAAACATTCCGATTGTAGCGCTACCACAACCTACTCTCATTAGCTTTTCTTTTGCACCATCGATGATAGGAGCTTCTCCTTGTTGAACTTCAACAGTACTTCCATTTTCAATCTTTAATGTTACTCTTCGTCCATTAGCTAAGTCTACTACTGTTCTAGCAACTACAAACCCATCATTTCCGTTACTTAGTAGGTTTGCTCCACCGATAGTAAGCATTTTTGAACCATACTCTTCAGTTGTTACCATACCTACAACTTTACCGTCTCTTTTTACCTTTGCACCTTCATCTCCAATGTGCATGTTTGTATCTATCTTCACTTTTACTCCACTGTAGCTTAGTGGTGCTTCTGTAACAACTGTTACAACATCTACACCATTTACGCTGTCTTGAACAATAAATGGAGCTGGACGGCAGCATGGATAGCTTGTACCGCTACCTACAGCTGTTATAAGTGGCTTATATGGTAATGTAGCACTTTCTGGTACTTCAGTAACTGCGTCAACAACAAGCTTTCTGTTTCTTACTATTTCTCCACCTACATTAGTGTATCTCTTACAAGCTCCTGTGCTTCCAACTGGAATTGAACAGTTAACAGGACAGTGAGTACATTTTATAGTATTAGGTGCTTGTTCTTCTGTTCTTTCAATAGCTTTAAAAGGACATACTCTAGCGCATATTCCACAAGATACACATTTATCATTAGTGTAAGCTTTTTTATCTTTTACTTCTATTGCATCTAAAGGACAGTTTTTTACACAAATAGAACAACCTTTACACTTATCTAGAATTACTTTGATCATTAGTAGCTTTTCCCCTTTCTAAATTAACACACAACAGCTGGAGTAGCTGCAGGTGGTGTATTTTTACTCTTTGTAAACATCACTTCTCCATCTATTACTACCACTGAGATTCCTGGTAGGTCTCCTGCTTCTAATGCTTTTAAGCTATCTTCTCCTATTGATCCCATTGGTGTGTCCATTATTACGAAGTCTGCTTCTCTTCCTTCTTCTATTATTCCTGTGTTTAATCCAAATACCTTTGCTGTGTTTCCTGTTGCAAAGCATAATGC
>NZ_JBNPXI010000044.1:0-6722 GCF_050433385.1 Brassicibacter mesophilus
CTCCTATCTTAATTTCTTTGTCGTTATTAATGATAGGTTAACATAATGTTTTGGGGTTTTTCTATTTGTAAATTTTAACTAGCACAACGGGTTAAGTTATAAATACTTCTCCCATCAAAAAAGGTTATAATCACCTTTGTACCCTTCTCTTCGGTAGATTCCAGCCTTATACTATGCCCTAGTTTGTCACATATATCTTTAGAAAGATAAAGACCCATTCCTGTTGACTCAAGATATTTTCTCCCATTTTGTCCAGTAAAGAAGGGATTAAATACTCTGTCAATATCTTCACTAGATACTCCAACACCGTTATCCTCTATAGAAAGTATAGCTTTACTGGCTTCTCTGTATAGACTAATCTTCACAGATTTATTTTCTATATTATTAACCTTAGTGTATTTTATGCTATTAGATATTATCTGGCTTATTATAAACTTTATCCACTTCTTATCGCTTTTAACTATTGTGTTTTCTTCTGAATCTATTTTAGGATAAATAGAATTTACAATAAAAGCATTCTTATTTTCATTTATAACTGCTCTTACTATTTCTAGTACATCTACTTCTTCCACCTTAAAGTCTAACTCAAAGTCATTTACTCGTAGCGTGTAAAGTGCCATTTCAAGTCCATGTGATAGCTTTTCAATTTCTTCCTCTATGCTTTGATAGCTCTTTCTAGTTTGTATATCTATGTCTTTATCCTTTTCATTTTCTAGCATAAGCTTTATTACAGATACAGGAGTCTTCATCTGATGAATCCATCTGCTTTTAAAATCCATTTGAGTCTTGTAGTTTTTTCTGTATTTTTCTAGTGTGTTTTGATAAAACATGTAGTTTCTAGATAGTAGGTACTTAAATATATCGTACTCCCTGCTTATGTTATCAGGAATATTAAAAATATAAGCAGAGCTATCCTCTTTATCTAGACCTTCATTAACAGCCTTATATATGTTTCTTTTTTTCAAGTAATCTATTGCCATAAAAGCAATTAATAGTACGGTAGATAGTAAAAAGGCATATACTATATTTTCAAATACAAGCTCTTCCTCTCTGATAATTAAGTCTAGCATCATTATTATAATAACCAGACAAATACTAATATAATAAAAAACAATATATAATAATCTATCTAATAAATAATCCTTTAACCTCATATAATCACCTAACTCCAAGTTTTAACCATAGAGTATCCTTGACCTCTTTTGGTCTCTATTGCATCATATATACCTATGTCTTCTAGTCTTTTTCTAAGCCTGCCGATATTTACTGATAACGTATTGTCATCAACAAAATCCATATCATCCCAAAGCTCTTCTAATAGCTTTTCTCTTGGAACTATATCATTTAGGTTTGTAATAAGAATATAGAGCAGTGAAAACTCCTTTTTACTCAGCTCTACTTTATTATTATTCCATTCCACTATATTTTGATTTACATACAGGTATACTCCATCTGCATCAAATACATCCTTGGTCTTATTTTCTGCATATTCTCCATAGGTTCTTCTCATTACCCCTTTAATTTTTGCTAGTAAAACGTCAAACGAAAATGGTTTAGTAATATAATCGTCGCCCCCATTCTCTATAGCCATAACCTGATCCATATCTGAAAATCTTGCAGATATAAATATGATCGGCACTTTTGATATTGTTCTTATTTCTCTACACCAAAAGAATCCATCATAATTTGGCAGATTTATGTCTAGCAAAACCAAATGAGGATCTTCTGTTAGAAAAATACTCTTTATATCAGAATAATCACTGATTATGGAAACAGTATAATTATATCTTTCTAGTTTATCTTTTACTAAACGTTGTATTTTTTCATCATCCTCTATAACTAATACCTTATACATGCTCTTCTCCTCTATATTTATAGTTAATTTTCAAATCTCTTTGTTAAATGCCTATATATCATTATATAATATTAATGATTAGAAAATAAACCCATATTTTTTGTATTAAAAAGCCGATTGCTACTTATTCGTAACAACCGGCTAGTATTTAAATCAGAAAATTATTCCTCAACTCATGCAGTAGTTTTATCTAGTTATTATAATAGAGACTGTCTGTAGGGTATTCAGAATCACTAGTTACATCTATGCCAAGCTTTATAAAAGTTTGCTCATCTCCTATACTTAATATTGTAGTAGAATGTGCTTGACACCCTTTCAGCATCGATAGTTTTTCCATTGCTACTTGTGCTGTAGGATTTGTGGCAGCGCATATACTAAGTGCAATCAATATTTCTTCACAGTCTAAAGCTGTTGTTTTGCTGCCAAGTGTCTTTTGCTTTAGATTAATAATCGGCTCAAGAATAACTGGAGAAATAAGATGAATTCCATCAGATATATTAGCATAGTGTTTAACAGCATTTAAAACTGCAGCAGCAGTTGCATGCATTACATCTGAGCTCTTACCAGTCAATATAGTGCCATCATTAAGTTCTATAGCTACAATAGGACATACTTCATTCTTATCAGACATTTCTCTTAATTTAGCAGAGTATTCTCTTGCAGGAAGAACAACCTTTCTATCTTCCTCTTTAAGATCTAACTCTTCCATGATAAGCTTGGCTCTTTGGAAGGTTTCTTTATCAACATAACCTTTTTTATACTCACACCCTGTTTTAAAATATCTTCTGATTATTTCTTGCTTAGATGCTTGTTTGATAACATCATCATCAATTATTCCAAATCCCACTCTGTTAACGCCCATATCTGTCGGAGATTTATAAATAGATTCTTCACCTGTTATTTTTTCTATAATTCTCTTAAGCACAGGAAATGTCTCAATATCACGATTATAGTTTACAGCTATCTCATTATAAGCATCAAAATGGAATGAGTCAATCATATTAACATCTTTTAAATCTACTGTTGCCGATTCATACGCTATATTTAACGGATGCTTTAAAGGAACATTCCATACTGGGAAGGTTTCAAACTTTGAATAGCCTGCTACGTTTCCACGTTTGTATTCATGATAAAGCTGACTAAGACAGGTTGCTAGTTTACCGCTTCCTGGTCCTGGAGCTGTAACGACTACAATAGGCTTTGAGGTTTCAATATACGGGTTTTTACCATATCCTTCGTCACTTACAATTGTATCTACGTCTATAGGATATCCTTTTGTCGCTTTGTGTTTATATACTTTAATTCCTCTACGTTCAAGCTTGTTTATAAATACGGTTGTTGCTGGTTGTCCGTCATACCTAGTTATTACAACGCTGTTTACGTCAAGCTCATATGCTCTTAAATCATCAATAAGTCTTAGAACATCCATATCGTATGTTATGCCGAAATCCCCTCTTATCTTGTTTCTCTCAATATCACCTGCGTACACGCAGATAACAACCTCGACTTTTTCTTTTAGTTTGTGAAGTAGCTTGATTTTTGCATTTTCATCAAATCCAGGCAGAACTCTTTTTGCATGAAGATCAAATAATAACTTCCCACCAAATTCAAGATACAGCTTGTCATAATTATTTACTCTTTCCAGAATATACTTTGACTGCTCTTCTAAGTATTTCTTGTGATCAAATCCTATTTTCATTTTTAACACCTCACTTTTTTTAAATCATCCTCGCCTATTTTATTATTACTTAATTAAACAATGATAATAATAAAACTTTATATTACAAACTTTTATTATTACATAACTTTGTTATAAAGTAAATATTAAAAAAATGGTAAAAAACGCCAATAAAATTCTCGCTAATATTTCCGACACATCCTACACTAAGGTATAAATTTATTGACTATATAGATATAACTAATGTAACATTGACACATCACTAGCTATAGTATATAATATGCTAAATTAATCCATACTAATTTAAAAGCAATGATGAGAAGAGTAGATAATTTATTTCTTTCACAGAGAACCCTTGACGGTGAAAATGGGTAAAGAAAATTTTATTGAAACAAGCCTCTGAGCTTCATATCGATCCTTTTTTAAAAGGGGAGACTATGACAGGAGTTCCTGTTACAGAGCTAGGGTATAAGTAGCATAAATGCTACCGTACTCGATAAGGTTAGCATGGTAACATGTTAACGAACTGGGGTGGCACCACGAAGATAAAACTCTCGTCCCCAAGACTAATAAGTCTTGGAGGTGAGAGTTTTTTTATTGTTGAAGTTTCATTATTATTATAATTTTAATAAAAAGGAGGATATGGAATGTGTCACCCATTAGAAAAAAATAATAATACTATTGTTACAAACTTTATGCATAAAATCGTTGAAGAGGATATTAATAATAACACCTTTAACAGAGATATATGTACTCGTTTCCCACCTGAACCGAATGGTCATCTTCACATTGGTAATGCATTTGCTATCAATGTTAGCTATAGTATTGCATCTAAATATAATGGAAACTTCAATTTGCGTTTTGATGATACTAACCCATTAAAGGAGGATATGGAGTACGTAAACTCTATAATCGAAGATATGAAGTGGCTTGGTTTTGACCCAAAGAATAGAATCTATTATGGTTCTGATTATTCAGATAAAATATATGAATTTGCTGTAAAACTAATTGAAAAAGGAAAAGCCTACGTATGCGATTTGAGTCCTGAAGAAATAAAAGAATATAGAGGTACACTAACTACATCTGGTAAAAATAGTCCTTATAGAAATAGAACTGTTGAAGAAAATCTTACTCTATTTGAAAAGATGAAAAATGGTGAACTCCCTGTTGCTTCAAAGGTTTTACGAGCAAAAATTGACATGTCATCGCCAAATATTAACCTTAGAGACCCTGTAATATATAGAATACAATTTGCTCGTCACTATAGAACTGAAGACAAGTGGTGCATCTATCCCATGTACGATTTTGCTCATCCACTACAAGATGCCATAGAAGGAATTACCCATTCGCTTTGTTCAATAGAATTTAAAAACCATAGACCTCTATATGAATGGTTCTTAAATGAATTAGACATAAAAGAGCCTCCGAAGCAAAGAGAATTTGGCAGACTAAACTTAACTGGTGTAATAACTAGTAAGAGATATTTAAGAGAACTAGTATTTGGTGGTTATGTAGACGGATGGGATGACCCAAGACTACCTACTATAAAGGGATTGCGCCGCAGAGGAATTACTACTAATAGTATAAAGGACTTTCTAACAGAAATAGGCGTACCAAAAAGTGAAAGTACTGCCGATATATCTATACTGGAACATAGTCTGCGTAAAGATTTAAAATCTAAGGTGAAATGTGTCATGGGAGTTTTAAATCCTTTAAAAGTTACTATTATTAACTATCCTGAAAATGAAACAGAATATTTAGAAATTGTAAATAATGCTGAAAATGAATCTCTCGGAACTAGGTTAATACCTTTCTCTAGAACCTTGTATATTGAGAAAGATGATTTTATGGAAAACCCAATTAAAGGTTTTCATAGACTATCCCCTGGCAAAGAAGTACGTTTAAAAGGTGCATACTTCATTAAATGCGAAAATGTTATAAAGGATAAATCTACAGGTGAAATAATAGAGCTAATATGCACCTATGATCCTGAGACTAAAAGTGGCTCTGGTTTTACTGGCAGAAAGGTCAAAGGTACTATTCATTGGGTATCGGCAAATCATGGAATTAAAGCAGATGTATGTCTTTATGACAAGTTAATATTAAATGAAGAGTTATTAAAAGACAAAACCTTATCTTGGGAAGAAAAAATAAATCCAAATTCATTAGTGAAGCTTCAAAATTGTATCTTAGAGCCTTCTTTAAAGAATGTACCTAAAGAAAGTAAATATCAGTTTATACGACATGGGTATTTCTGTGTAGATTCAAAACATACTACTGATAAAAAGCTAATATTTAACAGAACAGTATCGTTAAAGGATTCTTGGAGTAAGAAATAGCTTTTATGATATAATTACCTAGGGTGATAATTTTGAAAATACTTGTAGATGCTGATGGCTGTCCTGTTGTAAATTTAACTATACAGATAGCTAAAGAAAATAAAATTGATGTTACAATAGTAAAAAACTATGCTCATGAGCTCTATGATGATTATGCTACAATAGTAACAGTTGATATCTCTGCTGATAGTGCAGATTATTATATAGTAAATCATACTGAAAAAGATGATATAGTAGTGACTCAAGATTATGGCCTTGCAGCAATGGTTTTAGCAAAAGGCGGCATATGTATAAACCAAAATGGGTTTATTATCTCTAAAAATAACATTGATGAATTGTTAAGTCGTAGGCATATAAATAAAGAATTGCGTAGAAAACATAAAATTTATTCTAAGTTTAAAAAAAGAGACTCTAAAGCAGATATTCAATTTGAAAGCTCCCTAAAAGCTTTAATCAAATCACTACTAACACTACTAAAATAAGATATTAATTTTAAAATAATTTTTAAGTTTTAAAAAAACTAACAAGATAAAATACTATAAATAGTTCTTTAGTTCTAATTATTTAAAATAGATTGAATATATCTCACGCATTAAATATAATATCCTCTGTGACCTTTAATTGCACAATTTTTACACATAGTATTTGAAATGGTAGTGTTTCAAAAAACTGATGAAACCAATTATTTCAAATGCCTTAATATAATTCAGTTATAAATGAACAAGATTTTCTATAAATCTTGTTCAAAATATATTTATTAGGTAATTGCGAAACTCATGATTAAAAGAGGTGTAGAAAGAACCTATAGATGTAGAAGTGAATTTTTAAATGTAAACTAATGTGTTTTATG
>NZ_JBNPXI010000045.1:0-5158 GCF_050433385.1 Brassicibacter mesophilus
AACCAATTTGCAAATTCCTGTTTATCTGATTGTATATGAATAATTCATGTGTCACGTGATAGAACTTATATGATTTATCTAATTCGTTCTTAATTTGGGATTTTCTATTTCTTTTTTATTTATTTTTATGTTAATAGTCTACATTGCCTTTAGGGATTTCAGATAACGTCTACGTGTCCCCGGCGCCTTTTAGCGCATTCATGAGGCTAAAAGGTGTGTTGTGGCTTCTTCGAAGGCTTGACTACCTGTTGGCACAACGAACGGGGACACTTTGTTAGCTGGAGTCCGTCATCACTATTGTTAAAATCAGCACTACCTAAAACAAATTTTTATTATGCAATACAAAAATAATATGTAATAAGTGCGTTATTCATAATCAAAGTCTATACGGCAATAATTCTCCAATTGTAGTGATTGAACCATCCTCCAATAAAACTTCGCATTTATAATTCTCATCATCAATTGCATTTATAAATTCTCTACATCTTCCACAAGGTGCGCATGCTATCTCATCATCTACACCTATAGCTACACACTTTACAATACGTGATTCTCCTGCTGTAACCATAGCTGCAATAGCCGCATGCTCTGCGCAAAATCCCATTGATGCAGGTGTATCTATGCACACGCCTACATAGACATTTCCTTTATCAGTAAGTATTGCAGCTGCAACGGTTCCAGCAGTAGCCATTCTTGAAAGTCTTCTTTCGTTTAATGTATTCTTTGCTTTTAATCTCAACTCTTCAAATTCCATATAAATCCCTCCATTTATACAAATAATTTTTCTCTCACAATATTCTACTATTGCGATAGTAATTCTTTTCCTAGTCCTTTATAATCAGTAGTCTTTTACTTTAGGATTTCAGCTAACGTCTCGTGTTTGCGATGTTCCTGAACTGGACCAACAGAGCTTGACTTCGTAGATGGTGCTCGCACCCAGTGAAGGAATGTGGTACCGACAGGCTTGATCCTATAAACTTTTCTCTAGGCACCCTTGCGGTAGGGTCGAGGTCTGGCGCGGTACTATAAGCCCGTCTCCAGCCCCCGCCACTTCAAACCGTACGTGAGGTTCTCCCTCATACGACTTTCCGACAACCTTCTTCTATGGCTCTCAAGTCTTATGTTCTGCATATTCTTTGTGGATAGAAGTATTCTAGTCTTGCTCTTTCAAGCCACTTTTGTATTGTTTCTTTCCTATGTTTTCGTCTTTTCTTTAGATGTATTGCTAGCATTTTTAGTAGTCTTTTTCTAACATATCGGTCTAAATCTTGAAATTTCTTAGTTGAGTTACCTGTACTATAATAGTTTCTCCAACCTCTTTTTATTGGGTTTAGTTTATCTACTATTTCTTGCATTGTCTTTCTTAGATTGTTTCTGCCTGTTATGTCCCTTATTGTATCTCTCATTTTGTTCATTGCTTTTGCAGATGGCCATGCATATGGAACTAATTTTCCTGTTCTCTTTGACTTCATTTTATGAAAATGAAATCCTAGAAAGTCAAACCCTTCTTTTTCAATGTTTACTATCTTTGTTTTATCTGGATGTAGCATTAATTTTAGTTTCTTCATTATTCGTTCTATGACTTCTAAGGCTTGTCTTGCTTGCTTTTCTGTTCTGCATACTACTACTGCATCTTCTGCATATCTGAATATTTGACCTAATTCTTTAAATTGTTCTTCCCAGTATTTATCTAGTGCATGTAGATACATATTTGCTAGTAATGGACTAATTACGCCACCTTGCGGTGAACCTATATTGGTTGGCGTATATTTCCCTTCTTCTATTACTCCTGCTTTTAACCATCTTTTTAGCACTTTTATTACTCTTCTATCACTTATCTTTCTTTCTATTAGGGACATTAATATTTGGTGGTCTATGTTGTCAAAGTATTTTCTTATGTCTAAATCTACTAATCTACTACCCACCACCCTCTTACTAAGGCTCCTTTGATTGCTTTTATGGCTTGTGTTGCACTTTTCTTGGGTCTAAATCCATAGGATGTCTCTAGAAAGTTGGCTTCGTTGATTGGTTCTATCACTATCTTACTGGCTTGTTGAATTATTCTATCTTTTACTGTTGGTATTCCTAATGGACGTTGACTGCCATCAGATTTTGGTATGTATACTCTTAGGACTGGTTGTGGTTTATATGTATCTTGTTCTAATTCTTGTTTTATCTTAGCTAGATATGCTTTTACATCTCCTTTATCTATTTCTTCTATCGATATACCATCTATTCCTGCACTTCCTCCATTTTTCTTTACTTCTATCCATGCCCTCCATAATATATCTGGGCGATATATGCGGTCATATAATGCATGAAATCTGCGATTTTTATTCCTCTTGGCCGCTAGATATAGCTTGCGCTGAAGTATTCGTGACTTTTCTATTGAGTGTTGTTGGCCTTTTATTGGCATGCACTATCACTTTCCTTCCCGCTTAGCTTGGTTGAAGTAGAGGTCCTTCCCTAGATAAAGTTTTGTTGTCTTTACCTTCTTCGGTACTTATATCAGAAATTACGATATTTATGGTGTATCGACTATGTGAGACCTCTCTTGTTTCATAGTCTACTTTCATAACATTCCGCTTCCCCTACGCCGAGAAATTCTTCGATGGTGATTCTCCAGATTCTTCCCATCTTCCATGGCCTTCACCAGTATTTGAGTGGCTCGGCTTTCCTTTGTTCCTTTCGGGTTAACATTACGACGCTGCAGAATTCACTTTATGTTACGGACTGCTATTTTGCTCTCCCTTCTCAGGAGGTTACTCCGCTTCAGCACACTAAGTCACCTCAATGCACTGGGAGCCTGCTACATGGCTCTCTGGTAATTACCATGACTAGACTTTCACTGGTAAGCAAACTATGACTTGCAAGACACACCAAAAACAGTGTTAGGTGAAGTTAAACCATTCAGTATTATATAACAGAGTTATATTTTAATAATTTTATTAAGTCATCACCCATCAGTGTATATATTGTCCAATTTAAATTTGCAATTGCACGCTTTATTGCATTATAGAATGGTTCTGTTCCTTCACATGGAGATACAAAAACGACAACAGCTTTACTACCGAAATTAGCAAACGGTCTATATATTTGATAAGATACATCTTCGGTCACCTTATTCTTAATCTCACGCCCAGATTTAAAAGGCATGCAAAGATAATGGGTACTTTCAAACTTCCCTTTTTTGATAGGCAATTCCATATCTGATATTTCATATACACCATGGGGCTTTGCGTTCTCTCTGTCTATTACTGATTTATCAATATTAATTATTGTTTGAGCAACTGCATTTCTAAGCTCATTATCGTTATAATTTAGAACTTTCTCTTTATCGCCTTTTGTTAATTCAACTGATATATGCTCCCCATAACCATTGAAGTAATTATTCATAGTGAACCACTCATTAATCTCAAACTCTTCACAAACAGGGATACTTAAACCTGTCAAATCAACTCCTCCTTTACTGCTTAGTAATGCAACGCAGTTTCTAAGTAGTATCGTTTTTTCAATAGGTTTAAACTCAATATATTTGTCTATGAACTCTTCCTTAAAATCAATTGGAAAGTTATCCTTGAATTCTTGAAAATTAATACTCACAAGACTAAAGTATGCCCATATTTTCTTAGTAACAGACTTTAAATCGCTAAGATCTCCTATTTCTTTATTTACGAAGTTTAGCTCTTCTTCATAATATTCTTCGCACTTATATATTGTTGAGATTAAAAATGAATTTAACTGAAAGTTATTTTCTATATGTGTTGTCATTCCTTGTTTTCCTACAAATCTCTTAACAATACTTAAACACTTAATGGCTAAATTATCAGCTTCATCCTTGTACAATTTAGGTTCTGTCTGTAGATATTCAATCATTGCTTGCAAGTAATTAAGCACAGTATAGAAAGCAGGTACTAATAATTCTATTTCATCACAATGATCAAGCAGGTTATTCATTGCACGAACTAATCCAGTATCACCTCTTGTAAAAAAATACTCATCTTCTGAACTACCATGTACCATGCCTTCTCTCATTTGTAGCCTCATAATATTTATATCAATATTTACTTTATAGGTTGCTCGTCCAACTTTAATTGAATCAGCATTATAAAATTCTTGGGGTAACTTGTATAGACTATGAAAATAGAATATTTTATCAACAACATACACCCTACTAGCAATATTTTTTATAAATCTTGATAACAATACATTATCTTCACTTTTCAAAGCAGCACTTTGCTGTATGTCCTCAAGTAAAAATGCAAATTCGCAAAGTTCCTTAATTTGACGTTGCTTTGGTTCAGATTTTAACAATTTATTATAATGTTCTAGCCCATCTTTTAAACATACTTCTAAAAATTCTTTCATAAAATCACCTCATATAATTCATCTATTTCCAAAATATCTTTGAAATCTTTGAAAATGCACATAAATTCATCGAGAGTCAGGCATATTGCATCTACTTTCAATTTCAATTTAACATCAAAACTCTTCTGTAAAAGCTTTTTCCTAGTAATAATGTCTAAGCCACTAAAGTCACTTGATACTACTATAATATCTAGATCTGAATATTCATTCTGTATATTTAATGCATAAGAACCTCTAATAAAAACTTTCTCACAGTTAAAATACTTATTTTCACCTAGATTTTCTACTAATATATCTTCAACTCTCAAAATTAACCCCCATTTATTACTTATGCCTATTTTAAAGAATTTCACCTAACGTTTCTAGTATCTTGCGACGGTTCACATATCTTTTGTTAACCGTTGTAAATACTATGTTAGAGGACGTTTAAGGAGCCTCCTTGTAATTATATATTTTCTTCGTAAGTAACTGAATTACCTTACAACCTAGAAAAAGTAAAGTATTTATTGTTAATATTATAATGCCTATTCTATTTATAATAATTGTTAATATCTCGTTATTTAAGTAACGATCAAATGAAACTGATAAAAACATGAAAAAGTAAGAACTAGCAATTAGTTTTCGTAATATATTATTATCAAGGTTTTTTATAGTTTTTTTAATACTTTTAGATTGTATTACAATTTTAATAATTGACCTGATGTGCTAGTAGAATTACATCAAGATAAATTTACCAATTTATTTTTAGAAAAAAATATGCTTCTTATAAACTATTACTGGATATATTATC
>NZ_JBNPXI010000046.1:0-5113 GCF_050433385.1 Brassicibacter mesophilus
TTCAATTTTACCATAATCAGGTGAGGAGTTATATATTTTTATGCAAGAAAAAACCCCGTAATTATACGGGTTGTGGCGTTTCGCAAACGTCTAATATATTTATACATAGGAGGATATTTATGAGATATGAAGTCAAACTAGACGGATTTGAAGAAAAAAAAGTTGAAGTGGAGGTAAAAGGTATAGGTAACCCTAGGCTACTAATAGATAATGAACCTGTAGCTGTGGAAAAAAAACGTAAAATGAAGCTCATAAAGAATGATGGAACTGAGGTTATTGCCAATTGGAAGCATAGCTTTTTTAGTGTGGATCCAATACCTAAGCTAGTAGTTGACGGTAAAGAATTTCAAGTAACGGAACCTTTAAAATGGTATGTAAAAGTATGGTGTGGTTTACCTCTACTGCTCGTTCTTTGGGGAGGAGCTTTGGGTGCTTTATGTGGAATCATAGGTATTTCTATCAATTCTAAAATTTTCAGATCTTCACTTAATACTATTTTAAAATTCTTAATATCATTGGTAGTGTCTTCACTAGCCGTGATTATATTCATTTTTATTGCTTCTTTTCTGCATGCAGCGTTAGCTTAAAGTTCGCTATTAAAAATCAGCCTGAATTAAAACTCAAGCTGATTTTCTATTTTATCATTTAAACCTTAAAAATATGTATTTTCTTCTGCATTATGCATTAATAAGTCAAAATTTACTTTATTCTTCATCAACATATGAATCAAAGATATCTGCACTTAGCTGAATAGCCTTATCTAATGACTCGTTATGATCTCCATCAATAACCATAAATTCAAATGGCACACTTAACTTTTCAACTTTTTCAACAAATTTTTCAGCTAATTTCATTGTTCCTATATCTTCCTTACCCATGAATGAATAAACAGGTGTTTTTATATTATCTGCATATTCATAGGATGAGCGTATATGTATTTCATCTTTATTATATTCAAATGGAATACGATCTTTTCTATACTTGAAGTAATCCTTTGTACCATATGATGCTCCATTGGTAGCAATAGCTTTATATGGTGACTCTCTTAATGATGCTAAAACGCTTAAGGAGCCTCCAGCGCTATGCCCCATTAAGAATACATTGTTTTCATCAACATACGGAAGACTGGCCAAATACTTTCCAGCAGCAATACAGTCATTAACTTCACCATAAAAATATTCGAAGTTACCCGGATTACCATTTTCTCCACGTACCATAGGTGTCATCACTACATAACCACGATTAATATACTCTTCAGCAACATACCAATCAACTTCACCAAAAGCAAACCCTCCATGCATAAATACTACTGCAGGGTATTTATATCCATCTTCTGGGTCATTCAGTACCCACGCTTTAAGTTTTAGCCCATCAGACTCATACTCAACCTCAGAAACGTATGGTGGAGGTGTTGAATTTTCATATTCATCAATAGAAGGCTCTTGTTTGACAAAAGTTGACGTAAAGCTCTCTCTATCTTTTTCATAAGAACCTGTGAAGCTATTGTTTTTATCACCATTAGAGCATCCCATTAAAGCAACTAAGCAAAGTATAATTACTATTAATATACTACAAATTTTTTTATTCATAAGTCCTCCTTAGTTTAGTTTTATACCTACCTGATTTTATCATGTATAAAACTGTATTTATCATCCATTTGTAAAAATGCGATAGCATGAACTATAGTTATACTACAAACCATACTTAGTCATCATAAATAATTACGTACATATTTTCACTCCTTTACCACAGCCGTCTGCAAATACACTTTTGATTTTTGATGTTGCTTTGTTTAAACAAATTAGTGTGTTCACTCATATATATTAACATTTTTTTCACATAAATAATATATGGTGAAGCCCTTATTAAGTAATTAGGACTTCACCATATAATTCTTTAAGTTCTTAATAATTTTAAGCTTCTTTTACCTTATTGCTAACGATTTTACTTAATACTACATAAGTAACACAGCTTGTTACTATTCCAACTAGAGGTGGAACAAACATATCTGCTTTTAATGATAGATAGCTTGCTGCTCCAGCTAAAAACCAAGAAACAAGTGCAACTGAATTAACCTTCATTCCTTCTTTTGGTCTTTTAATAAAAAATTCTTCACCAATTATTAATCCTGGAACTGGTGGTATCAATAATGAAAGGAATTTAATAATCGGAAGTATGTAATTAAATATACCAAGTGCAGCAAACACAGCAGCCAATCCTGCTATACCTAATGCAATATGTTTGTGTTGAACTTTTCCTTTTAAACTAGTCTCATCTAATACATTTTGTATAGCTAAGCTAGCGCCATAAATATTGTTGTCTTGAGTTGTCCATAAACAAAATATTGCAGCAACAAAAGCAACTAATGAAAGTCCTAAAGCAGCCATAGCCACTGTGAAGTCGCCATTACCTGTAGATATAGCAACAAGAGCACCTGCAAATTGTAAGCCAAGACATCCTAAAGCAAACGCTGCTATACCTGCAATAAATAAATCTTTTGTGCTTTTTGCAAATCTACAAACGTCTGGTGTTATTGTAGCGCCAAACACCCATCCTCCAATAATTGACGATGTAGCTGCAGTAAATGAAATGGGATTAGCAGGAATATAATTGAAAATTTCATTAAAGCCTCCAGATGCCTTTCCTACAGCTATAACTCCAACAATTGACATTATTAATGCTGCTGGAACTCCTAAAAAACTTATAACCTCTAATCCTTTATACCCTCTAATAGCTGATTGAGTCCATAGAGCTATACATATAATCGCAGTAATTGGAATAGATAATGGCCACCAAGTAAAAGTAGTCTTTATCAATCTAGCAAATATGTCCCCATTCAAAGAAATCCATGTTACTGAAGAAATAGCTAACAACAGAGAAAATATAGTAGAGCCCTTTTTACCAAAGGCTCTTCTAGATAGAAATGAAGTAGATAGTCCTGTCTTAAAAGCCATATAACCAGTAGCTAAAACAATGCCTATAAGTACAGCATTTCCAGCTAACAGAGTAAGCACTGCTTTAGAAAATGTCATTCCTACCCCTACGGCTCCTCCAATAACAAAATTAGATAGTGCTATTGGATAGCCTGCAAGAACAAACGTAAGACTTAATAATGATTTCCTTTCAGAATCAGGTACTGAATTAAAAGCGTTTTCCAATCCATTATTGCTAATTTTCTCAGACATCTTTATTCCCCCTGTTCAGTATTTAGTTAGTCTGTAAGTTTGTTGCCATAAAAAATAACTAATAATTTCCCATAATATCATTTTGAGCGATGCTGCTTTTTTGAAAATAAACTTCAATCTCCCTCCTTCCAATTTTTCATACTTATCACTGTGTATACAATGTTCATTATATATATACTATGTCTATATATATAATAGAAACACAGCATCAGGAAAATATTTGTTATTTTTCTATAATTTATATTGCATTTTATATGCCATGTTTTTAACAATCTCTTTCTTGATGTTAGCACTGTTAACAGAATTTCATTAAATAGGTTTATTGTTCTAATCTTTCATTTGTGAAATCCAATTTTCAGAGTAATACCTTTAAGTTAGTAATTGCAATAGATGTGCTAATGTTTCATTTTTGCAATGCGACTTTCATATTTGAAACGTTTTCTCGTTTTGTTTTCTAGTGTTATTTCATTATAAGCACCTATTGATTTCCACTAACACTTCTATTGTATTGCTTTGCAATATGATAATTTATAAGACCTGCAATAATAATTAACGCTCCACCTGCAAGGCTCATAAGATCAGGAACCTCATTCCAAATCACAAATCCTATGAGTATTGAAAATACGATATTAGTATACAAATATATAGATAACTCACCAGCTGGAGCATATCTATAAGCATATGCCATAAGATATTGAGCTATAGCAGCAGAAACTCCAATTGCTGATAACTTCAGAAATTGTTCTAAGCTGCTTAAAATAAAATTACCTGATAGCATAAAAGGAACTACAGCTAAGGTAGAAATTAGTCCAAAATAGAATACTATAGTATTAGGTGAATCGGTACGGCTTAAATGTCTTACTGTCGTATATGCTGCTCCAGCAAAAAAAGCACCGAATATACCAGTCAAAGCTGGTATTATAGAAAAGCTCAGACCTGGCTTTATAACAAAAAGTGCTCCAATAAAGGCTAAAATAATTGTTAGAACTTGTTGCTTTCTTACTTTTTCATTTAAGAATAATACAGACAATATAATTACAAAAAATGAGGAAGTTTTGTTAAGAATTTCTGAATCTGCTAGTGGTAGCTTGGATAGGGCATAATAGTTTCCTGCTACCCCTAATAATCCAAATATACTCCTCAAAACAAGTGCTTTTTTGTTATTGCCTGCAAAAGATTCTTTTTTCCTAAATATTATAAAACTAGCTGTCATCAATGTTATAGCATTTCTAAAAAACATCTTTTCTGGCACTCCTACTTCAGGTAATGACTTAACAGCTGTTGCCATCAAGGCAAAGAAAAAGGATGAAAGAATCATTAATACTATTCCTTTAGTCTTGTTGTTCATGTATTACTCCTTTCAAAATGAAATTTAATGTATAAAAAGAGAAAATCCTTCCTATAAACTGAAGGATTTTCTCTATAATTAACTATCTTAAGCCGTCTTCACACTTAGCTTCTTCTTTTTGAAGTCCACCTACTCTTGGATGTGGTCTTCCACAGTTTGTTACTGATAATATTAACACTAATTCATTGTCTCTTGGAGCATCTGGTACTCTTACTTCCATTGCGTCGAAGTGAGTTCTTACGAATGCTGCATCTTTATAGTGTAGTGGCACATCTATTGCACAGCCTGGGTAACCCATTTTCTTAGCTGAAGGAATGATTGCTTTTCCTCCGCCTAATCCTTCTCTAAATGGCTTTCCTAGTGTTGGGTGAAGCAAAGCTGCTCCATGCTCAAGCTCTCCATTTCCTCCAATTATAGCTGCTTTACCATAGCTTTCTGCTTCACCTTTTTCAATACCAGCTGCTTTTAATGCTTTTTCAACTAGTTCTGGTGTAATTGATGCACTCCAGTCTGATAATGGGGATAAATCTTCTACGTATTTTCCTGCATATGGGTTTTCAAATACTACTGCGATTGATAC
>NZ_JBNPXI010000047.1:0-3116 GCF_050433385.1 Brassicibacter mesophilus
GATGAAGGAAGAATACCTTCTTCAGTTACTTAGGTATAGAAAAGGTTAAATATGTATTATCCTTAATGGCTATATCATTATTATACAAGGAGGTGCTTAAATGCCTAAGGATAATAGGAACAAGAGTTTAAACAAAGAACATTCTAATGAGTTAAACATTAATGATAGATCAAAAGAAAATAATCTCTACTCTACCTTGGTTGATGCATATGGATCTAGAATGACAATAGAAGTTTCTGATAAAGATATAAAAGATTAGATTTAGCTCACTCAAGTAAAAGATGGTTGCTCTAAAGCAACCTTTTTTATCTCTGAAAAGCAACTTGACAGATAATCCTTTTTCAAAGCCAATTTCGGCTTCTTTTTTTAGCTATAATTTCAGAAGCTAGAGCTGCTTTAGATCAGTCCAAAATGGAAATGGCTAAATAAATTCGGCATATCCTACAAGGGAATTGATGACAATTGATATATGACTTCATACCTTACTGGTTCTATTACAAGAAAACTTATTGAATTAGCAGAAAATTAACGAACAGATGAGTAATTTCTGTATGTGGGACGAAAACAATGAACATAATACTAAAATCATATTTAATTTTAATATACAACATAATATTGTATATTAGAATTAATATTGTACAAAATATATTTATACTTTTAAAAGGATGATGTCTAGTGGAAATAAGAAGAAATATTATTGTACCTTTAGGATATGGTAAGTTTATCAGGTCAGATAAAATTATTGCACTTGAGCCAATTGAGAGCAACAGGGGACCAGGAAAAAGAACTTATGTCTATGTTGAAGAAATTGACAGTCCTTTAATTGCTTCTCGTACAGAAACATCAATTTTAGCTAATATAGTAGAAACTCCTAAAGAAATTATTGAAGCTACTGCGGCTTTAGAGCTTTTACAAGACATACTTGATGATATTCAACAAATTGGTCCTATGTTAAGGAAAAGTATAAAAAAAGAAGCCAATCTTGACTTAGACAAAATTTTGATAAGAATTGAAGAAATTCTTAACCATGAAATTGGAATTGATGAAAAACATGATCATTAATATAGGGGTTTAATAAAAAGATCATACACTACATAAAGTAAAATGTACTCGATCTTTTTTTCTTCATATATGTTTTTATGCTTGTCTCTAAAAATACAAAAAATAAAAAAATGAAGAATTGGTATTATGCACAACTCCCCATTTTTATATATGTAAATGGTGCGCCCAGAGGGGCTCGAACCCCCAACCTTCTGATTCGTAGTCAGATACTCTATCCAGTTGAGCTATAGGCGCCGATATGGAGGCGACACCCAGATTTGAACTGGGGAGTAAAGGTTTTGCAGACCTCTGCCTTACCACTTGGCTATGCCGCCGTATTGGCTGGGGCGGCAGGACTCGAACCTACGAATGCTAGAGTCAAAGTCTAGTGCCTTACCGACTTGGCGACGCCCCAACATATTTTTTATGGGGTGGATAATGGGATTCGAACCCATGGCCTCCAGAGCCACAATCTGGCGCTCTAACCAACTGAGCTATACCCACCATGATAAAGTACTTTCCTGAGAAAAATTGGAGCGGGTGAAGGGAATCGAACCCTCGCAACTGGCTTGGAAGGCCAGGGCTCTACCACTGAGCTACACCCGCTTAAAATGGAGCGGAAGACGAGATTCGAACTCGCGACCCTCGCCTTGGCAAGGCGATGCTCTACCACTGAGCCACTTCCGCAAAGTTTATTTACTTTCTACTACCTTTTTCACTCTACAGTAACCACTAAATTACCCACTAAGCGATTCGCACAAAACCAAAAGCTCGTTTTGGCTTTCTGCTTATACCACTGAGCCACTTCCGCATAATCTATTTATTTAATGTTAACAATTCATACATTCAAAGTATATCTCTTAAATGGTGGAGGGGACTGGATTCGAACCAGTGAAAGCACAGCTAACGGATTTACAGTCCGTCCCCTTTGGCCAACTCGGGAACCCCTCCATTTGTGGAGCTGGTGAAAGGACTTGAACCCTCAACCTACTGATTACAAGTCAGTTGCTCTACCAATTGAGCTACACCAGCGTAATCTATCTTGTTTCTACTATCATTTTAATCTCTACAAGTTATCAACTCCACCACTAAGCGATTCACACAAAACCAAAATCATGGTTTTGGTTCTCTGCTTATACCAATTGAGCTACACCAGCGTAGTTTAAAAATAAAATGGCGACCTGGAAGGGACTCGAACCCTCGACCTCCAGCGTGACAGGCTGGCATTCTAACCATCTGAACTACCAGGCCAATTATGGTGGGCGCGACAGGGCTCGAACCTGTGACCCCCTGCTTGTAAGGCAGGTGCTCTCCCAGCTGAGCTACGCGCCCATAATTGGTGACCCTACCGGGGTTCGAACCCGGGTTACCGCCGTGAAAGGGCGATGTCTTAACCGCTTGACCATAGGGCCTTATTAAATTGGTAGCGGCGAACGGATTTGAACCGCTGACACTGCGGGTATGAACCGCATGCTCTAGCCAACTGAGCTACGCCGCCATGTTAAATTAAATGGTTTAATGATTAATGGTTGCGGGGACCGGATTTGAACCGATGACCTCCGGGTTATGAGCCCGACGAGCTACCAGCTGCTCTACCCCGCGACGATATTTTATGTTTTTTTGGTGCCGAGGACCGGAATCGAACCGGTACGGTCTTTAAGGACCGCAGGATTTTAAGTCCTGTGCGTCTGCCAGTTCCGCCACCCCGGCAATTTGGCTCCTGGGGTGGGACTCGAACCCACAGCCTACCGGTTAACAGCCGGTTGCTCCGCCGTTGAGCTACCCAGGAATATCCATCTAGCGATGTCCTACTCTCCCAGGGCGTCTCCACCCAAGTACCATCAGCGCTGGAAGGCTTAACTTCTGTGTTCGGTATGGGAACAGGTGTGACCCTTCCGCCATTATCACTAGATTATTAAGGAACAAGAAC
The DNA here is from genome assembly GCF_050433385.1 of Brassicibacter mesophilus. Classification (NCBI taxonomy): domain Bacteria; kingdom Bacillati; phylum Bacillota; class Tissierellia; order Tissierellales; family Thermohalobacteraceae; genus Brassicibacter; species Brassicibacter mesophilus. The sequence continues at coordinate 2,972 of NZ_JBNPXI010000047.1, forward strand.
TATATTAGCATTTTTTTTGTTCTTTGTCAAGATTTTTTTCTTGCACCTTCAAAACTGCACAGCAAACAGCTGGTCAAGTCCTCGACCTATTAGTATCACTTAGCTTAAGACATTGCTGCCCTTACACCTGTGACCTATCAACCAG
>NZ_JBNPXI010000048.1:0-3000 GCF_050433385.1 Brassicibacter mesophilus
CACAAATGGAGGGGTTCCCGAGTTGGCCAAAGGGGACGGACTGTAAATCCGTTAGCTGTGCTTTCACTGGTTCGAATCCAGTCCCCTCCACCATTAAAAATTGTTATATGCGGGTGTAGCTCAATGGTAGAGCTCTGGCCTTCCAAGCCAGTTACGAGGGTTCGATTCCCTTCACCCGCTCCAATAAAGAAATGCACCTGTAGCTCAGTAGGATAGAGCAACGGACTTCTAATCCGTGTGTCAGGGGTTCGATTCCTCTCAGGTGCACCATAAATGTTGGGGCGTCGCCAAGTCGGTAAGGCACTAGACTTTGACTCTAGCATCCGTAGGTTCGAGTCCTGCCGCCCCAGCCAATAAAATTATATGACCCATTAGCTCAGTCGGCAGAGCACCTGACTTTTAATCAGGGTGTCCCGCGTTCGAGTCGCGGATGGGTCACCATGAAAAAAATTAGTTGCAAGTTCTTTAAATGGAACTTATAATAGATATTATGGAGAGGTACCGAAGCGGTCATAACGGGGCGGTCTTGAAAACCGTTAGGGTGCAAGCCCACGTGGGTTCGAATCCCACCCTCTCCGCCAAAAAAAATGGAGAAGTACTCAAGTGGCTGAAGAGGCTCCCCTGCTAAGGGAGTAGGTCTCGATAAGGGGCGCGAGGGTTCAAATCCCTCCTTCTCCGCCAGTTCTTTGTATTGAGGGCCTTTAGCTCAGTTGGTTAGAGCGTCCGGCTCATAACCGGCAGGTCCGGGGTTCGAGTCCCTGAAGGCCCACCAATGTTTAGTTATAAGTTAAAAATAGGGGTATAGTTCAGCTGGTAGAACGTCGGTCTCCAAAACCGAATGTCGTGGGTTCGAGTCCTGCTACCCCTGCCAAGTAAAACTTAAATATCATATAAATAATTTTGATCGGGGTGTAGCGCAGTTTGGTAGCGCACGTGGTTTGGGACCATGGGGCCGGGGGTTCGAGTCCCTCCACCCCGACCATTTAAGTAAATGGGCTTGTAGCTCAGGTGGTTAGAGCGCACGCCTGATAAGCGTGAGGTCGGTGGTTCGAGTCCACCCAGGCCCACCAGTAAATATATAAGCGATTTACTGCAAGTATTTAGTTTAAGGGCCTTTAGCTCAGTTGGTTAGAGCGTCCGGCTCATAACCGGCAGGTCCGGGGTTCGAATCCCTGAAGGCCCACCAATACTTGCCCAGATAGCTCAGTCGGTAGAGCAGGGGACTGAAAATCCCCGTGTCGGTGGTTCGATTCCGCCTCTGGGCACCAAACAAAACAACTATCTAGTTAGATAGTTGTTTTTTATAGTAAAAAGAATATTACATCAAATTAAAATGATTCTATACAAGTATGTATCTTAATGATTTTTAGTATCAAATATTTGAAAAAATATAGACTAATGTTTCTTTTACCAACATTTTAATATTATTGTTCATAAGCTTGTTTTTATCCTTGATAATAATTATGTTACTAGGGATATTATAATCAAGGATATCATGGTTTACTAAACTAGAAACATAATCATCTCCATTTAAATAAAGGCATCTGTTCCCATTTGACAACTTCCCTTCACAAAGCTCTATTCTAAGCTTAAAAATGCCAAGTGATGGCTGCCATTCAAACATATATAAGTCACCATAATGAATTTGGTCAGAAAAATTTAATTGACCAGTATATCCAGTTATGTATGCCATAGCACCTTTAAAACTAATGTTCCTTAAATCTAATGATATTACAACGTTACTTTGCATGCACATTACATTAAACTTAATACTATTTTTACTGCTTATTAAATCATATATCTTTAATAATTTCGGTAAATAAAATATATCATCATGATTATGCTTAAGTATAGCTTTTTTAAGTACCTTGTCATTTGAAGATAGATACCTATTATAAAGGTCTACACTTTCTTTTCCTGTGATGGTATCTTCTCTATTGATACCTAAAAGCTTTTCAACCGTTTTTAGCTTGTAGTTACTAAGTTCGAGTAAGTTTTTATTACTTCTTACTATTTTCATTAAATCTAAGCTTTTATTAGCATCAATTTTAAATTCTATATTATACTTGGCGAGCTTAGTGTTGATAAATGGTATGTCGAATGCATCTCCATTATAGTTGATAAAGATATCGAATTTTGATATGAACTCTGAAAAAGATGCAAGTAATTCATATTCTTCAGACAAAGATTCTGCAAAATATTGTTTAATAACTAAAAAGTCGTTTTCACAATAAAGCACTCCAATAAGTATTATATAATCATTATTTCTATTAAATCCCGTTGTTTCAATATCAAAGAAACAAAAATTCTTATTTGAAAGCACCTCTATTAGATTATCTGGAATGTTTATTTTCTGTTGCGTTTTACTTAAGACTATATCCATAATAAAACCCTTTCTATAAAAAAATTATTACACTATAATTATACCAGATTAACTTTTATAAATTCAAAAACTATAGAACATCAAAATACTAACTGTAAAGTACTTGACAATATACGGGTAAATACTATACACTGATAATAGGTTATTAAAGGGAGAGAATTTTGTGAGTGAAATAGTTCTTCATTAAACGAATTTAATAGAACGGTAAATTATCTAAATTGGGTATAAATACCCTTTGTTTGATGTGCTCTTTTACCGTTGATAATGAAGAACAATAGTCCATATAAATTCTCTTAAAATGTTAATTATAATTTTATAATTAGCTTATTATGTCGTGGAATTTGTTTCACGATTTTTTTATGCATAGGAAGCTAAATAATTTCTTTATGCATAGTTTACGCAAAATGTATGTCAATAAAGGCTGTTTAACTAAAATTTTTGACTAAAGCCTTTGTTATTTTAAAGCCATGGATGTTGTTTGTCCATGGCTTTTTTTTGTTGTAAACAAAGACATTAATGAATACTTAGTCCAGCTAAGAAATGTCAATAGTTAAATCTAAAAATATTTGATATTTCTTCAAGTTAAAAAAGGGTAACATCAATAAGCCTTTTGAGAG
>NZ_JBNPXI010000049.1:0-2529 GCF_050433385.1 Brassicibacter mesophilus
AGGATGAGAGAAAAATTAACAACACCAAAGGCAGTAATAGATATAAAAGGAATAAAAGAGCTTCATAGACTAAGCTATGATGAAAAAGAAGGGCTTTTTGTTGGAGCATGTGTAAAATTAAGCGACATGGCACATAACAAGGATGTTGTAGAGAAATACACATTTTTAGCAGATGCAGCTGAAACAGTTGGCTCTGGGCAAGTAAGAAATCTAGCTACAATGGTAGGAAACAATTGCAACGCATCACCATTAGCAGATACATCAACACCAGTACTTGCATTAGATGCAGCTGTAGTGATATATGGAAAAGAAGGGAAAAGAGAAGTATCAATACACGATTTCTTTAAAGGTGTAAGAAAAACATGCTTAACTCAAGGAGAAATAGTTGTAGGGATAAAAGTACCTGCATATAAGGACATGAAAGGAGTATTTACTAAAAACTCAAGAAGAAAAGAAGTAGACCTTTCAACAGTATGTACTAGTGTAGTAAAAGTAGGAGAAGAAATAAGAATAGCAATGGGAGCAGTAGCACCAACTCCAATAAGGGCTAAAAAAGCTGAAGAATATGCAAAAGGGAAAGAGCTTACAGATGAAGCAATAAGCGAAATAGTTGATTTAGCAGTGTCAGAAGCAAGACCAATAGATGATATAAGAGCATCAAAAGAATATAGACTTGAAATGGTAAGAGTAATGGTAAGAAGAAGTCTAGAGCAGTTAAGAGGTTAATAGGGGGTGTAATCTGATGAAACATAAAATATGCTTTACAATAAATAACGAAAGAGTTGAACATGAGGTTGTACCAAACATGACTCTTCTTAAAATGCTAAGAGAAGATTTTGACTTTACAGGTGCAAAAGAAGGCTGTGGACAAGGAGAATGCGGAGCTTGTACAGTACTAGTTGACGGCAAACCGGTAAACGCTTGCCTGATGTTAGCAGTAGATGCAGACGGTAGAGATATTTTAACAGTAGAAGGATTAGCAAATGGAAATGAATTAGATCAGCTTCAGATGTCATTTATCACAAATGGAGCATTACAGTGCGGCTACTGTACGCCAGGAATGATAATGTCAGCAAAAGGACTACTATTAGAAAATCCTAATCCAACAGAGCAGGAAATCAAAGACGCAATCAGTGGAAACTTATGCAGATGCACAGGATACAAAAAGATAATTGAAGCAATAAAAGAAGTAGTAGAAAAGAACAACATATAGCCGAAGGGAGGTTTGAGTATATATGAAATATATAGGCGAAAGAGTATCGAGAGTAGACGGTATAAAAAAAGTTACAGGAGATTTAAAATACGTAGATGACATAAAATTACCAGGAATGCTTTATGCAGCAGTAAAAAGAAGTCCGTATCCACATGCAAAGATACTAAGCATAGACACAAGTAAAGCAGAAAAATTACAAGGGGTAAAAGTAGTAACAACAGGAAAAGACTTTCCAAAGAAAGTAGGACTTTATCTGTCAGACAAGACATTTCTTGCAGTAGATAAAGTAAGATATAGAGGAGAAGCAGTAGCAGCAGTAGCAGCAGAGACAATAGAAATAGCAGAAGAAGCAGCAGAATTAATAGAAGTAAAATATGAAGAGCTAGAACCAGTAACAGATGCAGTAGAAGGCATGAAAACAGATGCACCGCTAGTACATCCAGAGCTAGAAGACTATAGACATGCTCCAATATTTCATACAATACCAGGAACAAACATAAGCGAACACTTCAAGCTAAGAAAAGGTAATGCAGAAGAAGCATTTAAAAAAGCAGATCACATATTAGAAACAAACTTCTTTGTTCCACACATTCAGCACTGCCCAATAGAAAACCACGTAGCAATAGCAAAATATGATAGAGATGGAAGCTTAACAGTATGGGCCAGCTGTCAATCTCCATATGCAGTAAGAATGGGACTATCAGATGCATTTGGGATTCCACTAAACAAGCTAAGAGTAATATCACCAGCAGTAGGAGGAGGATTTGGAGCCAAAGCAGGAACGACACTAGAAGGAATAGTAATACCACTATCAATGAAGACAGGAAGGCCAGTAAAATTAACATATTCAAGAGAAGATGAGTTCTGTAACTCATACGTAAGACAGGCACTTCATTCAAAATTCAGGACAGGAGTAACAAAAGAAGGAAAAATCATTGCCCTAGAAGTAGAATACGTTTGGGATGGAGGAGCGTACACAGAATACGGAGTAAACATAGCCAAATCAGCAGGATTTGCAGCAGCAGGACCATATGACATACCAAACATACACGGAGACTCATACTGTGTATATACAAACCATCCAGTAGGAGGACCATACAGAGGATTTGGTATGGCAGAAATACATTTCTGTATAGAGCAAAATATGGATACAATAGCAAACAACCTAGGAATAGATCCAATAGAATTTAGAAAGATAAATGCACAAAAGCCAGGAGGAAGAACAGCAACAAACGCACTAGTAGACGATGCATGTGCATTAGTAGAATGTTTAGAAAAAGCAGCAGAAGACATAGACTATTACACACCATCAGAAC
>NZ_JBNPXI010000050.1:0-2413 GCF_050433385.1 Brassicibacter mesophilus
ATAAGTTGTTTTAACAGCTTTGCTGTTATTAAACTTGTCTTTTCACTGTTCAGTTTTCAAAGGCCAAACATCAGCTTTATTATCTTAACACTTTTATTTCCTTGTGTCAAGTGCTTTTTTATCTTACTTTTGTTGCGTTGTCGCTTAGTGACGACTCTTACTACTATATCAGATTTTCGACATTATGTCAACTGTTTTTTTGAATTTCTTTTTTTCTTTTGCTTATATGTTTTGTTTCTCTGTCTTAAACGACAAGGATTACTATACCACATACATGCCCCTTGAGTCAATAGATTTTAGCAATACATTTTTTGGTTGCTAATTTTCTAGTAGTACTGCTAATCGTCTTAAGTCATTTAAGTATACTTCTCTTAGCTCTCTTCTATATATTACTGCTGCAGGATGGTATAAAGGAAATAGTATATATTCATCACCTAATATTGTAGCATTTGATTTTTTACCATGATAACCACCTATAGTAGCTTGCTCATCTTGTAGCACAGTTTTTAAAGGTACGTTTCCAAGGGTAACAATGATTTGAGGGCTAACAATATTTATCTCTTTAAAAAGATATTCTTTAAATTGGTTTATTTCTGATTTAGTTGGAGCTCTATTTACTTTACCACCTGTTTTTTTGCTTTCCTTAGTTGGTCTAAACTTTACCGTATTCGTTATATACAATTCATCTCTATCTAGTTTCAGTATATCTAGAAATTCTTGTAAATGCTTGCCTGCTTGCCCTACAAAAGGTTTCTTTTGCTCGACTTCTTTTGCTCCTGGAGCTTCTCCTATTAACAATACTCTGCTATCTAAACTTCCATTGCCTATCACAAGCTCTTTGTCATTAAATACTGATATAATTTGAGTGTTCAGTTCATCCATTAATTTTTCTTTCAATAGCTGATTCCTCCCTACCTATATAATTTTTCTTAAGTCTCTATCTGTATAATTTGTTGATATTTATTTTTTATACTCTTAAAATCTTCCCAAGCAGGCCTTTTTTTATTTTCATCCCGTAATAATGCAGCAGGATGATAAGTTGCCATAACAGAATATTTTCCTACATTCATCCATTTACCTCTATTTATTGTTATCTTAAAATCTGATCCAATAATATTTTTCGCTGAAACAGCTCCAAGACAGATTATTATCTTAGGGTCAACTAATTTAACTTGCCATCTTAGATATTCTATACAAGCTTTGGTCTCTTGGGATAAAGGGTTCCTGTTATTTGGTGGTCTACACTTTACAATATTAGTAATATATACATCTTGTCTCTTTATATCTATTGCATAAAGCATCTTATCTAAAAGCTGTCCTGCTGCTCCAACAAAAGGCTTACCTTGGATATCTTCATTATACCCTGGGCCTTCGCCTATGAACATTATATCTGCATTTTTGTTTCCTTCACCAAATACTACCTTTGTTCTTGTTTGAGATAAATTACATTTATTACAGCCTAATGTTATACTCTGGACTTGCTCAAGTGTGTACATCTTCTATCACCCCTTCCAATTAAATTTCTCTATTTGAACTTAGATTGTATAGTGAATATCTAATAACTAAAATATTACATAATTAATTGTAACATAAAATAGAAATGAATTCAGTACGTGAAAATTGCTATAATTTTAGCACTTATTTCTACTTCACCTACAATAATTGGAGTTTCAGTTTCAGGTGCTCTAAATACTTGTTGTCTTGGAGAATAAGACTCATAATGCTCTTCAACAATTTTGATTGGAATACTATTAATATTTGTTCTTAGTATAATTCCTATATCGCAAGCCTTTTCTATAGCATTTTCAACAGCTTTAGTCAAAGCTTCACGATAATATGCAGACTGATTTGATATTTGAAATTCTACATTATACACAGTATTTGTACCATTTTCAACTGCCGTATCAATAATTGTCCCTATTTTTTTTATGTCTTCAACAACAATCACAAATTTGTTTGTGACTCTATAACCTCGTAAAACTCTTTTGCCATCAATATAGTCATATATTTGTTCAATTGATTCTAATGTTTTCTCTACGAACTCCTATGTTTAATAATGAATTAATCATTTCATTGGCCTTATTTGCATTTTGTTGCTGAGCTATTCCTAGCTTTTCATTTTCTGTAATTACAGCTAATGATATTTCTGCTATATCAGGCAAAGCTTTAATTTTACCTATTCCCTCTATTTTCATTAGATTACCACACATATTAAAATATGGATAGCAACAATTCATATATAGCATATAAATCATCCTTTCTTTAAATTTTCTTTCTCTCTACTATAATATTAATTAGCTTATTTTATGGATAACAAAAAAACCCTAGCAATATCCTATCGAAATCAAGGATTATGCTAGGGTTTATATTTTTATGCTTTCAATATTTTATATACATCTCTTAGTTCAAGTAA
>NZ_JBNPXI010000051.1:0-2149 GCF_050433385.1 Brassicibacter mesophilus
CTTGTCAACAGCTTTTTTAATATTTTTTATTTCTTATTATTTTAGCTGTTTTCTGTCGTCTTTTGTTCGGCGACTTATTTAATATAGCATATTTAATATGCTTTTTCAATAGCTTTGTTAAATTTTTTCGGAAGAATTATCAATATCCATTATTTATGTCTAGTTTTATAGAAAATATGTAATATATTGTTAGTATTATTTTCATTTTTTAACTTCTATATACGTATACTTTAAAATAATTGTTGTAGTTTAATTAGATTAATAAATATCAGTATATTTGAAAAAATATAAGATGAAATGAAATTTTACATATTAATTATAAAAGAATAGTATATTGAATATGTGTTATCTTTCAAAGAAGGAGTGATAAAATATGAATCCATTTGTGAGTTTAGGAATAGCATTGATTGCAGGAATAATTTTAGGTAGATTAGTAGGTAAGTTTAAAGTCCCTTCAGTAGCAGGCTATATTCTCGCTGGTTTATTGATAGGGGTTTCTGGCTTAAAAATTTTAAATACAGAGTCAATAGAAAAACTATCATTCATTAGTGACTTTGCTTTAGGTATTATAGCTTTTAATATAGGTAGTGAGCTAAAATATTCAGTAATAAAAAAACTTGGAAAATCTATTTTCGTTATAGCTGTATGCGAAGCTTTAGGTGCATTCACACTAGTTTCTCTTATTACTTTTTTTATCACAAAGCAGATAGCTATATCATTAATTTTAGGTGCAGTATCTTCTGCAACAGCCCCTGCAGCAACCATTATGGTACTAAAAGAATTTAATGCAAAAGGTCCTTTGACAAGTACTTTGCTAGGAGTTGTTGCTATAGATGATGCTATATGTCTTATGATATACTCAGTAGCCGCTTCAGTTGCTAAAGTATTTGTAAAACACGAAGTCATTACATTATATAAGGTATTATTTCATCCAATAATTGAAATAACATTGTCTGTATCTATTGGTGTTATACTAGGATTCATTTTATCATATCTTCTATATATTAGTAGAAATGATTCAGAGTCCTTGACATTAATTATTGGTATAATAGTAGCGTTAGTAGGAATATCTTTAAAATTTGGCCTTTCTCCTCTTCTTTCAACTATGAGCTTAGGAGTGGCTTTAGCTAATTTCTCGTCGAAAAGTAGAAGAGCTTTTTCAATAATCGAAAGCTTCTCACCACCTTTTATCGCAGCCTTTTTTACACTAGCTGGTGCAAGGCTTAATGTTCTACTACTTCCTCAAATTGGTTTGATAGGAGTATCATACCTTTTGTTTAGAATAGTAGGTAAAATTGCAGGGGCGTATATAGGCGCAAGTATTTCTAAAGCACCGGATACTGTTAGAAAAAATATTGGTTTTGGTCTATTGTCACAAGTAGGAGTAGCCGTAGGTCTTGCTATAGTAGTCAATAGGGAGTTTGTCGACACTAATATAGGCCCTTTAATAATCACGATACTTTTATCTACAACAATTATTACCGAAATTATAGGACCAATTGCTACCAAAAATGCTATAATTAAAGCAAAAGAAGTAAATTTATAATAAAGGGGTGCATTTGATGTATGCTCTATTCTTAATATTAAACGATGTGTATATGCTTGATGAAGTGTACGAAATATTCTATGAAATGGGTGTAGGAGCAACAACATTTGATAGTATCGGTATGGGGAAGGTTTTACTACAGCATAATGTAGACGTACCTATTTTTTCAAGCATAAGAAGACTTATCGAAGGTGATAAACCTTATAACAAAACCATTATAAGTGTAATAAGAGATGAGTCTAAGTTAAGGGAAGTGATAGATAAAATAAACAGAAAACTAGACTACATAATTAAACCTGGAATAGGCTTTATGTTTGTTGTTCCTGTCCTAGAATGTTATGGACATAAAATTGAAGAAGATAATCTTGATTAATTATTGACTAGGAAATAAGCTTATCCATATATTATGTTACTAATAATTTATTTTAAAAGGGCGAAAGCCCTTTTTTTATGCATTGTATCAAATATAGTTTATAGCACATACTAATAACGATTAAATAAATTGAAGTTAGTCCAGCTAAGAAATGTCAATAGTTAAATCTAAAAATATTTGATATTTCTTCAAGTTAAAAAAGGGTAACATCAATAAGCCTTTTGAGAGTA
>NZ_JBNPXI010000052.1:0-2032 GCF_050433385.1 Brassicibacter mesophilus
ATACCATCAGCCCCAGCAATAGCCATAGCCCTTCACAATGCAGTAGGAGTAAGAATGCATCAAATACCATTAACCCCAGAAAGAGTCCTTAATGCAATAAAGGAGAAGAATCAACAGAAGTAGATTGTAACAAAGAATATGTATTAGCTCACCTGGCTGTTATTTAGCTTATAGCCAGGTGGTTATATATTCTGAAGCTTTAAGCTTTCAGAAAGATTACATATAGAGGGAGGGGAGAAAAGGAAAGTCTATTGCTAAGTTTTTATTAAGGGGAGTAGTAAAGAATAAAGGGGGAAATTTATAAGATGGAAACTGTTAAGCTTCAAGAACCTATTCGTGATGCAATGCAATTATCTTTAGGAAAAAGACTTATTCTTGGATTACAGCATACGTTTACAATGTTTGGTGCAACTGTATTAGTACCAATAATTACTGGACTAGACGTATCTGTTGCACTATTTATGGCGGGGGTTTGTACTCTTTTAGGTCATCTTATTATGAAAAAGAGAGTTCCTGTATTTTTAGGTTCATCATTTGCTTTTATTGCTCCAATGTTAGCGGTATTAGCGGTTAATACTGGTATAACTGATGTTGCGCAAGCACTATCAAGTGGACAAGGAGCTCAGGTTGCTGAGGGATTAGCCTATGCTAGAGGTGGAATAGTTATAGCTGGATTAGTTTATCTTGTAATGTCTGGACTCATATATGTCTTTGGTGTAGAAAAGATTGTAAGCTTTTTCCCTCCAGTAGTAACTGGACCTATGATTTTAGTTATAGGACTTAAGCTAGCACCTACTGCAATAGGTATGGCATCAGAAAATTGGCTATTAGCTGTAGTTGGTCTTGCTACTGTTATAATAGTATCCATATTTGGTAAAGGATTTTTACAGATTGTACCTGTAATTTCAGGACTTATTGTGGGATATGTAGTATCAATCATAACTGGTAATGTTGATTTTTCAACTATAGGACAAGCGGCATGGTTTGGAGTTCCTAAATTTGCCATAGCTAAATTTAGCTTTACATCAGTAATGATGGTTGCACCAATAGCTCTTGCTACAATGGTTGAACACATTGGGGATGTAGTAGCAATAGGTGCTACAGTGGAAGATGATTTCCTTAAAGACCCAGGTCTTCATAGAACTATGATGGCTGATGGAATATGTACATCATTATCAGCTTTAGTAGGTGGTCCTGCTAATACAACATACTCAGAGAACACTGGAGCATTAGCTCTTACAAGAGTTTGGGACCCAAAGATAATGAGAATTGCAGCTGTATTTGCTATTCTATTAGGTGGAGTACCAAAGCTTGCAGCAGTAATAGGTTCAATTCCTACATCAGTTGTTGGTGGAATATCAATAGTACTATTCGGAATGATAGCTTCAATTGGAGCTAGAACACTAGTTGAGAACAAAGTAGACTTTGCTCAATCAAGAAATCTTATAATTGCAGCAGTAATATTAGTATTAGGTCTTGGCGGAGCTGTATTGCCAATACAAATTGGTACTATAAACCTAGCTATAGAGGGTATGGCATTAGCAGCAATAGTAGGTATAATACTAAACAAAGTACTTCCACAAACAAAATAATCACTATATAAACAAATATATTTTAAAAATTAAATAATAATTATCAAAAGGACTATATCTTTGCATATAGTCCTTTCTTATGTAACTTAGCCACAGAAAATAACCAGAAAAGATATCGAACTTGTTATATTTCCTAAAATAGATGTCAATAAAGTTATTATTTATGTATAATAGCTTTATTAACAGTTACTAAAACATTATATGTATGGAAGAAAAATTTATGAGATTATGACAAACGATTTCCTTGTATAATCTAGTGTAGAAGGAGTACATACATATGTTTTTTTATGAAGGAATACGTTTTCTATTCTTCGCTTTATAGCTATTAAGGAAATAAAAACAGACAATTGAATTGATATTTGGAGGTGGAATAATGAAGTATTTTGATTACTACAAACCAGAGTCATTAAAAGAAGCAAGTGAGCTTTTAATATCAAATG
>NZ_JBNPXI010000053.1:0-1811 GCF_050433385.1 Brassicibacter mesophilus
CTCAGGAAGTATTAGAGATAACCCCTCAGCAGTATCGTTGGTTAATGGAAGGTCTATCTGTCCATCAGAAAAATACCATACCAAAATTAGAGAAAAAGAGAGTAATTTAAAGGCTAAAAAACGCACCAAAAAGCGTATTTTAAGCCTTTTTTTAGTAGCTTTTTTAAACAAAAAATGGTATAATCAAGATAGATAAAAACTTAGAGAGAAGGCTAAATTAGAGTGACCGAAAACATATTAATACAAACACTCCAAAAGACAATTGAATCGCAAAATGAAATAATAGAATCTCTAAGAAAAGAGCTTCAGCGTGCTAATGAAAATGTAGAATTTCTATTAAAGAAACTATATGGCAGAAAGACTGAAAAAACATCTGCAATTGATGGACAACTTGTAATTGAGGAAGTTGCTCTTGGTCTTTTTAATGAAGCAGAGGTTACTAAAGACTTCACAGTGCTAGAACCAGTTCCATTTGAAGAACCTGTAAGAAGAACACGCTCAGGTTACAAAAGAAAGGCAGCATTTAAAAATATTCCTCAGCAGGACCAAGTGTATAAATTAGAAGAATCTCAGAGAAATTGTCCTAAATGTGGAGATAATCTATCAGTTGTAGGCAAGAAATTTTTACGTTCAGAAATTAAATATATTCCAGCTGAAATCAGCATTGTAAATATATATCAGGAGACCTATGAATGCAAAAAATGCAAAATAGAAGGTCTACCTTCTATTTTCAATCCCTATACACCAGAACCAGTATTACAACACTCATATGCCACTGCATCAAGCGTTGCCTGGACTATGTATCAAAAGTTTGTGCAGGCAGTTCCTCTATATCGTCAGGAGAAAGATTGGAAGCAGATGGGCTTTCCAATAAGCCGTGCAACACTATCTAATTGGATACTAAAGACATCAGAAGAATGGCTAATGCCTGTAGTGGAAAGACTTCAGGAAGAACTCTTAAAAGTGAAGTATTTGCATTGTGACGAAACTCCAGTTCAAGTATTAAATGAACCAGGAAAGAAAAATACTACTAAGTCATATATGTGGGTTTACTCTACATCCACCCATGCGGATCATGGCATTAGAATATTTAAATATGCTGCAGGTAGAGCAGGAGAAAATGCAAGCAAGTTTCTCCAAGGATTCAGTGGATTTTTACACACGGATGCCTTCTCTGGTTATGGGAAAGTAAAGGGTATCCGCCACTGCCTGTGCTGGGCTCATGTGCGGAGATACTTTAATGATGCTATGCCTAAAGATACGAAAAGTCAGGAAGCAACTCTGCCTGCCACAGGAATAGCATACTGTAATCAGTTATTTGACTGGGAAAGAAAATTTAAAGACCTCTCGCCTGAAGAGAGAAAAATTAAGCGTCTAGAAAAGGAAAAACCAATTCTAGAGGCCTTTTGGTCGTGGGCAGAAACAGCACTCACACAAGTACTGCCAAAATCTAGAATTGGAGCAGCTCTTCAATATGCGATAAATCATAAAGAAAAGCTGCAAACATACCTCGAAGATGGCAACTGTGTAATATCCAACAATATTGCAGAAAACAGTATCAAGCCATTTACAGTGGGAAGAAAGAACTGGGAGTTCTGTGGCAGCCCTGAAGGTGCTAAAGCAAGTGCATGTGTATACACATTAGTGGAAACTGCAAAGGCTAATGGATTAAATCCATACAAATATTTAGAATTCATTTTATCCAGAATACCTGGATCCAATTTTAAGACTAATCCGAAAGTACTGGATCTTATGCTACCATGGGATTCATTAATTCAAAAAACATGCAAAGCAGACTAAAATCAAGCTAA
>NZ_JBNPXI010000054.1:0-1679 GCF_050433385.1 Brassicibacter mesophilus
TAGACGTTTGCGAAACGCCACAACCCGTATAATTACGGGGTTTTTTCTTGCATAAAAATATATAACTCCTCACCTGATTATGGTAAAATTGAATTGCGAGAAACAAATCCACCAAACCCTGAAAGGAGTTATATATGTCTATTTTAACACATAAACAGCTTTCTTTGGCTGAAATTTATTCCGATTGTTCCAATTCTTTCGAAAACGACAAACATCACTTTCTTTCTCTTCTTGAAGAGAACCTTAATATAGGTGAGTTTATTCCTTTTACTTTCTATAATCGTTATTATGCATCTACAGGTCGCCCTCGTGAGCACCAGCTTTCTTCTATGCTCTGGGCTTTCATTCTTCAACGAATCTTCTCTATACCTACTGATACACTTTTGATTACTTTCCTTAAGTTCTCTAAAGAACTTAGAGATTTCTGCGGTTTTGTTCGTGTTCCAGATGCTTCAAGATTTACTCGCTTTAAGCAAGAGTTTTTATCGGACTTACAATCATTCTTTGACCATCTTGTTGATGTCACTGAACCAATTTGCCAAGAAATTAATCCTGCTAAAGCTTCTATGACTATCTTTGACACCTCTGGTATCGAGGCTTATGTTACTGAAAACAACCCTAAATACTCCCATAAAATCATTAAACATCTTAAAGCCTTTAAAAAAGCTAACAAACTTGATGATTCTTATGACCCTTACAAAGCTGCTTATGGCTCTATGCCTTCTCATTCTGCTTCTAACTCTGAAATTAAGCAACTCTACATTAATGGTCATTTCTGCTATGTTTACAAGTTTGGCATGGTTACCAATGGTCTTGGCATCGTCAGAGACATATCCTTTTACAACAAAGACTTTATGGATAATCATCCTAATATTATTCTTGATAAAAAGTCCGATTCTCCTGATGAGGATAAGTCTCTTCATGATACAAAGGCTCTTATTCCTGTATTAACTGACTTCTTTGAAAAACATCCTTTGATTCAACCCAAATCTTTTCTTGGTGATGCCGCTTTTGACAGCACCACACTTTACGATGCGTTACTTAATAATCTAAATTTCGAAAAAGCTTTTATACCTTTGAACTCTCGTTCAAAACTCTCTTACCCTGATTGCCCTGTTAATGAAGATGGTATACCTTGTTGCCCCAGTGATACTTCGCTTCCTATGAAGTATGAAGGTATTGCTAAACGTAAAAATGGTTTGATTCGACATAAGTTTATATGCCCTAAAGTAAAGTGGATCAAGCATGATGACGGTAAGTATAAACGCCAGTGTTTCTGCGATAATCCTTGTACAGCATCTTCCTGTGGTAGAATGTTCTACATCTATCCTGAAAAAAATCTTCGTGCTTATCCAGGTACTATTCGTGGGTCAGATGAATGGCTTGAAACCTATAAAATCAGAACCACTGTTGAACGGTCTATCCACCATTTTAAAGGAAGTTATAATGTCGCTAATCGTAAAACCCAGAATGAAAAAACATTACATGCAGATTTACTACTTGCTGGCATTACCCAATTATTTACTGTAGTTCTAGCCAATAACATTAATCAACATCAATTTATAAGGAGCTTAAAACCACTTATTGCATAAAACACATTAGTTTACATTTAAAAATTCACTTCTACATCTATAGGTTCTTTCTACACCTCTTTTAATCATGAGTTTCGCAATTACCTA
>NZ_JBNPXI010000055.1:0-1671 GCF_050433385.1 Brassicibacter mesophilus
TCAAAACTAAACAGTGAAAAGCAGTTCTCCTTAGAAAGGAGGTGATCCAGCCGCACCTTCCGATACGGCTACCTTGTTACGACTTCACCCCAATCATTAATCCCACCTTCGACAGCTGCCTCCAAAAGGTTAGCTCACTGGCTTCGGGTGTTACCAACTCTCGTGGTGTGACGGGCGGTGTGTACAAGGCCCGGGAACGCATTCACCGCGACATTCTGATTCGCGATTACTAGCAACTCCAACTTCATGTGGGCGAGTTGCAGCCCACAATCCGAACTGGGACCGGCTTATAGGGATTCGCTCCCCCTTGCGGGTTCGCTGCCCGTTGTACCGGCCATTGTAGCACGTGTGTAGCCCAGGACATAAGGGGCATGATGATTTGACGTCATCCCCACCTTCCTCCGGTTTGTCACCGGCAGTCCCTCTAGAGTGCCCAGCTTAACCTGCTGGCAACTAAAGGCAAGGGTTGCGCTCGTTGCGGGACTTAACCCAACATCTCACGACACGAGCTGACGACAACCATGCACCACCTGTCACCTCAGTCCCCGAAGGGAAGGAACTATCTCTAGTTCTGTCCGAGGGATGTCAAGCCCTGGTAAGGTTCTTCGCGTTGCGTCGAATTAAACCACATGCTCCGCTGCTTGTGCGGGCCCCCGTCAATTCCTTTGAGTTTCAGTCTTGCGACCGTACTCCCCAGGCGGAGTACTTAATGTGTTAACTGCGGCACTGAAGCCTGTCGACCCCAACACCTAGTACTCATCGTTTACGGCGTGGACTACCAGGGTATCTAATCCTGTTCGCTCCCCACGCTTTCGTGCCTCAGCGTCAGTTACAGTCCAGAGAGTCGCCTTCGCCACTGGTGTTCCTCCTAATATCTACGCATTTCACCGCTACACTAGGAATTCCACTCTCCTCTCCTGCACTCAAGCCCTGCAGTTTCAAGTGCTAACTACGGTTGAGCCGTAGCCTTTCACACCTGACTTACAAGGCCGCCTACGCACCCTTTACGCCCAATAAATCCGGATAACGCTC
Organism: Brassicibacter mesophilus; assembly: GCF_050433385.1. Taxonomy (NCBI): domain Bacteria; kingdom Bacillati; phylum Bacillota; class Tissierellia; order Tissierellales; family Thermohalobacteraceae; genus Brassicibacter; species Brassicibacter mesophilus. Next base: position 1,033 of record NZ_JBNPXI010000055.1, read on the forward strand.
GCCCCCTACGTATTACCGCGGCTGCTGGCACGTAGTTAGCCGGGGCTTCCTCCTAAGGTACCGTCATTATCTTCCCTTAGGACAGAGCTTTACGACCCGAAGGCCTTCATCGCTCACGCGGCGTCGCTGCATCAGGCTTTCGCCCATTGTGCAATATTCCCCACTGCTGCCTCCCGTAGGAGTCTGGACCGTGTCTCAGTTCCAGTGTGGCCGTTCACCCTCTCAGGCCGGCTACTGATCGTCGCCTTGGTGAGCCCTTACCTCACCAACTAGCTAATCAGACGCGGGACCATCCTATACCACCGGAGTTTTGACTCACATATCATGCGATATTAGAGTTTTATGGGGTATTAATCCCAGTTTCCCGAGGCTATCCCCCTGTATAGGGCAGGTTTCCCACGCGTTACTCACCCGTCCGCCGCTAAGTTTAAAGTATTCCACCCGAAGGCTTCCTACTTTAAACTTCGCTCGACTTGCATGTGTTAAGCACGCCGCCAGCGTTCATCCTGAGCCAGGATCAAACTCTCAAATAAAAGTTTTTCCATTAACTCAAATGTATTAACGTTGACGTTAATTCATAAGTTGTTTTAACAGCTTTGCTGTTATTAAACTTGTCTTTTCACTGTTCAGTTTTCAAAG
>NZ_JBNPXI010000056.1:0-1464 GCF_050433385.1 Brassicibacter mesophilus
AATATATCCAGTAATAGTTTATAAGAAGCATATTTTTTTCTAAAAATAAATTGGTAAATTTATCTTGATGTAATTCTACTAGCACATCAGGTTAAGTTTGTAATAATCTTAAATTCTTTTCCTATGGAATTTAGTCTTACAAACTGGAATTTAATTTTTCACTTAACCAAAATAAAAAAGAAGCAATAACTAATTCTAATAATTGTACATTTTGAGATTGACAGTTACGATTAGAAATATAAATAGATATAAAGATTCAAATCAAACATATTTTATCACTGTAAACATTCCACCCATCCGTTTTTGCATATTATTGGACATATGATGTGGTATATGGCAATGAAAAGGCCATATATCAGGGTTATTTGCATAAAATTCAACATTGTAGGTTTCTCCAGATGCAACATTTATTGTTGTTTTCTCAAGTCGGTTTTGTACAAAGATACTATTACCATCACTTGTCGAAACGATAAATTGATGCCCATGAATATGAATAGGATGTGCATTATGTCCAACATTACCAAGACGTATCCTAACATTTTCACAAATTTTTGTCTTAAGAGGAGACGTATATGGAAAACATCGCCCATTCATCGTAAAGAAATTAAAATCGTCATTCATATGGTCAATATCATATACTCCCGGTTTAATTTCACCCATATTCAGTCCGTTTACATGAAATTCCTGCAGCATGATAAAATAGTCTCTATTTATATATTGCTTGTGCAGGTTTGAATCCAATATGATGAATGCTCCTCCCAAACCCATCATTTCTTGTTTTACCGTGTAAAAATGTGTATGATACATATGTGTACCTAATGAATTGGTTATCCTGAAATGATAGTCAAAATACTTTCCAGGATCTATTTTAGGTGAAGGTTCTACAGCTGGGACACCATCCATGACGTTCGGCACATCAAGACCGTGCCAGTGTATACTTGTGGGCTCCGGCAGCTTATTTATCACACGTATGTTCACGTAATCTCCAGGATAAACCTGAATCGTCGGACCCGGCATGCTTCCATTATACCCCCATGCATTAATATACAAGCTGGAGAGTATTTCTCGTTTCACAGGCTCAGCAATGAGTTCAAAATACTTTATCCCGTTATGTAATGCATATGATAAGTCAGATACATCTGGTGTAATAACCATAGAAAATCCTCCCATGATAATCGTCTTCATAACATTATGCTTTATGACAGGATTGTTCACACGAGAAAATATATTTGGCATATCAAATGATAATTAGTCCTTACAGGCCGAGACGGTATAAAATACTCCTTTAGAGAACGAAAAAGCGTTCTTATTATCGCTTGTGAAAATAGGGGGAAGAAGGATGTTTGAAAGACTATATGGCTTTTAGTTAAGACATCATGAAGGCTAGGAGAACATTCAGAAAGATAATTCTCTTAAAATATGTAAAAACTGTCTACACAAGAATGAAGACTTTGAAAACGGCGG
>NZ_JBNPXI010000057.1:0-1412 GCF_050433385.1 Brassicibacter mesophilus
ACAATTCTGAGAGGTGATGGGGAGCGAAATTTAAGTAGCGAACTAACTGATTCCACACTGTCGAGAAAAGCTTCTATCGAGCAAGTAGGTACCCGTACCGCAAACCGACACAGGTAGGCGAGGAGAGAATCCTAAGACGAGCGGAAGAACTCTTGTTAAGGAACTCGGCAAAATGACCCCGTAACTTCGGGAGAAGGGGTGCCAGAAGAGATGAAAGTGTTTACCACTGGAGTTTATTCTGGCCGCAGTGAAGAGGCCCAAGCGACTGTTTACCAAAAACACAGGTCTCTGCTAAATCGAAAGATGATGTATAGGGGCTGACACCTGCCCGGTGCTGGAAGGTTAAGGGGAATTGTTAGCGCAAGCGAAGCAATGAACTTAAGCCCCAGTAAACGGCGGCCGTAACTATAACGGTCCTAAGGTAGCGAAATTCCTTGTCGGGTAAGTTCCGACCCGCACGAAAGGTGTAACGATTTGGGCACTGTCTCAACAAGAGATCCGGTGAAATTGTAGTACTCGTGAAGATGCGAGTTACCCGCGACTAGACGGAAAGACCCCATGGAGCTTTACTGCAGGCTGACATTGGATTTTGGTATCATATGTACAGGATAGGTGGGAGACTTAGAAACCGGGGCGCCAGCTTCGGTGGAGTCACTGTTGGGATACCACTCTTATGATACTGAAGTTCTAACCAGAGACCGTGAATCCGGTCTTGGGACACTGTCAGTTGGGCAGTTTGACTGGGGCGGTCGCCTCCCAAAAAGTAACGGAGGCGCTCAAAGGTTCCCTCAGCACGGTCGGAAATCGTGCGTAGAGTGTAAAGGCAGAAGGGAGCTTGACTGCGAGACATACAGGTCGAGCAGGAACGAAAGTTGGACTTAGTGATCCGGTGGCACCGAGTGGAAGGGCCATCGCTCAACGGATAAAAGCTACCCTGGGGATAACAGGCTTATCTCCCCCAAGAGTCCACATCGACGGGGAGGTTTGGCACCTCGATGTCGGCTCGTCTCATCCTGGAGCTGTAGCAGGTTCCAAGGGTTGGGCTGTTCGCCCATTAAAGAGGCACGCGAGCTGGGTTCAGAACGTCGTGAGACAGTTCGGTCCCTATCTGTCGTGGGCGTAGGAAATTTGAAAGGAGCTGTCCCTAGTACGAGAGGACCGGGATGGACAGACCACTGGTGTATCAGTTGTCCTGCCAAGGGCATGGCTGAGTAGCTAAGTCTGGACGGGATAAGCGCTGAAGGCATCTAAGCGCGAAGCCTCCCTTAAGATTAGATTTCCCATCTGGTTAACAGAGTAAGACCCCAGAAAGACTAACTGGTTGATAGGTCACAGGTGTAAGGGCAGCAATGTCTTAAGCTAAGTGATACTAATAGGTCGAGGACTTGACCAGCTGTTTGCTGTGCAGTTTT
>NZ_JBNPXI010000058.1:0-1349 GCF_050433385.1 Brassicibacter mesophilus
CGGGTACCTACTTGCTCGATAGAAGCTTTTCTCGACAGTGTGGAATCAGTTAGTTCGCTACTTAAATTTCGCTCCCCATCACCTCTCAGAATTGTCTCTACGGATTTGCCTGTAGAAACTCCCTACGGGTTTAGACACACACAACCAACGGTGTGCATAACCTATCCTACTGTGTCACTCCATTTCTCAAACGCTTATAGGTAGTACAGGAATCTCAACCTGTTGTCCATCGCTTACGCCATTCGGCCTCAGCTTAGGCCCCGACTAACCCTGAGTGGACGAGCCTTCCTCAGGAAACCTTAGGCTTTCGACGGGTGGGATTCTCACCCACCTTTCGCTACTCATGCCAGCATTCTCTCTTCTGTACAGTCCACCACTCCTTACGGTGTAGCTTCAACCCATACAGAATGCTCCTCTACCGATACTTACGTATCCCACAACTTCGGTGACAAGTTTGAGCCCCGGTAATTTTCGGCGCAAGACCACTCGACCAGTGAGCTATTACGCACTCTTTGAATGAATGGCTGCTTCTAAGCCAACATCCTGGTTGTCTGTGTAGTCTTACATCCTTTTCCACTTAACTTGTACTTAGGGACCTTAGTTGGTGATCTGGGCTGTTTCCCTTTCGACTACGAAACTTATCTCACGCAGTCTGACTCCCGAGCATATGACTATGGCATTCGGAGTTTGATAGGTTTTGGTAACGTATAAACGCCCCTAGACCATTCAGTGCTCTACCTCCACGTCACTAAACTCGAGGCTAGCCCTAAAGCTATTTCGAGGAGAACCAGCTATATCCGGGTTCGATTGGAATTTCACCGCTACCCACAGGTCATCCGATAGCTTTTAAACGCTAAACGGTTCGGACCTCCACGAAATTTTACTTCCGCTTCATCCTGCCCATGGGTAGGTCACCCGGTTTCGGGTCTACGACATGCAACTAAAAGCGCCCTATTAAGACTCGGTTTCCCTGCGGCTCCGTTGCTTAACAACTTAACCTTGCTGCATATCGTAACTCGCTGGCCCGTTCTACAAAAAGTACGCGGTCGTTCATATAAAGAACTTCCACTGCTTATAGACATAGGGTTTCAGGTTCTATTTCACTCCCCTCCCGGGGTTCTTTTCACCTTTCCCTCACGGTACTTCTTCACTATCGGTCACCAGGTAGTATTTAGCCTTGGGGGGTGGTCCCCCCTGCTTCCCACAGGGTTTCACGTGTCCCGTGGTACTCTGGATCACGGCTGGAAGTCTTCTTGTTTTGCTTACAGGACTATCACCTTCTATGGTGGGTCTTTCCAGACCTCTTCAGCTACAATAGCCTCTTCCGTTATGCCGGTCCACAACCCCAA
>NZ_JBNPXI010000059.1:0-1093 GCF_050433385.1 Brassicibacter mesophilus
AACATTATGTTAACCTATCATTAATAACGACAAAGAAATTAAGATAGGAGGATAACATATGCTGGAGTTTACTAAAGAATATTCTATCAAAGAAATCGGTGATTTAAAAGACTTCATTACGGTCACCTACATCCTTATTGACGATATTTACCAAAGAATTACCCCAACACATATTAAAAAACGTAGAAATATCAATGATTCTATCCTAAGTGATAGTGAAATAATTACCATAGGTATTGTTGGTGAATTACTCACTATTGATTCAGAAAAAGCGTGGTTAGGCTTCTGTAGAAAGAATCTAAGAGACTTGTTTCCAAAATTTTGTGATAGAACTCGTTTTAACAGAACCCGTAGGGGGTTGCATGCAGTAATTGATGAAATCCGTAAAGAGCTTACTTCTTTACTAGGATATCAATCACAATCCGTCAGGGTAATAGATAGTATTCCTATTCCTGTGTGCAAGTTTGGTAGAGCACATTTCCACAAAACTTTTAAAGTTGATGCCACCTACGGATATTGTGCTTCTAAAAAAGAAACCTATTATGGTTTTAAGTTTCATGCCATTACCACCTTGGATGGGTTTATTACTGACTTTGTGCTTACCCCAGCAAATGTAGATGATCGGGAAGCTATATGGGAATTAGTAGATACGTATAAAAATATGATAGTCATTGGTGATAAAGGCTATATCAATAAATATTTAACTCCAGATCTACAAGCTGAAAAAGGAATTCAGTTAATATTTATGAAAAGGGATAACAGTAAAGCTCCTTATCCTAAATGGCTTCGCCAATATATTTTTAAACTTAGAAGACGAATTGAGACCACTTTTTCACAATTGACAGAGCAACTAAATATCAACAAAGTTTTAGCAAAATCTCTATGGGGACATATGACAAGACTTAGAACAAAGGTCTTGGCTCATAATCTCTGTTATTGCATCAATAGATTGCTAGGTAAAGATATAGATTTGGGTCACATTAAAGAACTTATATTTGGATAATATATCCAGTAATAGTTTATAAGAAGCATATTTTTTTCTAAAAATAAATTGGTAAATTTATCTTGATGTAATTCTACTAGCACATCAGGT